>PLDT01000626.1:0-11220 GCA_003136255.1 Actinomycetota bacterium
ATCGCGGCCTGGCTCACCGCGGTACGCGCGGGCCGGGCAAACGGCGCGGCCTGGCCGAGACCGATCGGCCGCGGCAGCCGCAGCCGGGCGGCGAGCCGGTGCACGGCGTACCCGCGGCCCGCGGCCGGGGCGCGACCCGCCGCGATCGCCTGGGTGGCGGACAGCCGTCCCGCGCGCAGCGCGGGCCCGAATGCGGCCAGCACGGTCAGCGCCAGCAGCCCGGCCGGCGCGAGGACCGACGCCCACCACGGCACCCCCTGATGGCCGACGCCGTAGGCCTCGGCCGACTTGCTCAGCACCGGGATGGCCAGCACGTTGCCCGCCACCACCCCGGCCACGCATCCGGCCAGGGCCGGCAGGCCGACCCGGCTGAGGTACGCGACCACGACCTGCGCCGGGGTCAGGCCGATGCTCTTCAGCACGCCGATCCGGTAGTACCCGGCGACGACCGCGCCGCTGACCACGTTGGCCACGATGAGCACCGCCATGACCAGGCCGATCAGCGCGAACGCGACCACGAACGGCTCCATGATCGCGCCGTTGCTGGTGTTCTGGCTTTCCGCGGACAGCCACGGGTAGTGACCGGTCACCGTGCCCGCCGGAAGTGCCCCTGTGACTTCCGCCAGGTCGGCGCCGAGCTGTGCGCTGGTGCCCGCGCTGGTGAACCGGTACAGCAGCTGCGCGCTCGGCGGCGTGCCAGGCCCCTGCAGGGCGGCGATCTCGCCCGGGACAACCCAGCCGTCGGCGGTGTCGGTGACGGAGTTGGCGATACCGACCACGGTCAGCGAGGTGGCTCGGGGCAGCCCGGTAATGGTCAGCCGGTTGCCGACCTGCAGCCCGCCGAAGTCCTGCGACGCCTCGTCCAGCACCACCTGGCCGGGCGCGTCCGGCCAGTGCCCGGAGCTCAGCACCGCATCGTCCACCGGGCCGCCGGCCGACGCCCGCCCGGCCATGGTGAACTGACCCCAGGGCTGGCCCTGGTACTGCACCTGCACCGTCGCCTCGGCGAACGGTCCGGCCGCCGCGGTGACCCCCCGCAGGTCACGAACACCAGCCAGCTGCGTGGCGGTGGCGCGCGCCGGGTTCACGGTGACGGCCAGGTCCGCGCCGTGCTGGGCGGCGAAGGCGTGGGTGAACGGCGCGTTGCCCGCCGCCAGCAGCGCGAGGCCGAGCGTGGCCGAGGCGGTGGAGACCAGCAGCACCATCCCGATCACGACCGCCTGTACCTTGTGCCGCATCAGCCCGCCGGTGGCGGTCCTGACCGGCCCGTACCAGCTCATCGCAGGGCCCCCACACCAGCGCCGGCCAGCCGTCCGTCCACGAGCCGCACGGTGCGGGCCGCGTACCGCTCGGCCAGCCCCGGGTCGTGGGTCACCAGCACCAGCGTCTGCCCGCCCTCGTTGAGCTCGCGCAGCAGAGCGCCGATCTCCTGGCCGGTGGCGGTGTCCAGCGCCCCGGTCGGCTCGTCGGCCAGCAGCACCGCGGGGGAATTGACCAGCGCCCGGGCGATGGCCACCCGCTGCCGCTGGCCGCCCGACATCCGGGCCGGATACTTGTCACGAAACGACTCCAGGCCCATCCGGGCCAGCAGCTCACCGGCCCGGGACCGGGCCTGCCGCCGGGAGGCCCCGGCCAGCTGGGCGGGCAGCAGCACGTTGTCTTCCACCGTCAGGTCGTCGAGCAGGTTGAAGAACTGGAAGATGATCCCGACGTGGCGGGCGCGGAACCGGGCCAGCGCGCTCTCGCTCAGGGTGTCGATCCGCCGTCCCGCCACCGTGACGGCGCCGGAGGTGGGCCGGTCCAGGCCGGCGATGAGGTTGAGCAGCGTGGACTTCCCGCTGCCCGACGGGCCCATGACGGCCACCACCTCGCCGGCCGCCACGCCCATGCTGACGTCCGCCAGCGCCGGCGGGCCGCCGCCCTGGTAGGTCTTGGTCACGCCGTCCAGCTGGATCACGTCGCCCGGCGCCCCGTGGTCAATAACACTGCGTTCAATCATCAGATCCTCCTGGGTCTGGAAACTGACGCCACCGTGTCACGCCCGGGGGGGCGGGCACACTGTCCCAGGCCCCCGAATCGAGGGTGGGGCCAGCACCACCCCCGATGGTGAAACGGGCTGGATGGGCAGGCCAGGCCGGGTCGCCTACGGTGGGAGGCATGGCCACCCTCGTCCAGCCTCAAGACCCGCCCGCCGGGTCGCGAGCCCTCCGGCCCTGGTCGCGGCCGGCTTGGCGGCAGGCCCTCTACCTGACCGGGAGCATCCCGGTCCTGCTCGCCGCGCCGGTCGTGGTGGCCGCGGGCTTGCTGCACCCGCCGAAGTGGGCGCTGCCGATCCTGGCCCTCGTCGTCGTGTTCCTCGCGACGCCCGCGCTCACCGCGATGCAGCGGTACCGCCTGCGCGCCACCGCCGGGGTAGACATACCGCCCCCGCCGCCCATCGAGCACCGCTGGACTAAGGCCGGCCTGGAAGCCTACGCCCGCTCGCCGGCCACCTGGCGCCAGCTCGGCTACCACCTGGTGGCCGCTCCGGTGCTGGCCGCGGCCGCGGCCGCCGCTGTCGCGGCGTGGCTGGCGGGCCTGGCCGCCACCGGCGTCTACGTCTACGCGTGGGGACTGGCGCCGCCGAGCCTGCTGACCCACGGCACATCCTGGCCGCCCGAGTTCCTGCACCGGACGCCCATCCCGCTGGACGTCTGGCTGACCCTGGGCGGGCTCGTGCTGCTGACCGCGGCGCCGCGCCTCACCGCCGCGGTCGCGGCGCTGGACGCAGCAGCCGCGCGGGCCCTGCTCGGTCCCAGCCGCGCGCAGGAACTGGAACACCAGGTGGAACGCCTGACCCAGACCCGGACCGGCGCGGTCGACGCGGCCGACGCCGAGCGGCGGCGCCTGGAGCGGGACCTGCACGACGGTACCCAGCAGCGGCTGGTCGCGCTGGCCATGAACCTGGGCCTGGCGCGGATCCAGGCCCGGACCGCCGAGCAGGCCCAGGAGGCCCTGGCCGAAGCCCACGAGGACGCCAAGGCGGCCCTGGCCGAACTCCGCAACCTGGTCCGCGGCCTGCACCCGGCCGTGCTGGAGGACCGGGGCCTGGACGCGGCCCTGTCCGGGGTGGCGGCGCGGATGGCGATCCCGGTCCGGCTGACCGTGGACCTGCCCCGCCGCCCGTCGGCCACGATCGAGGCGGTGGCGTACTTCGTGGTGTCCGAGAGCCTGACCAACATCACCAAGCACGCCCAGGCCAGCCAGGCCGAGGTGGTCGTGCAGCGGGCCGGCGACCGGTTGCATATCATCGTCAGCGACGACGGCGCGGGCGGCGCCGACCCGGCCCGTGGCACCGGCCTGGCCGGGCTGGCCATGCGCGCCGCGTCGGTCGACGGCACGTTCGAGATCGCCAGCCCGCCCGGCGGCCCGACCCTGATCACCGTGGACCTGCCCTGCGCACGCTAGGCCGGCCGCCGTCCATCTTTAATTCGGCCGAACGGCCGTGGTGCTCGCCCCCGGCCGACCGGTCAGCGGTTCCGTTGATCGACCACCCGGCGCATCTTGCCCGCCGACCGCTCGATCGTGTCCGGGTCGCCCACCACGACCTGGACCCGGACGCCCACGTGGTCGTGGACCTGGGCGGCCAGCGTCCGCGCCGCCGCGGCCCGCTGCTCCTCGCCCAGCCCGGCCCGCGCCTCGACCTGCACGGTCAGCTCGTCCAGGTGGTCCCGCGAGGTGAGCACGAGCTGGAAGTGCGGGGCCAGGCCCGGGACCCGGAGCAGGACCTCCTCGACCTGGGTCGGGAACACGTTGACCCCGCGCAGCACGATCATGTCGTCGGACCGGCCGGTGACCCGCTCCATCCGCCGGTGCGCGGGCCGGGCGGTGCCCGGCAGCAGCCGGGTCAGGTCCTTGGTCCGGTACCGGATCAGCGGCATGGCCTGCTTGGTCAGCGAGGTGAACACGATCTCGCCGCGTTCGCCCGCGGGCGCGGGCGCGCCGGTCAGCGGGTCGATCAGCTCGGGGTAGAAGTGGTCCTCCCAGATGGTCAGGCCGTCCTTGGTCTCCACGCACTCCACGGACACGCCCGGCCCCATCACCTCGGACAGCCCGTAGATGTCCACCGCGTGCAGCCCGGCCCGCTCCTCCAGCTCGGCCCGCATCTGTTCGGTCCACGGCTCGGCGCCGAAGATGCCGATCTCCAGCGAGCTCTCCCGCGCGGAAAGCCCGGCCCGGTCGAACTCGTCCAGGATGGTCAGCATGTAGGTCGGCGTGACCATGATCACCCGCGGCCGCAGGTCCGCGATCAGCCGTACCTGGCGCCCGGTCACGCCGCCCGAGGCGGGGATGACCGTGCAGCCCAGCCGCTCGGCGCCGTAGTGGGCGCCCAGCCCGCCGGTGAACAGCCCGTACCCGTAGGCCACGTGCACCATGTCGCCGGGCCGCCCGCCCGCCGCCCGGATCGACCGGGCCATCAGGCCCGACCAGGTGTCGAGGTCGGGCTGGGTGTACCCCACCACGGTGGGCTGCCCGGTGGTCCCGCTCGAGGCGTGGATCCGCCGGAGCTCGGCCACCGGGACCGCGAACATGCCGGTCGGGTAGTTCGCCCGCAGGTCGTCCTTGGTCGTGACCGGGAAGGAGGCCAGGTCCTCCAGCGAGCGGCAGTCCTGCGGGCTCACCCCCGCCGCGTCGAACTTCTTCCGGTAGAACGGGACGTTGGCGTAGGCGTGCCGTAGCGTCCAGCGCAGCCGGTCCAGCTGCAGCGCCCGGAGCTCGTCGGCCGACATCCGCTCGGCCGGATCCAGCTCCCCGGCGGTCGGCGCCACGCCCAGCTGCGTCACTGGCCTCATCCNNATGCTAGCCACGGTCGCGCTGGCCGCCCGGATCAGGTCGCCGGGGGCGAGCTCGATCTCCAGCCCGCGCCGGCCGCCGCTGCAGAACACCGTGCCGAACGCCAGCGCCGACGCGTCCAGCACCACGGGCAGCCGCTTGCGCTGGCCGACCGGGGAGATGCCGCCCGCCACGTACCCGGTGGCTCGTTCGGCCGCCGCCACCTCCGCCATCACGGCCCGCTTGCCGCCCGCGGCGGCGGCCAGCGCCTTGAGGTCGAGCTGGCCCTCGACCGGGACGACCCCGGCCACCAAGTCACCGTCCACCGAAGCGATCAGCGTCTTGAACACCCGGTCCGCGGATACCCCCAGCGCCTCGCTGGCCTCCCGCCCGTACGAGGCGGCCCGCGGGTCGTGCGCGTACTCGTGCACGGTGAACGCGATCCCGGCCCGCTCCAGCGCCACCGTCGCCGTCGTCCCGCGTCCCGCCACGACCTCACGCTATGGCATGTGACCAGTCAGCGAAAATCATTAGGCGCCCCGTCTGGCCGCTCCGCATAGTGGGGATATGCGCGTCAGGTTTCCCCGGCTCCCGGACCACGAGCGCGCCTACGCCCTGGTCGAGCGCGACGACGGAGCCGTGTACCGGCGGTACGGCGGCCCGGCCGGCCCCCGGCTGCCGCACGAGATCGTGGACTTCGTGGTGGAGCGCGAGCTGCGCATCGGGGACGGCACCTGGGCCGCCGTCGCGGCGGGCCGGACCAGCGTCCGCCAGCCGGGCCTGCGCGCTGCCTTGCTGGCCGACCTGGTCGAGTGCGTGGCCGGCCTGGACCACCCGTCCGACACCCAGATCCTGACCCTGGCCGCGACCAAGCTGGCCGTCCTCCCGGCCGCCGACGCGGCGGTCGAACCGGCCGAGATCGCGGCCGCCGCCCAGGCCCTGCAGGTCGAAGCGGCCCGCTGGGCGCGGCTCCGGGTCGGGGAGGAACTCAGCTACGACTGGCCGCGCGCCGCGCGCGCGGCGCAGGCCCGCCGGGCCCGGGTGCGTAAGCCACGTATCGTTCGGTCATATCGGAAGAGAGAGGGGCGCAGGCCGGCATGATCGAACGGCCAGAAGACCTCCTCGTCCACGGTCCGGTCACCTTGCGGCGGCACCGGGAGGACGACCTGGACGCCGTGTTCGCGGCGGTGACCGAGTCCCTGGATCACCTGCGCCCGTGGATGCCCTGGGCGGCCGGTTACACCCGGCAGGCCGCGGCCGAGTTCGTGGCCAAGTCGGCGCAGGCCTGGGCGGACGGCTCGGAATACGGTTACGCGATCATCGCCGACGGCACGCTGGCCGGCGGCTGCAGCCTGATGGACCGGATCGGGCCGGGCGGCCTGGAGATCGGCTACTGGGTGCACCGGGCCTGGACCCGCCGCGGCCTGGCCACCGCGGCGTCGGCGGCGCTGGTGCAAGCGGCGTTCGGCCTGCCCGGCGTGGACCGGGTGGAGATCGTGCACGATGAGCTCAACGTGGCCAGCGCCGGGGTGCCGCGCAAGCTCGGTTTCACCGAGGTCGAGCGGCGCCCCCTCGACCTGCCTCCGGCCGCGGGGACGGGCGTCGGGGTGGTCTGGCGGCTGACCCGGGAGCGTCCGGTAGCGTAGGCCGGCATGGGATACGCGCAGCCGGATCAGACCGACCGCGAGCTGATGGCGCTGGCCCTGGGCCAGGCCCGGGCCAGCCTGGAGGGCGGCGGCGTGCCGGTCGGCGCGGTCCTCGCCACGGAGGGCCAGGTCATCGCGGCCGGGCACAACGAGCGGGTCCAGCAGGGCGACCCGGTGGCGCACGGCGAGATCTCCTGCCTGCGCAACGCCGGCCGGCGCCCGTCCTACGCTGGCACCACCTTGTACACCACGCTGTCCCCGTGCCAGATGTGCAGCGGGGCGATCCTGCTGTTCCAGATCCCCCGGGTGGTCGTCGGCGAGGCCGAGACCTACGCCGGTGACCTGGGCTTCCTGACCGGCCGCGGGGTGGAGATCGTGCTGCTCGACGACGAGGGCTGCGTGGCCGCCATGCGCGAGTTCCAGGAGCGCTACCCGCAGGTCTGGAGCGAAGACATCGGCGGCCGCTGACCGCTGCTGGCTACAGAGAGCATCGTGGTAGTTACTCCTTGATATACTCGGGCGCATACCGGGGTCACGGTCGCTGGGGTCAGCGCGGGCCGGCCTGGGTTCAAAGGGGGGCACTTGTGACGCACGACGACAACGCTGCTCCGGATCACCGGCTGTCCGCCGCCGATGTGACCGAAGGGGACTGGGCCGATGCGTTGCGGGCCAGTGAGCAGCAGTTCTGGCGGGAGTTCGGCCGCGCGCCCGTCGGTCTGGTCATGGCCAGCCTGACCGCCGACCGGCGCTGCGCCTACCTCGCGGTCAACGTCACGTACTGCCAGCTGACCGGCTACTCCCGGCAGGAACTGAGCGGGAGTGACTTCCTGAGTTGCTTCCACCCCCAGGACCAGCCCGCGCTCGAGGTCCTGATCGACGACGTCACGTCGGGTGTGAGCGCCCAGATCGAGGCGGACGCGCGCCTGGTCCGCGCCGATGGCGAGATCGTCTGGGTCCACCTCACCGGATCCGTCCGCCGGTGGCCCGCTGGCCAGCGCTATCTCGCGATCTTCGTGCAGGACTCCACCGCCGCCTGGCAGGCGCAGGCCGAGATACAGCGGCTCCAGCACGAGCTGCAGCAGACGCGCCGCCTGGCCAGCCTGGGACAGCTGGTGGGCGGGATCTCGCACGACTTCAGCAACACGCTCACGGTGATCGCCAACTACGCGAGCCTGGTCCGCGACGAGGTGATCGTCGCCGAGACGACCGAGAGCGCGGCCAAGTGGGGACCCGTCCGCTGGGACGTGGAGCAGATTGAAGAGGCCGCCGACGAGGCCAAGAGGCTGATCAAGCACCTGCTGGCGTTCGCCAGGCGCGAGGAGGGCGAGCCCATCCTGCTGGACCTCGGCCAGACGATCAGCGATGCCACCGGGCTCCTGGTTGAGGTACTGGGCGAGCACGTCCTCCTGGCCACCGGGAAATCCGAGGGCCTGTGGCCGGTGCAAGCCGATCCTGGGCTGCTCAAGCAGGCCATCCTCAACATCGCGGTCAACGCCCGCGACGCCATGCCGGGCGGCGGTCAGCTTGTCATCGACGCGGTGAATATCGATACGGAGGACCTCTCGCCGGAGTGGCGGGACGCCGCCGATATCGCTGAACTGCTCCCCGGTCGCTATGTCGCGTTTCGTATCACCGACGCCGGAACCGGCATGGACGTGATTACCGCGGAACGCGCCTTCGAACCGTTCTTCACCACGAAAAACGGAGACCGGGCGGCCGGGCTCGGACTGCCCGCCGTGCGCAGGTTCGCCACGCAGGCCGGCGGTAAGGCCTGGCTCCATTCCGAACTGGGCCATGGCACCACCGTCACGGTGGTGCTGCCCGCCGCGGGCCAGGCCGGCTGGCAGGCGGAGACGCAGCAGGGGCGGGCGGCGGAGTCGGCCGGCACGGTGCTGGTGGTAGACGATGAGGCCGCCATCCGAGATGTCGCCCACCGGGTGCTGACCAGCGCTGGTTACCGGGTCGTGACGGCCGCGAACGGGCACGAGGCGCTCGCCCTGCTCGGGGACCCGAAGGCGCCCGCCGACCTGATGGTGAGCGATGTCGTCATGCCGGGCATGACGGCCGCGGCGTTCGCCGCCCAGGTCCACGCCCTGCGCCCGGGCCTGCCGGTGCTGTTCATGTCGGGCTATGAGCGTCAAGGTATCGGCGGCGAAGGCTGGCCCGATCCGGGGACAGAGATCATCAGCAAGCCGTTCTCCCGGGCCGCGTTGCTGACCAGGGTTACTCAGATGCTGGCGGTCGATATCGGCGCCGCCCGTTAATAGGCAGCCCTGGTTGCGTATCTGGCGGGCACACCGAATGATGCATACATGCAGGTTCCCTCGCACGTCGAATACGAGCGGGCCACCGGCGTCGAGCACGCGCTGTCGCTGCTGAGCCGTCCGGAGACCCGCGTCGTGGCGGGCGGGCACAGCCTGATCCCGATGATGAAGCTGCGGCTGGCCCAGCCCGAGCTGCTGGTCGACATCAACGGGCTGGCCGAGCTGGCCTTCATCACCCTGGACGGCGACCAGCTGCGCATCGGTGCCCTGGCCCGGCACGCGGACCTGCTCGACTCGGCCGTCGCGGGCCATCACTTCCCGATCTTCCACGACGCCGAGCGCGTGGTGGCGGACCCGATCGTCCGGCTGTGGGGCACCGTCGGCGGGTCGCTGTGTCAGGCCGACCCGTCCGAGGACCTGTCCGCCGCGTTCGCGGCGACCCGCGCGACGGCGGTCATCCGCCGGCTGGACGGCGAGCGGACGGTGCCGGTCAGGGAGTTCCACCTGGGCCCCTACGAGACGGTCGTCGGCCGGGGTGAACTGCTGGCCGAGGTCCGGGTGCCGGTGCGGCCCGGCACCGGCAGCGCGTACGAGAAGGTGTCCCGCCGGGTCGGCGACTGGTCGGTGGCCGCGGCCGGGGCGGTGCTCGAGCTCGCCGGCCCCGCGGAACGCCCGTTGATCGTGTCCGCGGGCATCGGCCTGACCGCGGTCGGCGCCGAGCACTTCGTCGCGGCGCAGGCCGAGGACTTCCTGCGCGGCCGCGTAGCCGACGAGGAGAGCTTCGCCGCCGCCGCCGCCATCGCCGCCGAGCACTGCCACCCGGCCGCCGACCAGCGCGGGCCCGAAGACTTCAAGCGGCACCTGGTCGCCGAGCTCACCGCCCGCGCGCTGCGCCGGGCCGCCGACCGGGTGACCCGGCCGGCCGCCGACCGGGTGGCCCGGTGACGATCAGGGTTGCGATGACCGTCAACGGCACTGAGTACGCGCGCGAGGTGGAGCCGCGGCTGCTGCTCATCCACTTCATCCGCGACGAGCTCGGGCTGACCGGCAGCCACTGGGGCTGCGACACGTCGAACTGCGGCAGCTGCGTGATGTGGCTGGACGCCAAGCCGGTCAAGTCGTGCACGCTGCTGGCGGCGATGGCCGACGGGGGCACCGTGCGCACCGTGGAGGGGCTCGAACGCGATGGCGTGCTGGACCCGGTGCAGCAGGGCTTCATCGAGTGCCACGGGCTGCAGTGCGGGTTCTGCACGTCCGGCATGCTGATGACCGCTCGCTGGCTGCTGGATCACCACCCCGACCCGGACGAGGCCGAGATCCGCGAGGCAATCTCCGGTCAGCTCTGCCGGTGCACCGGCTACGAGAACATCGTCCGGTCCATCCGCTGGGCCGCCGANNCGCCGCCGACCGCGCCGCCGGGGAGACCTCGTGACCGGGGGCTTCGGCCGGATGCTGCGCAAGGAGGACCAGCGGTTCGTCCGCGGCCAGGGCTACTACGTCGACGACGTGCGCCTGCCCGGCATGCTGTACGGCGCGGTGCTGCGCAGCCCGCACCCGCACGCCCGGATCCTGGCCATCGACACCCTGGCGGCCGAAGCGCACCCGAAGGTGCGGGCCGTCATCACCGGCGAGTCCCTGGCCGCACGGAACCTGGCCTGGATGCCCACCCTGTCCGGGGACCGGCAGGCCGTGCTGGCCACCGACAAGGTGCGGTTCCAGGGTCAGGAGGTGGCGTTCGTGGTCGCCGATGACAGCTACTCGGCCCGCGACGCCCTGGAGCTGATCGACGTCGAGTACGAGCCGCTGCCCGCGGTGATCGACGCCCGGCACGCGCTGGACCCCGGCGCGCCGGTCATCCGCGACGACCTGCCCGGCTGCACCAGCAACCACATCTTCGACTGGGAGTCCGGCGACGCGGCCCGGACCGAGGCCGTGTTCGCCGATGCCGAGGTCACGATCACCCAGGACATGCTCTACCCGCGGGTCCACCCCGCCCCGCTGGAGACCTGCGGCGCGGTGGCCCAGTACGACCGGGTCAGTGGCAAGCTGACCATCTGGGCGACGACCCAGGCGCCGCACGCGCACCGGACCCTGTACGCCATGGTCACCGGCCTGCCCGAGCACAAGATCCGGGTCATCTCGCCGGACATCGGCGGGGGGTTCGGCAACAAGGTGCCGATCTATCCCGGGTACGTGTGCGCGGTGGTCGGCTCGATCATCACTGGCCAGCCGGTCAAGTGGATGGAGGACCGGTCGGAAAACCTGATGTCCACCTGCTTCGCCCGCGACTTCCACATGCACGGCGAGCTGGCCGCCAGCCGCGACGGGAAGATCCGCGCGGTGCGGGTCACCGTGCTGGCCGACCACGGCGCGTTCAACGGAACGGCCCAGCCGAGCAAGTACCCGGCCGGCTTCTTCGGCGTGTTCACCGGCTCCTACGACCTGGAGGCCGCGCACTGCCGGGTCACCGGCACGTACACCAACAAGGCGCCCGGCGG
>PLDT01000626.1:11233-14425 GCA_003136255.1 Actinomycetota bacterium
GGCTACGACGATCTCCGCAAAGAACAATTGGCCGAACGGGCCATCGGCCACCTCATGGGCATCGGCATCAGCTTCTTCACCGAGGCCGTCGGCGCGGGTCCCCGCAAGCACATGGACATCCTGGGCCTGGGCATGGCCGACGGCGTCGAGTTGCGCATCCACCCCACCGGCACGGCGGTGCTCCGGATCTCGGTGCAGACCCAGGGCCAGGGCCACGAGACCACCTTCGCCCAGATCGTGGCCGAGGAGCTGGGCCTGTCCGCGGACGACGTGGAGGTGGTGCACGGGGACACCGACCAGACCCCGTTCGGGCTGGGCACCTACGGCTCCCGGTCCACCCCGGTGTCCGGCGCGGCGACCGCGATCGTGGCCCGCAAGGTGCGCGACCGGGCCCGGATCGTAGCCGCGGCCATGCTCGAGGTGGACGCCGGCGACCTGGAGTGGGAGCGGGGCCGGTGGTTCGTCCGCGGCGACCCGGACTCCGGCTGCACCATCGCCGAGATCGCGCTGGCCGCGCACTCCAGCCTGGAGCTGCCCCCGGGCGTGGAGGGCCAGCTGGACGCGAGCTGCGTGTACAACCCGCCCAACCTGACCTACCCGTGCGGCGCCTACATCTGCGTGGTCGACGTCGACCCCGGCACCGGCAAGGTGTCGGTCCGGCGGTTCATCGCGGTCGACGACTGCGGGGTGCGGATCAACCCGATGATCGTCGAGGGCCAGGTCCACGGCGGGCTCGCGGACGGGATCGGGATGGCCCTGATGGAGGTCATCGCGTTCGACCCGGACGGGAACTGCCTGGGCGGTTCGTTCATGGACTACCTCCTGCCCACCTCCGTGGAGTGCCCGGCCTGGGAGCTCGGCGAGACCGTCACCCCGTCGCCGCACCACCCGATCGGGGCCAAGGGGGTTGGTGAGTCCGCCACCGTCGGCTCGCCGCCCGCGGTGGTCAACGCGGTCATCGACGCGCTGCGCCCGTACGGCGTCCGGCACGCCGACATGCCGCTCACCCCGGCCCAGGTCTGGCGGGCCATCCAGGGCCGCCCGCTGCGTACCGACCTCGCGATCAGCTAGCTAAACTCGGACCTTGAGCGTTCAATCGACCGAGACCTGGTGAGCAGCGCGTTGACCCATGACCTGGACGAGCGGTTTCCCGACGTCAGCGCGCTGACTGGCGCCCTGGAGACGACCGGGTACCTGGCCGGGCAGCAGCTGGCCGCTGCCCTGTTCCTGGCCGTCCGGATGGGGCAGCCCATCCTGCTCGAGGGCGAGCCGGGCGTGGGCAAGACCGAGGCGGCCAAGGCGCTGGCCACCGCGATCGACACCCCGCTGGTCCGGCTGCAGTGCTACGAGGGCATCGCGGCCGCCGAGGCGCTGTACGAGTGGAACTACCCGCGCCAGCTGCTGGCCATCCGGCTCGCCGAAGCGGCCGGCGAGCACATCCGCGACCGGGACCTGTTCTCCGCGGAGTACCTGCTGTCGCGGCCGCTGCTCACCGCGCTGCTGCATCCCGGGCCCCGTCCCGCGGTGCTGCTCATCGACGAGGTCGACCGGGCCGACGACGAGTTCGAGGCGTTCCTGTTCGAGCTGCTGGCCGAGGCGGCGGTAACCATCCCCGAGCTCGGCACCCAGCGGGCCACGCTGCCCCCGGTCACCGTGCTGACCTCGAACCGGACCCGGGACCTGCACGACGCGCTGAAACGGCGCTGCCTGTACCACTGGATCGCCTATCCGGACACCCCCCGGGTCGCCGATATCATCCGGCGCCGCGTGCCCGTGGCCGGCGAGGCGCTGGCCGGGCAGATCGCGGTCGCGGTGCAGCGGCTGCGCAAGCTCGACCTGACCAAGCCGCCGGGCATCTCCGAGGCGATCAGCTGGGCCTCCGCCCTGAGCGTGTTCGGCGCCGGCGAGCTAACCGGCCAGATCGCCGATCAGACCATGAGCACCGTGCTGAAGTACCCGGAAGACGAGGAGATGGTCCGCCAGGCCGGCCTGGCCACCGTGGTCGGCTCCCTTGACTGACCCCCCGCTCTCCGCCCCCCTGGCCTCACCCGCCGCGACCCCGGACGTGGCGGCACTGGCCGCGGGTCTCGGTACCGCGCTGCACGCCGCCGGGCTCCCGGTCGGCCCGGACCGGTGCGAGCGGCTGGCCCGCGCCGTGACGGTCATGAACGCCGCCTCGCTCGCCGAACTCCGCGTCTGCGCGCTGGCCACCCTGGTCTCCGACCCGAGCCAGATGACCACCTTCGAGCGGGTCTTCGCGCTGCTGTTCGGCGGCCCCGATCCGTTCCGCGACCTGCCGCTGCCCGCCGCGCCCGAGTTCGGGGGGCACGAGGAGAACAGCGGGCCGCCGCCCGCCACCCGGACCCAGTCCGATCTCGACGGCTTGCTGCCGGGAATGCAGGTCACCGACACCGGGTCGGCCGCCCCGCCCGGCGAGGACGAGCCGCTATCCGACGCCCCGGCCGTCCACCGGGTGGCCTCGGCCGCCGAGCGGCTGCGCGGCCGGGACTTCGCCCAGCTCTCCCCGGCCGAACTCCTCCAGCTCGTCTCGCTCATGCGCGAGATGACCCTGGCCATCCCGCCGCGCCGCACCCGCCGGTACCGCCGCGCCCGCGACGGCAAGCGTCCCGACCTGCGCGGCACGCTGCGCCAGGCCCGGCGCAGCGGCGGCGAGCCGATCCGCCTCTCCCGCCAGGCGCCCCGGGTCCGGCCGCGCCGCCTGGTCGTGCTGTGCGACATCTCGGGCTCGATGGAGTCCTACGCCCGGGCGTTGCTGATGCTCCTGTACTGCCTGCACGGCGGGCAGGCCCGAGGCAGCCAGAACCGTCCCGAGGTGTTCAGCTTCGCCACCCGGCTGACCCGGCTGACCCCGGCCCTGGCCGCGTCCAGCCCGGACACCATGCTGGCCAAGGCGGGTGAGGCGGCCCCCGACTGGTCCGGCGGCACCCGGATCGGCGCCGCGATCAAGGAGTTCAACGACCACTACGGCGCCCGCGGCCTGGCCCGCGGCGCGGTGGTGCTGATCATCTCCGACGGCTGGGAGACCGGCGAGCCCGCCCTGCTCGGCGCCCAGATGGCCCGCCTGTCGAGGATCGCCCACCGGATCGTCTGGGCCAACCCCCGCACCCAGTCCCCCCGCTACCGCCCCGAAGTCGGCGGCATGGCCGCCGCCTGGCCCTACTGCGACGCCGT
>PLDT01000633.1:0-389 GCA_003136255.1 Actinomycetota bacterium
TCGACCGGCATCAGGAACGGCTTGTCGATCTCGCGGACCGGCTCGGGGATCGAGTCGTCGCACGCGTTCATGAGCTCGAGGACCTTCTCTCCCCACTCGGCGTCGCCCTCGAGCGCCTTGAGTGCCGATACCCGGACCACCGGCACGTCGTCACCGGGGAACTCGTACTCGGTGAGCAGCTCGCGGACCTCAAGCTCGACGAGCTCGAGGATCTCCTCGTCGTCGACCATGTCCGCCTTGTTCAGCGCCACCACGATGTAGGGCACGCCGACCTGGCGGGCCAGCAGCACGTGCTCGCGGGTCTGCGGCATCGGGCCGTCGGTCGCGGCGACCACGAGGATGGCGCCGTCCATCTGGGCCGCACCCGTGATCATGTTCTTGATGTAGTC
>PLDT01000633.1:451-6387 GCA_003136255.1 Actinomycetota bacterium
GTTGACGTGCGGCTTGGTCCGCTGGAACTTGGCCTTCGCCACTGGTTTCTCCTCGTTAGTTGCTGTTCCGGCCTGGCCGCCGCTGGCGGCGGGGCCACCCGCCGTGGCAGGCGGGGGTGGAACGGGTTTGGGTCCGAACTGACTGACTACTCGCCTCGCGCCTTGGCGATGATCTCCTTGGCGATGCTGGGCGGGACCTCAGCGTACGAATCGAACTGCATGCTGTAGTCCGCCCTGCCCTGGGTGCGGCTGCGCAGGTCCCCCACGTAGCCGAACATCTCCGACAGCGGGACGAGCGCCTTGACCGCCCTGATCCCGGATCGCTCCTCCATGGCCTGGATCTGGCCACGGCGGCTGTTCAGGTCGCCGATGACTTCGCCCATGTAATCCTCCGGCGTCCTGACCTCGACGGCCATGACCGGCTCGAGTAGCACGGGCCCCGCCTGGGCGGCCGCCTTCTTGAACGCCATCGAACCCGCGATCTTGAAGGCCAGCTCGGACGAGTCGACCTCGTGGTAGGCGCCGTCGGTCAGCGTCACCTTCAGGTCGACCATCGGGTAGCCGGCCAGGACGCCGAACTCGGCGGCTTCCTGGCAGCCGGCGTCCACCGAGGGGATGTACTCCCTGGGGATCCGGCCTCCGGTCACCTTGTTCTCGAACTCGTACCCGCCGCCGTCGCCGCCGGTCGGCTCGAGGTTGATGAGCACCCGGCCGTACTGGCCAGAGCCACCGGTCTGCTTCTTGTGCGTGTACTCGACCTTCTCCACCTTGCGGGTGACGGTCTCCCGGTAGGCGACCTGCGGACGGCCGATGTTGGCCTCGACGTGGAACTCGCGCCGCATCCGGTCGACCAGCACCTCGAGGTGCAGCTCGCCCATGCCGGCGATGATCGTCTGGCCGGTTTCCTCGTCGGTCCTGACCTGGAAGGTCGGGTCCTCCTCGGCGAGCCGGCCGATCGCGGTGCCCAGCTTCTCCTGGTCACTCTTGGTCTTCGGCTCGATGGCCACGTTGATCACCGGGGCCGGGAACGTCATCGACTCCAGGACGACCGGCTTGTCCATCGCGCTGAGCGTGTCGCCGGTGGTGGTGTCCTTGAGCCCCATCACGGCCACGATCTGCCCGGCCACCGCGAACGGGCGCTCCTCGCGCTTGTTCGCGTGCATCTGGTAGATCTTGCCGATCCGCTCGCGGCGGCCCTTGATCGAGTTCAGCACGTTGCTGCCCGACTCCACGGTGCCGGAGTAGACGCGGATGTAGGTGAGCTTGCCGAGGTGCTGGTCCGACATGATCTTGAACGCGAGGGCCGCGAACGGCGCCTCGGGGTCGGGCTCCCGCTCGATGACCGTATCCTCGTCGCCCACCTTGTGGCCCTTGACGGCCGGGATGTCGACCGGGCTCGGCAGGTAGTCCACGATCGCGTCGAGCATCGGCTGGACGCCCTTGTTCTTGAACGCGGTCCCGCACAGCACCGGGGTCAGCGCGCCGGCCACGGTCGCCCGGCGGATGGCCGCGATGAGCTGCTCCTCGGTGGGCTCGGTGCCCTCCAGGTACAGCTCCATCATCTCGTCGTCGTTCTCGGCGATGTTCTCGAGCAACCGGTCACGGTATTCGCGCGCGGCCTCGGCGTGGTCGTCCGGGATCGCGACGATGTCGTACTTGTCGCCCTTGCCCTCGGTCTGCCACAGCAGCGCGCGCATCCGCACCAGGTCGATAACGCCGCGGAAGTCGGCCTCCACGCCCCAGGGCAGCTGGACGACGAGCGGCGTCGCGCCCAGCCGGTCGATGATCATGTCCACGCAGCGGTGGAACTCGGCGCCGACCCGGTCCATCTTGTTGACGAAACAGATCCGCGGTACGCCGTACCGGTCGGCCTGGCGCCACACCGTCTCGGACTGCGGCTCCACGCCGGCCACGGCGTCGAACACCGCGACCGCGCCGTCCAGGACGCGCAGCGAGCGCTCGACCTCGACGGTGAAGTCCACGTGCCCGGGCGTGTCGATGATGTTGATCGTGTGGCCGAGCCAGGTCGTGGTGGTCGCGGCAGACGTGATCGTGATGCCGCGCTCCTGCTCCTGCTCCATCCAGTCCATGGTGGCCGCGCCCTCATGGACCTCACCGAGCTTGTAGTTGATGCCGGTGTAGAAGAGGATCCGCTCGGTTGTCGTCGTTTTGCCCGCGTCGATATGCGCCATGATCCCGATGTTGCGGACCTTGGCGAGGTCTACGGCGGTCTGGGTGGCCACTTTAATCCTTCATTCTCGTAAGTCTCGTTGATGAGCCTGGGTCAGGCTCGCGTCTACCAGCGGTAATGGGCAAACGCCTTGTTGGACTCCGCCATCTTGTGCGTGTCCTCGCGCCGCTTCACGCTGGCGCCGAGGCCGTTGCTGGCGTCGAGCAGCTCGTTCATGAGCCGCTCGGTCATGGTCTTCTCGCGGCGGTTCCTGGCGTAGGCCACGATCCAGCGCAGCGCCAGCGTGGTGCTGCGGGACGCGCGGACCTCGACCGGCACCTGATAAGTCGCGCCGCCAACCCGGCGGCTCTTGACCTCCAGGGTCGGCTTGACGTTGTCCAGGGCGCGCTTAAGGGTGATCACGGGATCGTTGCCGCTCTTGTCGCGGCACCCCTCGAGCGCTCCGTACACGATGTGCTCGGCCAGCGAACGCTTGCCGTCCTTGAGCACCTTGTTGGCGAGCGCGGTGACCAGCGGCGAGCCGTAGACCGGATCGGTGACAAGCTGCCGCTTAGCCGCGGGACCCTTGCGAGGCATATCAGCTCTTCTCCTTCTTCGCTCCGTACCGGCTGCGAGCCTGCTTGCGATTGCGGACGCCCTGGGTGTCCAGGGAGCCGCGGATGATCTTGTAACGGACACCGGGCAGGTCGCGCACCCGGCCGCCGCGCACGAGCACGATCGAGTGCTCCTGCAGGTTGTGCCCTACGCCCGGGATGTACGCCGTGACCTCGATCTGGCTGGTCAGCCTGACCCGGGCCACCTTGCGCAGAGCCGAGTTCGGCTTCTTCGGCGTCGTCGTGTAGACGCGCGTGCACACGCCGCGGCGCTGCGGGCTCTCCTTGAGCGCCGGCGTCTTGTTCTTCGCTACCTTGTCCTGGCGGCCCTTTCGGACCAGCTGCTGGATCGTGGGCAACCGCGTCTCCGTCTTTCCCGTCGTGTTAGCTTCCGAGGTCACTACACGGGCTGAGGCCCCGAAATCGGGACCCTGCAGTCCGTCTAGCTGGGCTTTCTTATCCTCCGCCGACCCCCGAGGTCGGGCGTGTCGCCGTGACCGGGAGTCAGTGGCCCGTAGCGAGCCGACTACTGGGAGGAGGAAAGCCCGTGCTGCCAGCCGGTCGGCCACCCGGAGCCGGTCCGTAGACCGTCAGCCCCGGGCCTAGCCATCAAGCCCAGCCATCAACTGGCATACGTACGTGCCCATGCGGACACGGACACGGATCAAGAACTTACCATGACCCAACTCTCAAGCAAAATCGAGCCTCCACCCGACCCGGTCCCCCGGGGAACGTGGATGCTCGTCCCGCGTTGCTCCTATATCCAACAAGCTCCCCGCCCCTTTTAATCCCGCCGGCGAGGGCGGGACGGGGGGCGGGCACCACGGGTCGTTCGGCGTAAATATAGAGCACGGGCTGGCGGCCGGCTCTGAAAGCGGTCGCCAGCCCGTGACTCGTACTTACCTGTTGTAAGAGCCGAAGTCGTACTCTTCCAGCGGGACGGCCTCGCCGGAGCCCTGGCCGAAGGCGTAGTTCTCCGCCTCGGTATAGGCGCCCGGCGGGAAGGCCGAGGTGCGGGCGTCGTCGGTGGGCTCGACCCGGATGTTCCGGTAGACCGGCATGCCGGTACCGGCCGGGATGAGCTTGCCGATGATGACGTTCTCCTTCAGGCCGAGCAGCGAGTCCGACTTGGCGTGGATCGCCGCGTCGGTGAGCACCCGGGTGGTCTCCTGGAAGGAGGCCGCCGACAGCCACGACTCGGTGGCCAGCGACGCCTTGGTGATACCCATCAGCACGGCCCGGCCGGAAGCCGACGTGCCGCCGTCGTTCACCACGGCGCGGTTGACCTCCTCGAACCGGGGCCGCTCGACCAGCTCACCGGGCAGCAGATCGGTGTCGCCCGACTCAAGCACGTTCACCCGCTTGAGCATCTGCCTGATGATGATCTCGATGTGCTTGTCGTGGATCGAGACACCCTGCGACCGGTACACCTCCTGCACCTCGTGCACGAGGTGCAGCTGCACCGCCCGCCCNNAGCACCTCGTGCGGGTTCATCGCGCCCGCGATGAGCTGCTGCCCGACGGCCACGTGGCCGCCATCTTGGACCAGCAGCCTGGACCGCATCGGCACCGGGTACGCGACTTCCTCCGCGCCGTCGTCCGGGATGACCACGATCTTGCGGGTCTTCTCGGTCTCCTCGATCTTGACCCGGCCCTCGTACTCGCTGATGGGCGCCATGCCCTTGGGGATGCGGGCCTCGAAGAGCTCCTGGATGCGCGGCAGGCCGTGAGTGATGTCCTGGCCCGCCACACCGCCGGTGTGGAAGGTCCGCATGGTCAGCTGGGTACCGGGCTCGCCGATCGACTGAGCGGCGATGATGCCGACCGCCTCGCCGACGTCCACCCGCTTGCCGGTGGCCAGCGAGCGTCCGTAGCACTTGCCGCAGACGCCGACCTTGGCCTCGCAGACCAGCACGCTGGACGTCCGGATGGTCTCCACGCCCGCCTCGGTCAGCCGCTCGAGCATCAGCTCGGTCGTGTCTTCGCCGACCTTGGCCAAGATCACGCCGTCGACCTCGATGTCCTCGGCCACGCTACGACCCGTGCCCGTGTTCTCGATGTTCGGCAGCTTGCGCAGGCGGCCTTCGGCGTCCTTCTCCGCGATCCGCATGGGCAGCGAGCGGTCGGTGCCGCAGTCCTCCTCGCGCACGATCACGTCCTGCGCCACGTCCACCAGACGGCGGGTGAGGTACCCGGAGTCCGCCGTGCGCAGCGCGGTGTCGGCCAGGCCCTTGCGGGCGCCGTGGGTGGAGATGAAGTACTCCAGCACGGACAGGCCCTCACGGAAGCTGGACTTGATCGGCCGCGGGATGGTCTCGCCCTTGGGGTTGGAGACCAGGCCGCGCATGCCGGCGATCTGCCGGACCTGCATCGGGTTACCGCGGGCGCCGGAGTTGACCATCATCCAGACCGAGTTGGTCTCGGGGAAGGCCGCCTCCATGTCCTGGGCCACGTCGGCCGTGGCGTGCGTCCAGATCTCGATGAGCTCCTGACGGCGCTCGTCGTCGGTGATCAGGCCGCGCTCGTACTCGCGCTGCACCTTGTCGGCGCGGCGCTCGTAGTTCTCCAGGATCGCCGCCTTGTTCGGCGGCGCCACCACATCCTCGATGGCGATCGTCACGCCCGCCCGGGTGGCCCAGTGGAAGCCGGCGTCCTTGAGGTTGTCAAGGGCCGTGGCCACCGCCACCTTGGGGTAGGTCTCCGCGAGGGAGTTGACGATCACGGTCAGCTGCTTCTTGCCCACTTCGTAGTTCACGAACGGGAAGTCGGCGGGCAGCGTCTCGTTGAAGATGCACCGGCCCAGCGTGGTGCCCAGCCGGATCGGGTCACCGGGCTCGTACCCCTCGGGCAGCTCGCTGCCTTCGGGCTGGACGATCCCGGGTAGCCGGATCTGGATGTTGGCCTGCAGGTCGAGCTCGCCCGCGTCGTAGGCCATCAGCGCCTCGGCCAGGGACGAGAACGCCCGGCCCTCGCCGGGCACGCCTTCGGCCTGCCGGGTCAGGCAGTACAGCCCGATGATCATGTCCTGGGTGGGCATGGTCACCGGCTTGCCGTCGGCCGGCTTGAGGATGTTGTTGGTGGACAGCATCAAGATCCGCGCCTCGGCCTGCGCCTCGGCGGACAGCGGCAGGTGCACCGCCATCTGGTCGCCGT
>PLDT01000571.1:0-20065 GCA_003136255.1 Actinomycetota bacterium
TTGGCCATGGCCAGGTAGGTCTTCCCGGTGCCGGCCGGGCCGATGGCGAACACGATCGTGTACTTGTCGATGGCGTCCGCGTAGCGCTTCTGGTTCAGCGTCTTGGGCCGGATGGTCCGGCCACGGGCGGACAGGATGCCGACGGTCAGCACGTCGGCCGGGCGCACGCCGCGCTCGGCCCGTAGCATGGCCGCGGTCCGCTCCACCGCGTCGGCGGTCAGGTCCGTGCCCTTGCGCAGTAGCTCGAGGAGTTCTTCGAACAGCGCCGTGACCAGATTGGTCTCCGCCGGGTTGCCGGTCGCGGTGATCTCGTTGCCGCGGACGTGGATGTCGGCGTGGAACTCGCGCTCGATCACGCGCAGCAGTTCGTCCCCGGATCCGAGCAGGCTGACCATGGAACTATCGGCCGGGATCACGATCTTCACCTGGGATGGCGGTTCACGTTGATCACCGGCCCGCGGCTCGCGCGGGGCTTCACCCGGGGCCGATTCACCCGGCTGGCCATTGCCGCTCGGACCGCTCTTGCCGCGCAGATCGTTGTTGGAAGTGCGCAGGTCGTCGTTTCGGATATCCGTCAATTCGTCGTCAATTCGGCGCTCTCCAAGGCCCGGAGGACCGCTGAGGTCCATGACTCCATGTTATCCGCCATGGCCACCCGGCCCGCGCGCATCCGGCTCATTCACGACGGTGTCGACAATGTGATTACGATCGCTGATACTCCTGAGTAACCACGTGGCCATGCGTTGTTATCGTGCCGATCCCGGCAAGTGCTGTCGTCCGGTCGCGCAGTATGGATATTCTTAATTTCCCCGCAATCCTCCGGCGATCACCGGCGGCGTGTCCGAAAGCCAGCGTGACGCGGTCCGTTTTCTCCTTGATTGCTCGTTTGCCCAGGTGAGTGGCTTGCGGGGTCCGGGCGGTAGCCGGGATCGCAAGGCATCGGATGGTCAGATGGGTGGAGATTATCGGGATGAGGGACCGGCGATCAGGTCCGATGCGCTCGCAGCAGCACGGAGGCGCTAGCTGGTGAGTGAACCTGAGGACGGGGATGCGCGTCCAACCCATGTGACCGAAACCCTGATGGCCCCGGGCGCCATCATGCCTGGTGCCCTCGTGGCCCCGGCCGCTACGCGCATGGGGTGGAGCGCGGACCGCGCGGTCACCGAGCTGTACTCGCTGCACTACCGGGCGCTGGTGCGGCTCGCCGCGCTGCTGGTGCGGGACACGCNNGAGAATGCCCTGGCCTACCTGCGGCAGGCGGTGGTGAACCGCTCCCGGTCGGTGCTGCGGCACCGGACCGTGGTGGACAAGAACCTGCAGAAGGCGCCGCCCGACATGCCGAGCGCCGAGCACGGCGCGCTGGCCCAGCTCGAACGGTCCGCCGTGGTGGATGCGCTACGCAAGCTTCCAGAGCGGCAACGTGAGGCGATCGTACTGAGGTATTACGCAGATTTCTCCGAGGCCGAGATCGCGGGCGCGATGAAGATCAGCCGTGGCGCGGTCAAGAGTCATACCGCGCGGGGCATGGCGGCGCTGCGCGCGGAGCTGGAGCGGGAGTCATGGTGAGATCCGGCGGCGGCTTCGACGGCGGGCAAGGGCCGGACTTCGCCGACTTCTTGCGCCGCGAACTGCACGCCGCCGCAGATCAGGTAGAGCCGGCCTCGGACGGACTGGAGCGGATCCGCGACAAGATCCGGGCCCGCCCCGCCCACGCCAGCCAGCCCAATTGGATTCTGGGCATCTGGCTGGCCGTCTCGGGCGTGGCGGCGGGCCTGATCTGGCGCCTGCGCTCCCTGGCCGACCTGCTTCGGCGCACGGGCCACGACGGGAACCATGCCCGCGGCCGGGCGGCCGCAGGCGGCCGCGCACGGCGGGAACCCCAGCGACGGGGACCGCAGCGCCGGGAGCCGCGGCGGCCCAGGGACTGGCGCGAGGCGATGCTCCGGCCGGCCTTCGCCGTCGGCGTGACCGTGTTCGCCGTCGGCGTGGTCCTGTCGGTCGTTCCTCCCGCGCGCCAGGCATTCGTGCACGCTAGTGACGACCTCAGCGCGGCGATTACCGGCCAGAGCTCCTCGAGCGCCACGGGATCGCAGGACGGGCATGGCAATACTCCGGTACCCACGCCGGAGGCTTCACAGCCCAGCAACCCAGCCGCGGCCGCGGGCGTCACGAAGACCGCTTGCCCGTCGGCGTCCGCGCATGCGGCCACGACGGCGACCACAAGCAGTCCGGCGAGCAGCACAACCGGGACGATCACCTCGCCGCCGACCATGTCCTCCAGCGGGAGCGCGAGCAGCAGCAGCACCGCGAGTCCCAGCGCTAGCGCGAGCGTGACCCCGAGCGTCACCCCGAGCGTGAGCGTCAGCCCAAGCGTGAGTCCGAGCGTCAGCCCGAGCGTCAGCCCTAGTGGCACCCCGACGACGACCCCCGCGACGTCCCCCAGCCCCAGCCTCAGCCCGAGCTCGAGTGGGGCCAGCCAGAAGAGCGTCAAGCCGACGCCGAGCCCGAGCTGCACGAACTCGGCCCAGACCCGCGGTCCGGTGTCCACGGCCTCCGACAACTCCTTGTCCAAGCCCAAGAAGAGCGGGTCGCCGTCGGCAAGCACGTCGGCAAGCGCGCCCGCTTCGTCCGGCTCGTCGCCGGCTTCGTCCGGCTCTTCGTCGACGACGGGCAGCACGAGCGGCAACACCCCGGCGGACGGCTCGTCGTCCGCCGGGCCGGGGCCCGACGACTCGGCATCAGCGCCTTCGTCGGGGGCCTGAGCGGCTTACCAGCGGGCCTGAGCGGCTTACCAGCGGCCTGAGCGGCTGAGCAGGACGGCGGCGGCCACGGTTCCGGCGGTCGAGGTCCGCAGCACGGTGGGCCCCAGGCTGCGGGGCGTCGCCCCGGCCGTGCGGAAGGCCGAGTTCTCCTCGTCGGTGATCCCGCCCTCGGGCCCGACGATCACCACCAGGTCACCAGATTCCGGCGGCCTGAGCTCGCCGAGGCTCTGGACCGCGCCGGGCTCGAGGACGACCGCGCGCGCCGCCTTGGTGATCACCACAGCCACGTCCGCGACCGACACGGGCTCGGTCACCTCGGGTATCCAGGCGCGGCGGGACTGCTTGGCGGCCTCCCGTGCGGTCACCCGCCACCGGGCCAGCGAGCGGGCCCCGCGTTCGCCCCGCCAGACCGGCACACAGCGGGCCGCGGCCCAGGGCATGATGCGGTCCACGCCCACCTCGGTCATTTCCTCCACGGCCAGTTCCCCGCGGTCGCCCTTGGGGATGGCCTGGACGACGGTGATCAGGGGATCCGGGCGGGGTACCTCCCGCCTGGCCTGGACGGCTAGCTCCAGCCCGCGGCCGGAAAGGGCGGTCACCACGCACTCGGCGACCAGGCCCGCGCCGTCACCGACGTCGGCCCGCTCGCCGGGGTGCAGCCGACGGACGGCGGCCGCGTGCCTGCCTTCGGCTCCGGACAGGAGGATGACGTCGCGCTGGAGCTCGGCACGGTCAGCCAAGAACACAGGCGGCTGCGGCACGTCGGCCCCCGGGAGCGTTATCAGAAGAACACGGCTCAGCGGCCGTTGAACGCGTCGCGCAGCCTCGAGAAGAACCCCTGCTGACCCGGCGCGAACCGGCCGGGCGGCGATTCCTCGCCGCGGAGCTTGGACAGGTCACGCAGCAGCTTTTCCTGTTCGGCGTCGATCTTGGTCGGCGTCTCGACCGTCACGTGGATGACCAGGTCGCCGCGGCCATTGCCGTTCAGGTGCTTGACCCCCTGGCCGTAGAGCGGGATCACCTGACCGGACTGGGTACCGGGGCGGATGTCGATGTCGGAAGGCCCGTCCAGGCTCTCGACCGACAGCGTGGCGCCCAGGGCCGCGGCCACCATCGGGATCGTCACGGTGCAGTGCAGGTCATCGCCCTGCCGCTCGAAGATCGCGTGCGGGCGCTGCACGATCTCCAGGAACAGGTCACCGGGCGGGCCGCCACCCGGGCCGACCTCGCCCTCGCCGGCCAGCTGGATGTGCGTGCCGTCCTCGACCCCGGCCGGGATCCGCACCTTGATCGTGCGCCGGGTCCGCACCCGGCCGTCGCCGTCGCACTCCGGGCAGGGCCGGACCAGCACGGTCCCGTATCCCCCGCAGCCCGGGCACACCCGGGCCATCATCACCTGGCCGATGAACGAGCGGGTCACCTGGCTTACCTCGCCGCGCCCGCCGCAGATGTCACAGGTCTGCGGATGAGTGCCGGGCGCGGTGCCCTCGCCCGAGCACGTCGGGCAGACCACGGCCGTGTCCACGGTGAGCTCGCGGGTCGCGCCGAACGAGCACTCGGACAGGTCGAGCTCGATCCTGATCGTCGCGTTGCGGCCGCGCTGCGCGCGGCTGCGCGGGCCGCGGGTGGTCGTGGCACCCGCGCCGCCGAAGAACTGGTCGAGCAGGTCACTCAGCGGAAACCCGGGCCCGAACGGGCCGGCGCCGGCTCCGGTGGCCGCGCTGGCGAACGGATCGACGCCCATGTCGTACATCCGGCGCTTCTCGGTGTCCGACAGCACCTCGTAGGCCTGGGTGATCTCCTTGAACCGCTCCTGGGTCTCAGGATCGGGGTTCACGTCAGGGTGAAGCTCCCGCGCGAGTCGGCGGTAGGCCCGCTTGACCTCGTCCTGCGTCGCGTCACGGCGGATCTTGAGCAGGGAGTAATAGTCCGGCACTAGGACTCCATCAGAATCTGGCCGACGTAACGTGCCACCGCCCGTACCGCGCCCATCGTTCCCGGGTAATCCATCCTGGTCGGCCCGAGCACGCCGAGCTTAGCCAGCGGCTGAGCCGAGCTCCCGTATCCCGTGGACACCACCGACGTCGCCTCCAAGCCCGCGACCCGGTTCTCCGAGCCGATGGTCACGGTCAGGATCGCCGGCTCGGTCGCCTCCCCGAGAAGCCGAATCAAGACTACCTGCTCTTCCAGAGCCTCGAGCACGTCCCGCAGCCCCCGGCTGAAGTCATGCGCGGCGAGGTTCGCGGTGCCGGCGAAGACGATCTTCTGCTCGTTCCGCTCGATCATGCTAGCCAGCAGGACCGAGAACACGGCGTTTGCGTTCGCTCGCTCCTCGGCCGGGATCCGCTCGGACAGGTCGGGGACCATGGCGGCGGCGTCGGCCAGCTTGTGCCCGCCCAGGCAGGCGTTCAGGACCGCGCGGACATGCGACACCGAGGCATCATCCCACGGGGCCGGCAGGTCGACGGCGCACTGCTCGACCCGGCCGGTGTCGGTGATGAGCACCACCAGCAGCTTGGTCGGGGCGAGCGGGACCAGTTCGATGTGCCGGATCGCGGACCTGGTCAGCGAGGGGTACTGCACCACGGCGACCTGGCGGGTCAGCTGGACCAGCAGCCGGACCGTGCGCATCACCACGTCATCGAGGCTGTAGGCGCCGGCCAGGAACGACTCGATGGCACGCCGCTCGGCCGTGGACAGCGGCTTGACGCTGGACAGCCGGTCGACGAAGAGCCGGTAGCCCTTGTCGGTCGGGATCCGGCCCGCGCTGGTGTGCGGCTGCGCGATGAAGCCCTGTTCCTCCAGCACCGCCATGTCGTTGCGGATGGTCGCCGGGGACACGTCGAAATGATGCCGGTCGACCAGCGACTTTGATCCCACCGGCTCGGTGGTGGACACGTAGTCCTCGACGATCGCCCGGAGCACTGTAAGTTTGCGCTCGTCAAGCACGCATTCACCTCCTTGGCACTCAAAAGCCTCGAGTGCTAAGTCTATTGCGTCCAACAAGTTCCCGCGCGCGACAGCCAGGCGAACTGCCGCCGTGATCGTACCCAGGGAGGCCGAAACTCGTGTGGAGCAGCCGATACGGCTCGGACGTGCTGGCTGACGGACAATCCGGGCGATTGGGGCGCCGCCGGACTCGGCGCGAGGTACCGGAGGTCGAGGCCGAGCGCGGCCTGGTCGTCGAGGACTCCGAGGGCCGGTTCTGCGGGGCCGTGGTCGGCTACGAGAAGGGCGTGGTGACGCTCGAAGACCGGCACGGCAAGCGGCGGGTGTTCCCGCTCGCGCCCGCGGCGTTCCTGCTGGACGGTCAGCCGGTCACGCTCATCCCGCCGGCTCCCAGAGGGGGCTCCGGGGGGGCGTCCCCCCGGGCCAGAACCGCCTCCGGGTCGGTGGCGCCGCCGCCCAGCCGGGCCAAGGTGGCCCGGGCGAGCCGGATCTACGTGGAGGGCAAGCACGACGCCGAGCTGGTGGAGAAGATCTGGGGCGATGACCTCCGGGACGTGGGGGTCGTGGTGGAGTACCTGGAGGGCATCGACGACCTGCCGGCCATCGTGACGACGTTCGCCCCCGCGCCCGGCCGCCGCCTCGGGGTGCTCGTGGACCACCTGGTGGCCGGCTCCAAGGAGAGCCGGATCGCGGCCGGTGTGCGATCGCCCGACGTGCTGATCGTGGGGCATCCGTTCATCGACATCTGGGCCGCGGTCCGGCCCGGCTCGGTCGGCATCACGAGCTGGCCGGAGGTTCCGCGGGGCCAGCCGTGGAAGGAGGGGGTGCTGCTCGCCCTCGGCTGGCCNNTAGCAGCGGATGACACGCGAGGTCCGATGACGAGCAAGCGGGCACAACCCGAGCCGAGCCTGCGCCCCCGGATCCCCCTGACCGAGGCGAAACCAGCGATGCTCGGCTACCTGGCCGCGATCTTCCTCGGCCCGGTCATCCCGCTGGTCATGTACATCACCGCGCGGCGCAGGTCGCCGTTCCGGCGGTTCCACGCGGCCACGGCCCTGAACCTGTCGCTCACCGGGCTGCTGTACGCGGTGTGCTGCCTGATCCTGTGCGGCCTGCTCTTGCTGGATAGCCTCACCGTGGCCCTGGCGGTGGTAATCCCGATCGCGTTGGTGATCTGGCTTTCGGTGCTGAAGTACCTGATCCGCGGGATCGGCGCGGCGAACCGCGGCGAACGGTTGGAGGTGCCCGCCTGGATCTGCGCCCAGATCGCCAAGTAAGTCTCTCTCAGTCACTCGGTAAGCATGCGCGTGACGGTATCGGCCAGCAGGCGGCCGCGGCGGGTCAGCACGATCCGGCCGGCGGCGCAGGCGTCGGGACGGGCCAGCCCCTCGGCCACCACCGCCGCCGCGTTCGCTCGTCCGGCCGGGCTCAGGACCTCGACCGGGCAGCCGTCGGCCAGCCGGATCGCCAGCATGACCCGCTCCAGCTGCTGCTCGGTCCCGCCCAGGATCTCCCGGCCCTGGCCCGGACTGAGCCCCGCGCCGATCCTCGCGCCGTAGGCGGCCGGATGCCGCACGTTCCACCAGCGGGTTCCGCCCACGTGGCTGTGCGCCCCGGGGCCGATGCCCCACCAGTCGCCGCCGGTCCAGTAGAGCATGTTGTGCGCGCACCGGGACGGCCCGCGGTTCCCGCCCGCCGCCCAGTTGGAGATCTCGTACCAGCCGAGGCCCGCCGCGGTGAGCACCTCGTCGGCCAGCAGGTAGCGGTCGGCGAGCACGTCGTCGTCCGGCGCGGGCAGCTCGCCGCGCCGCACACGCGCGGCCAGCCGCGTGCCCGGCTCCACGGTGAGCGCGTAGGCGGACACGTGGTCGGGCCCGGCGGCGACGGCGGCCTCCAGCGAGCACCGCCAGTCCGCGTCGGTCTCCCCCGGNNCTGGTGGACGCGATCGAGGACCGCGAGCACACCGGGTACTGCGCTCTGCATCCCGAACGAGACCCGGGTCACGCCCTGGGCGCGCAGCTCGCCGAGGGTCGCCTGGTCGACGCTTTCGGGGTTGGCCTCCGTCGTCACCTCGGCCCCGGGAGCCAAGCCGAACTCGGCGTCGATGGCCCGCAGGATGTGGCCGAACGCGGCCGCAGGCATCAGGGTCGGCGTCCCGCCGCCGAAGAACACCGTGCTGACCGGAACGTCCGCGCGGTGTTCACCCGCGGCGAGGACCTTGCGGGCAAACCCGATCTCGGCCAGCGCCAGGCCGGGATAGCTGCCCAGGGATACCGCCGGGGAGCCGGGCCGGGAGGCAGAAGGGCCGCCGAGCTCGGCGGCGGTGTAGGTGTTGAAGTCGCAATAGCCGCAACGGGTCGTGCAGAACGGGACGTGCACGTAGATCCCGAACGGCCGTTCGCCCAGCCCCTGGTACGCGCTGTCTGGCAGGTTCCCGTCGGCGGGAACGGGTTCGCCGTCGGGCAGGGCACCAGGCATGTCAGCCACGCTACCCGTTCGGCGGGAGAGGTCAGCGAGTCCGGATGGGGCCAGGATGCCGGATTAACGTATGGCGCGCTTAGACTGAGAAGAGTCGCGGGCATTCGGGTCGCGTTCATGGGAGGCGTCGGTGACAGAAAACCAGTCGCAATGGCCGGCCCAGTACCCGAGGTACAGCCCGCCTGACGAGACCCAGGTGCCGCCGGGCGGCTACCAGGTCCCCGCCGCTGGCTATCAGGTCCCGCCGGGTGCCTACCAGATCCCGGGTGCCTACCCGGTCCCGCCGGCCGCCTACCCCGTCCCGCCGGGTGCTTATCAGGTCCAGCCGGGTGCTTATCCGGTCCAGCAGCCCGGCTACCAGATCAGGGCGCACGACTCCATGCGCGCATCCTCGGCGGACCGGGAACGTGCCGTCGACGTGCTGAAGGCGGGCTTCGCTGAGGGCCGCCTGACCCAGGACGAGTACAACGACCGGATGGGGCAGGCCTACTCGGCCCGCACCTACGGGGAGCTGGCGACGCTGACGGCCGACCTGCCGGCCGGCGTCGGGCCCATGCCCGCCTGGCCCGTGCCGGCCTACCAGCCGCCGCCGCCCAGCGGGACGAACTCGATGGCCATCGCGGCGATGGTGCTGGGCGTGGCCGAGTTCTTCACCGCCGGGCTCACGGCCATCCCGGCCGTCGTCTGCGGTCATATCGCCCGGCGGCAGATGAAGCTGACCTCGCAGCGCGGCGACGGTCTGGCCACCAGCGGCCTGGTACTCGGCTACATGGCGATCATCTTCTGGTCGGTGCTGATCGCGGCCTCGCTGGTGGGAGTCGCGATCTCGATCGCGCACAACGGCGGCGGGCCGACGCCCTGAGCCACGCCGAACACGTCATTGGCACTTCCGAGGCACGCCGGACGTCTTACACTCAGTTAGAGGCGTCCGCAGGAGGCTTACGTGGCATACGGTCCAGGTCCGGCATTCCCGCCGCAGCCGCCCGTGCCCGAAGGCGTCGGCGTCAACCCCGCGTGGCTCGCGTCCAGCGCGGATCGTGAGCGGGCCGTGGGCGTGCTGCGGGCCGGTTTCACCGAGGGGCGGCTGAGCCAGGACGAACTCGACGACCGGGTGGCGCGCGCCTACGCGGCGCGCACCTACGGGCAGCTCTGGGAGCTGACCGCGGACCTGCCCGCCGGGGCCCTGCCCTATCCGCAGTTCCCGCACGGGCAGGCCGTCATGGTCGCGCCGGAGGCCAGCCTGCCCAGCCACTGGAAGCCGGCCGCCGCGCTGATTATTACCGCGCTGATCATCTTCACCCTGGCCGCGCTGATCACCGCAGTCATCACCGCGCACACCCAGGGCGTGATCTATCAGGGCCCGGGGTTCCAGCAGGCCAACCTGACCCCGTTCATCCAGCGCATCGGGATGTCATCGAACGCCTTCCACGCGTTCCCGGTGATCAGGCCCGGCGGCTGAAACCGCGCTTCGTTCGGCATAAATTATTTCTGCTTGCGGTCACCTTGCTGGGTCGACAGAGCCGCCACGAAGGCCTCCTGCGGGACGTCGACCCGGCCGATGGTCTTCATCCGCTTCTTGCCTTCCTTCTGCCTCTCCAGCAGCTTGCGCTTGCGGGTGATGTCGCCGCCGTAGCACTTGGCCAGCACGTCCTTGCGCAGCGCGCGGATGTTCTCCCGGGCGATGATGCGCGCGCCGACGGCCGCCTGGATCGGCACCTCGTACTGCTGGCGCGGGATCAGTTCCTTCAGCTTCGCGGTCATAGACAGGCCGTACTCGCGGGCCTCGTCGGCGTGCACGATCTGGCTGAACGCGTCCACCGGCTGGCCCTGCAGCAAGATGTCGACCTTGACCAGATCGGCCTGCTGCTCCCCGGCGGGCTCGTAGTCGAGCGAGGCGTAGCCGCGGGTCCGGGACTTGAGCTGGTCGAAGAAGTCGAAGATGATCTCCGCGAGGGGCAGCGTGTAGCGGATCTCGACCCGGTCCGCGGACAGGTAGTCCATGCCGATCAGCATGCCGCGCCGGCTCTGGCACAGCTCCATGATCGTTCCGATGTACTCGGCGGGCGAGATGATCGTGGCCCGCACGACCGGCTCGAAGACCTTGTCGACCTTGCCCTTCCCTGGCTCGGACCCGCCGGGGAAGTCGCTGGGGTTGGTCACCCGCAGCTCCTGGCCGGTGTCCATGACGACGCGGTAGACGGCGTTCGGGGCGGTGGAGATGAGCGACAGGTCGAACTCCCGCTCCAGCCGTTCGCGGACGATCTCCATGTGCAGCAGGCCGAGGAACCCGCAGCGGAAGCCGAACCCGAGCGCGTCGCTGGTCTCCGGCTCGTATACCAGCGCCGCGTCGTTCAGCCGGAGCTTGTCCAGCGCGTCGCGCAGGTCCGGGTAGTCGTCGCCGTCCACCGGGTACAGGCCGGAGAAGACCATCGGCTTGGGGTGGTCGTACCCCGCTAGCGGCTCCTTGGCAGGGTGCGCGGCGCTGGTCACGGTGTCGCCGACCCGGGCCTGGCGGACGTCCTTGACCCCGGTGATCACGTAGCCGACCTCGCCCGCGGCCAGGCCCTCGGACGGCTTGGGCTCCGGCGAGATGACCCCCACCTCGAGCGTCTCGTGCGCCGACCTGGTGGACATCATCAGCGACCGCTCGCGCCGGGAGAGCCGGCCGTCGACCACCCGGACGTAGGTGACCACGCCGCGGTAGGTGTCGTAGATCGAGTCGAAGATGAGCGCCCGGGCCGGGGCGTCCGGGTCGCCGTGCGGAGCGGGGACCAGGCGGACGATCTCGTGCAGCAGGTGCTCGACGCCCTCGCCGGTCTTGGCCGATACCCGCAGCACCTCGCTGGGGTCACAGCCGATGATCCCGGCGAGTTCGGCGGCGTAGCGGTCGGGCTGCGCGGCGGGCAGGTCGATCTTGTTCAGCACCGGGATGATCTTGAGGTCGGCGTCCAGGGCCAGGTACAAGTTGGCCAGCGTCTGCGCCTCGATGCCCTGGGCGGCGTCGACCAGCAGCACCGCACCCTCGCAGGCGGCCAGGCTGCGGGAGACCTCGTAGCTGAAGTCCACGTGGCCCGGGGTGTCGATGAGGTTGAGCACGTACTGTTTCTCGTCGTCGCCGCTGGCCCAGGGCAGCCGGACGGCCTGACTCTTGATCGTGATGCCGCGCTCGCGCTCGATGTCCATCCGGTCCAGGTACTGCGCGCGCATCTGGCGCCCCTCGACCACGCCGGTGAACTGGAGCATCCGGTCGGCCAGGGTCGACTTACCGTGATCAATGTGGGCGATGATGCAGAAGTTCCTGATCACCGCCTGGTCGGTATGACCCGGGGCCGGGCGCGCAGCATCGGCTGGGCGCGCCGGGCCGCGCGCGGCGCCGACCGGGCTGGCAGGACTACTGGCAGGACTACTAGGTGACACGAATGTCCGTTTCGGGTGACTCGCCGCCTCGCGGCCTGGGTGTTCCATGATCCCATGCCGGACGCGCTATCCCCGCCGTCCGGCCGCTGGTTTGAGTGTAGGGCTTCGCTCGGATAAGCTTCGTCGTCGCGTGACTGGCCAGCTCACTGTCGTCGCGTCACCTACCAGCTCACTTCTGAAGGACTCCCACGCGTGGCGAACATTAAGTCTCAGATCAAGCGCAACAAGCAGAACGAGAAGGCGCGCCAGCGGAACAAGGCCGTCAAGTCGTCGCTGCGCACGTCCGTCCGCAAGTTCCGCGAGGCCGCGGACGGAGGAAACGCGGCGGAGGCCGAGACCGCGCTGCGCGCCGCTTGCCGAATGCTGGACAAGGCCGCCAGCAAGGGCGTGATCCACAAGAACCAGGCCGCGAACCGAAAGTCGGCCATCGCCAAGCGCCTGGCCGAGCTCCAGTCGGCCTAGTCAGCTTGGAGCGGTGCCCGCGGCTCAGCTCGCCGTGGTCCCGCGAGTGTGCGCGCGGCTCCGCCTGCNNGACGTCCGTGGCTTTAGACGTCGGCGGAGCCGGCCCGGGCCGCGACGATCCGGCGCACGGCTCGTTCCAGCGCGTAGTCCGCGCTGCTCGTCTCGCCCTTGACCTGCGCGTCGGCCTCGGCCACGGCGTGCAGTGCGCGGGCCACGCCGGCCTGCGGCCAGCCGCGCAGTTGCTGCCGCACCCGGTCGATCTTCCACGGCGGGGCACCGACCTCGGCCGCCAGGGCCGCGGCGTTCAGGTTCCGGGGCGCGGATCCGACCCGGCCGAGCAACCGGACCCCTTGCGCGAGGGCGCTGCAGATCAGCACGGGCGAGACGCCGGTGTCCAGGGCCCAGCGCAGCTGCTCCAGGGCCCGGGCCAGGTGTCCCTCCACCGCGTGGTCGGCCACCGTGAACCCGGTCGCCTCGGCCCGGCCCCGGTAGTAGGTGGCCACCACGGCCTCGTCCACCTGGCCGCCGCTGTCGGCCGCGAGCTGCTCACAGGCGGCGGCGAGCTCGCGCAGGTCCGAGCCGACCGCGTCGAGCAGGGCGCGGGCGGCCGCATCGTCGGCCCGCTGGCCCGCCCGCCGGAACTCGCTGCGCACGAAATCCAGCCGCTCGGCGAACCTGGTCACCTTCGGGCACTCGATGACCTGCGCTCCCGCGGCCCTCACCCCGGCCAGCAGATCCTTGCCCTTGGCCCCGCCCGCGTGGGTCATGATCAGCGACACATCGGGCGCCGGGCTGGCCGCGTACCGGGCCAGCTCCGCGGCGACCTCCTTGGCCGCGTTCTGCGCGGCCCGGATCACGACCACGCTGCCGCCGCCGAACAACGACGGTGAGGTAAGCAAGTCCAGCTCGCCGGGCCCGAGCGCCGCCACATCCAGGTCGTGAATGTCCCCCGCCTGCCCCGCGTCCTGGCGGGCGGCGATCAGGTCCCGGACGGCGCGGTCGATGAGGAACTCCTCCTCGCCGACCACGATGGTGACGGGAGCGGTCATAGCGGGTGCCGTGGTGCGCGCAGCCATGACCGCAGCATGCCACGCCAGTGGCGGCGGTGCCGAATCGGCGGTTACGCCGTGACCGGCTCGCCGCCCAGCCAGACGCGACGCGGCGCCAGGCCGAACGACCACAGGAACGCGCCCTCGTGATCGGCGTCCCACAGCACCATGTCGGCGAACCTGCCTCGCACCATCGCGCCCCGGTCGGTGGCGCGCAGCGCGTACGCGCTGCCGATCGTCGCGGCCCGCAGCGCCTCCTCGACGCTCATGCCGAGGTAGGACACGGCCAGCGAGACGACCAGCGCCATCGAGGTGATGCCGTTGCGGCCCGGGGTGTGATCCGAGCCCAGCGCGACGGTGACGCCCTTGTCCAGCAGCGACCGGACCGGGGGCCGGGTGCTGCCCTGCAGGGCAGCACCCGGGCACAGCACCGCGGCCACGCCCGCCCGCGCCAACGCGGCCACGTCGTCCTCGTTGGCCTCGTGCAGCATGTCGGCCGACGCGCAGCCGAGCTCGGCGGCCAGCAGGGCGGCGCCGGTGCGCGAATCCCCGCAGGCGTGGATCCGGGGCAGCAGGCCCGACCTGCGGCCCGCGCTGAGGATCCAGCGCGCCTCGTCCTCGGAGAAGCTGTCCTTCTCGCAGTACACGTCGACGCTGTCGGCGCCGACCGCCGAGGCGTCCGCGCACCAGGAGCTCACCGCGTCGATGTAGTCGGCGCGGCGGCCGAAGTACTCGGGCGGGACCGCGTGCGCGGCCAGGAATGTGATGTGCACCCGCGGCATGCCTGGCTCGCCCTCCAGGCCGCGCAGCATGCGGACGTCGGCCAGCTCGCCGTCCCGGGTCAGGTGGTAGCCGGTCTTGGCCTCGATGGTGGTGGTCCCGGACCGCAGCCACCGGCCCATCCGCTCCCGCACCCCGCTACACAAGGTCCACGGGTCGGTGCCCCGGGTGACGGTCACGGTGGACGACACGCCGCCGCCGGCCGAGTTGATCTCCGCCATCGACGAGCCGTTGGACCGCATGGCCAGCTCGGCCCAGCGGTTGCCCGCGTACACCGGGTGGGTATGGGCGTCGATCAGGCCGGGCGTGACCAGGCCGCCGCCCAGGTTCTCCACGTGGTCCACGTCCACGATGTCATCGATGACCCCGGGAATACGCTGCGGCAGCTCGGCGGACGGCCCGACCCAGGCGATCCGGTCGCCGCTGGTCACCACGGCGGCGTTGCTGAGGATCTCGGATCCGGTCCACAGGCGGCCGATGTTGGTCAGCAGGCGTACAGTCACCGGCGATCCCCCCGGGGACCGGTGAGCTCACGTGCCATGAGCGGTCACCTGCCATGCCTCGCGCCCGCTGGGTGGCCGGCGGGCGCTGGACGAGCTGAGCTTGCGCACCGCACAGTCAGGGTCGGCGCCGTGCGGGTACGGTCACCAACGTATCGATCCAGATACCGTATTGCACCGCAACCACCACAGACAAGCCCTTCGGGGAAATGCGGAACTTTATCGGCTCACGGGTTCGGGCGCCTTAGCCGGCGAGAAAAAGCCTGCCCAACGTGACCACTCTCACGCTGCGGTCCGAACACAATCGTCGCTGCGGGTTTCTACGGCGCCACCGGGGTCAGCGGGTCCAGGGCGGCCGCTTCCAGCTGCGCGGCCAGACCTGGCGGGACCCGTGCCTCCAGCAGCGTGCCGTTCGCCACGTGGTCGGTGTTCAGCACCTCGCCGTCGGCGTGGGCGCGGGCCACCAGGTCGCCGCGGCCGTACGGCACTATCACCCGGACGTGGGTATCCAGTCGCGGCAGCGCGGCCTCGATGGCGTCCCGCAGAGCGGCCAGGCCGGCACCGGTCTTGGCCGAGACGCTGATGCTGCCCGGCTCGCGGGCCCGCAGCGCCTGCAGCACGACCGGGTCGGCGGTGTCGATCTTGTTGACCACGACGAGCTCGGGCACGTGCGCCGCGCCGATCTCAGCCAGTACGCCGCGGACCGCGGCGATCTGCGCTTCCGGCTCGGGGTCCGAGCCGTCCACCACGTGCACGATGAGGTCCGCCTCGGCGCTCTCCTCAAGCGTCGAGCGGAACGCCTCCACCAGCTGGTGCGGCAGGTGTCGGACGAACCCGACCGTGTCGGTGAGCGTGAAGGCGCGCCCGGACGGCGTCAGCGCTCGCCGCACCGCGGGGTCCAGGGTGGCGAACAGCGAGTCCTCGACCAGAACCCCGGCCCCGGTGAGCGCGTTGAGCAGGCTCGACTTGCCCGCGTTGGTGTACCCGGCGATCACCACGGACGGCACGTCACGACGGGTCCGGCGGCCACGCTGGACCTTCCGCCCGGTCGAGAAGCCGGAGATGTCCCGCTGCAGCCGCCCGATCCGGGCGCGCAGCCGCCGACGGTCGGTTTCCAGCTTGGTCTCGCCCGGGCCGCGGGTCCCGATCCCGCCGCCGCCGGCCACCCGGCCGCCGCCCTGCCGGGACAGCGACTCGCCCCAGCCGCGCAGCCGGGGCAGCATGTACTGCAGCTGGGCCAGCTCGACCTGGGCCTTGCCCTCGCGGCTGCGGGCGTGCTGGGCGAAGATGTCCAGGATCAGCGCGGTCCGGTCGATGACCTTGACGTGTACCACGCCTTCCAGCCGCCGGAGCTGGCTCGGGGTGAGCTCGCCGTCGCAGATCACCGTGTCGGCGCCCACCGCGACCACCACGTCGGCCAGCTCACGGGCCTTGCCCGAGCCGATATAGGTCGCTGCGTCGACGTGGCTGCGCCGCTGGATCAGGCCGTCGAGCACCTCGGACCCCGCGGTCTCGGCCAGCCGGCTCAGCTCGCGCAGCGAGTTCTCGGCGCTGGCCAAGCTGCCTTCGGTCCACACCCCGATCAGCACCACCCGTTCGAGCCGCAGCGCGCGGTATTCGACCTCGCTGACGTCCTGCAGCTCGGTGGAGAGCCCCGCCACCCGCCGTAGCGCGTGCCGCTCTTCCAGGTCCATGTCCCCGTGCAGATCTGATGCATCCGGCTGTTCGTTAAAGACCGTGCTCATCGCCCTCCGTTGCTCGTCCCCCGAATATGCCACGCGTGACGCGGGATTTCATTTTATTAACGCTAGGGCCGGGTGATATCTGCCCGGCCGTTCCCCGGCCAGCCGTTTTTCCAGGCCGAACGGCCCGTGGCTCTCCCGCCCGGTCAACCTTTTGGCGATCCGAGGTGTATTAGAAACATGGCGAGCCTGGAACTCCGTGCCGCCCGTCCTGCCTGGGGCTGGTATCTGACCTAGGCGGGCAGCGCGCTGCGCGCGGCGAGTTCACGGAACGCCGCCTCGGTGGCCGAGCCAGGGGCGGCGCAGTAGGCGATCAGGCGCTGGCCGGTCTCGGCGATGTGCAGGACTTGGCACTCGAACTCCAGCGGCCCGCCCTGCGGGTGGCTGACGTACTTGAGCATCGGCCCGCGCACCTCCACCTCGTGCTCGGCCCACATGTCCGCGAACGGCGGTGAGAGCGCGAGCATCTCGGTGACCAGGCTCTCGATGGCGACGTCCCCCGGGTAGCGGGCGTAGGACGCGCGCAGGTCGGCGACCGTGGCCCGGGTGAACCTGAGGAAGTGCTCATCGGTCCAGACCACGTCCGTCGGCTCCCGGCGGAACGTCCAGCGGATCATGTTCCGGTCCTCGTGGGAGGCCAGGTCGCCGATGAAGTGGATCGCGAGGCGGTTCCAGGCCAGCACGTTGTAGGCCGCGTCGACCACGTAGGCCGGGGTATCCGGCATGGTGTCGAGCAGGTGCCTGATGCCCGGCGTGATCTCCCGGCTCGGCCCGGCCACCGGCGGCGGGGACTCCCCCGCCACCCGGAACAGGTAGTCACGCTCGTCGGCGGTGAGCATCAGCGCCCGGGCCAGCGCGGACAGTACCTGCCGCGACGGGTGCGGGCCGCGGCCCTGCTCGAGCCGGATGTAGTAGTCGACCGACATGCCGGCCAGCTGGGCCACCTCCTGGCGGCGCAGCCCCGGCGTCNNGTGCGGACCTGCTGAGGGTGGTACCGCTGATCCCAGGCTCGGCGGGTCTCTCCCGTGTGCTCGGCGCCGCCCTTAACGTCGGGGCTATGACGACGATCGCCCTGATCACTGGGGCCAACAAGGGAATCGGGCTGGAGACTGCCCGGCAGTTCGGGACGCGCGGCTTCACGGTGCTGGTCGGGGCGCGAGACGAGGAGCGCGGCCGGGCGGCCGAGCGCGAGCTGCGATTGGCGGGCGTCGACGCCCGGTTCGTCCCGCTCGACGTCACTGTTGACGGGTCGGTCCGGGAGGCCGCCGACTGGATCGAGCGGGAGTACGGCCAGCTGGACATCCTGGTCAACAACGCGGGCATCGCCCGGGGCACTCCGGCGAGCCAGACCGACCTGGACGCGATGCGCGAGGTCTACGAGGTCAACGTGTTCGGCGTGATCAGGGTGACGAACGCGATGCTGCCGTTGCTGCGCCGCGCCCCGGCCGCGCGGATCGTCAACGTGTCCAGTGAGGTCGGGTCCATCTGCTCGATGACCGATCCGGCGAGCCCGCTGGCCCAGATGCCGGCCAGCCTGGCCTACCCGTCCTCCAAGGCCGCGCTCAACATGATCACCGCGATGTACGCCAAGGAACTGCGGGACACGCCGATCAAGGTCAACGCGGCCAACCCCGGGTACACGAAGACCGATCTCAACCGCAACAACGGATTCCGTTCGGTGGCCGAGGGGGCGGAAGCCACCGTGTACCTCGCTACCTTGCCGGCGGACGGCCACAGCGGCATCCTGTGGGGCCACGTCTGGTCCTCCGACGGCCCCGCCGACGCCTACGGCCGCCTCCCATGGTGACGCTTTTACCCCTTTACGGCATTTTGGCCGTGTGTGACGCGTCCCGGTTACGGGCGCGATGCACCCGCGGCTTTGCCCCGGGATGCGTTTCGCCGAGCCGGGGGCGTTTCGTGGTCGCGACTGCAGCCCCATTCGGGCATTCCGATGATCATGAAGGATTTGGTACGGCTAGCGGTACAAATTCCTTCGCGATCATGGTCCGGGCGGGGAGCGTCGCGCGTGGTGTGTGACGGGAGTGGTGGGGTGCTAGCGGTGGTGTGAGGGGCTGGTCAGGGAGGCGGGGCGCACGCGTCGAGGGCACTGTGGGCGGCGGCGTGGCCTGCTTCCAGGGCGGCGCGCAGCAGGGCGCCGTCGGTGGCTAGGCGGCTTACCGCGGGTGAGTCGGCGGCGGGGCGGATGGACAGCACTGCGGGATGGGTCGCTGCGACGGAAGTGTCTGCTGAGGCGGATTCGTACTCGGCTAGGAGCTCGTCGTCGGCGGCTCGGCGCGAGTCGCGGGCCAGGAAGGCGGCACGCAGAGCGGGAGACTCGCGGCGCAGGGCGGTGCGGGCGAGCAGGCGGGCCGAGCGTGGGGGGCGGGACGAGGGTGGCGCGGTGGGCGAGGGGGGCGCGGCGGGCGAGGGCGACGCGGCGNNGAGAGGAACGGGGGGTGGGCGTCGGGGTGGGGGTGCGGGGCGCGGCGGGAGCGGAGGAGTAGGAGATGGGTGGCGCCCTGGGCTAGGGCGGTGCGGTAGGGGACGGACTCCGAGACGCCTCCGTCGTAGAAGCGGCGGTCGGCGAACTCGACGGGCGGGCCGGCTAGCACGGGCAGGGCGGCGCTGGCCCGCAGGGCCAGGCGCAGCTCGGCGGGGTTGCCTATCAACGGGTGCAGGTCGGTGGACTGGCCGGTGGCGGCGTCGGTGGCCAGCGGGTGGAGCTCGACCGGGTTGGCCAGCACGGCGGCGAAGTCCAGGGGGTACGTGGTCTGGTAGAAATCCTCGATCAGGCCGCGGATGTCGACCACCGGGCGGCCGCGCAGTGGCGCGGTGCGACGAATCAGGGTCCGGACGTAGGCGGGCTCGGTCCAGCCGCGCAGGCCCTCCGGCCGACTCAGCAGCCAGGCACCGGTGATCGCGCCCGCTGAGGCGCCGTAGATCGCGTCGAAGGCCGGGACCAGGCCCAGCTCGGCCAGGGCCAGGGCCATGCCGCCGGACAGGATGCCGCGCATGCCGCCGCCCTCGATGACCAGCGCGATCCGCAGTCCGTCATCCCGGGCTCCGGGCTGGCTGCCCGAGCGAGCGCGGGCGGCCAGGGCTCGCAGCACCTCGTGCGACGCCGCGGGACCGGCGAGCGCCTGCTCCGACTCGGTCTCCACCATGGCAGCTTAAGCGGTCAGGAAGCGGCGGGCTCGATGCGGCTGGGTACGCGGTGGTGTGCGGGTTGGTGGCGGGCGAGATACTTCCGTTGGGGAATGAAAAACGAAGGGAGAGCAGCAATGCCTACCGTTACTGTTCCGCGGGCCGACCTGACCCCGGAGGAGGTGGTCTCGGCGCTGCGCGACGGGCTCGGGGACGGCTACAACGTGCTGCCCGGTAAGGCCATCGGCCGGACCATGTACCAGGCCGAGCATGACGGCCAGCCGAACATGATCGTGGTCGGCACCGGCCAGAATCGGCTGGTCAAGGCGCAGGTCACGATCACCCCGCGGGGCGGGCAGACCGAGCTGCGGATCGGCGCCGGCGGCCTGAGCTGGGACTGGCTCATGAACACCTTCGGCGTGGTCCGCAAGGTCCAGCAGGTGCTGGAAAGCGCGCCGACGCTGTCAGCGCGCTAGCCGGCACAGCTCTCGAGACGGCACGCTTTAGACGACACTCTCCAGACGACTCAGGGCGGCGGGCAGGTCGCCGTCGTAGACAACGGTGAGGCGGTGGGTGGCGCGGGTGAGCGCCACGTACAGGTCGTGCCCGCCCGCCGGGGACTCGTCCAGGATCCCGGCCGGATCGACCAGCACCACCCGGTCGAACTCAAGGCCCTTGGTCTGGTTCACGGTCAGCAGCGCGACTGGCGAGTCGAGCACCTCGGAGCGGTCGCCGGGAACCGCCGCGGGTATCGCCTGCGCCAGCTCCGCGATCCGCGTCGC
>PLDT01000566.1:0-4008 GCA_003136255.1 Actinomycetota bacterium
GGCGGCTGCCCGTGCTCGCCTTCGGCGCGATGGTCGCATCGGGGCTGCTGGCCGCGGTCCGGCCGTTCGGCACTGGCTTGCGCGGCCCGTTTGGCTGGCCGGCGCAGGCGTGCGCGCTCGTCGCCCTGGCCGCCGCGCTGATCGCCGGGTCCACTGGGACCCCTAGGGCCGTCGGGGAGCCCGGGGCCGTCGGGGAGTCCGGGAGCGCCGGGGAGCCGGGGAGCGTCGGGGGGCCCAGGGGCGTCGGGGGGCCCGGGACCGCAGGGATCGCTGGGGAGGGGGATCGCTGATGCCCGCGTCCTACGCCGGGATCGCGCTGGCGCTGCTGGCCGCGACGGCCTACAACGTCGGGCTGATCCAGGAGAAACGGGCTCTCGGACGGATGCCTGCCCTCGACCTTCGCCGGGTGCCGCGCGTGGTCGCCAGCTTGCTGGCCGATCCGGCGTGGCTGGCCGGGTTCGCGCTCATGCTCGTCGGGCTGGCCTGCCAGATCGTGGTGCTGACGTTCGAGCCGGTCAGCGTCGTACAGCCGGTGCTCGCCTCGGGGGTCGCGCTGGTGCTGGTGCTGTCCCGGCTGGTCTTGCGGGAGCGCCTCGGCGCCGTGGAGTACTGGTGCGTGGGTGCGATGGCCGTGTCCGTGATCCTGCTGGCCGCGTCGGCTGGCGGGGCAGGAGGCGGGGCGGGCCACCACGCCAGCCCGGCCTGGATGGCGGCGGTCATGATCCCTTCGGTCGTGATCGGCTTGCTGGTCGCGGCCAGTCCGCTGCGCGGCCGCTCCCGCAGCCACCGCGCCCCGGCAGCGGGAGTCTGCTTCGGCATCGGCACCGGGCTGCTCTACGGCGTCGCGGCGCTGGCTATCAAGGGGCTGTCGGGGATCCTCGTCGGCCACCACGGCGCCGTGCGCATCCTGGCCGGTATCGTCTCGTCGCCCTACCTGTACGTGCTGGCGGGCTGCTCGGCGGTGGCCATGCTGCTATTCCAGGTCGCGCTGCAGTCCTGCCGCGCCTCCATTGTGGTCCCGGTGTCCAACGTCGCAGGCAGCGTGTACTTCGTGATCGCGGGTACTTGGCTGTTCCACGAGCACCTGCCGACCAGCCCGGCCAAGCTCGGCCTGCGCCTGGCCGCGATCGTGACGGCCGGGTTGGTGCTGGTCACCCTGTCCCGGCAGCCATCGGACCCGGTAGCCGAGGAGGCCGGACCCGAGCCGGCCGCGGTACCCGGCTACGTGGGGAGGCAGTGATGGCCTTGGAGGACGCCCTGCTCGACATCCTGGTATGCCCCATCGACAAGCGCGGGCTGCTGTACTTCGCGGACGACGCGGTGCTGTACAACCCGCGGCTGCGCTGGCTGTACCGGATCGAGGACGGCATTCCGCTGATGCTGGCCAGCGAGGCCGTGCCGGTGCCCGAGCAGGAGCACGAGCGGCTGATGACGTGCGCGCGCCGCGGCGAGGTCACCGCGATCACGGCGGGCCAGGCCAATGTCCTGGGCGGCGGCTAGGCGGGCCCGGACTACGAGGAGTCCACGCCGAGGCGGGCTCAACATATCCCAGTGGCGGCTGCCTCGCGCCTACGATAGGTGGTCATGCCGGCGAACCGGATGAACCATGATCAGTTCTACACCGCGATGGCGCCAAATGACGATGCGCGCCTCCGCAAGATCTTGTGGACTCTCTACTGGCGAGGGAATGCCCAGGTTCGCGAGCGCATCGAGGACGAGCTGTGCTCGGCGGAAAAATCGAAAGTAAAGCCGAAGAAGGAACGGCCGGACCCGGGCACCGTGCTGGACGAAGTGACGACGTTCGTCACGCTGGCGAAGGACGGCGCCTACATGGCCGGGGACCGCCGGGTGCACCGCACCGAGCGGTCCAAGTGGCGGCTCACGTTCCGTCGGCTGGCGGGCGACGCACTAGCGGCGCTCCAAGCCGACGATCCGGGTCCAGCGCAGCAGGCCGTCGCAGAAATGGTTGACCTTGCCTGCGATATGAAGAGTTATGACTACTTCCACTCCGATGACCCGGTGGAGGCCGCGAAGTTCGTGGTTTCGGATGCCGTCGCCACGCTGTGGGAGTCGGTGCTCCGTCATGACGGCTTCGCCGCCTTCGCCCGGCGCGTGCCGGAACAGCTCATCCGCTGGGAGTCGGGCTACGGCTGGACTCGACGGGGTTACGGTCAGGTGCCGGAAAAGGAGACAGCCCTTGCCGTTCCGCTCGCCCGGCTGCTCACCACGCCTGACATGTGGCGGACGTTCGCCGAGTCCTACCTGGACGCGCTGGACGCGGCCGGACGGGCGGACCCGAGGCGACCGCGCACCGTGTACGGAAGTTTCGACGAGACCCGCTACCGACGCCATGAGCGCACCACGGACCTGGCAGCCTGGCACGAGATGCTCCTCGACCGGTTCGCAGGAACCCCCGAGGATGAGCTGCTGGACCGGCTCGCCGCGAGCCCGGCGCTTGCCGGGCCAGAGCTCACCTTCCTGCGCGCGAGGATCGCGGAACGCCGCGGTGACGTCGCCCGGGCCGCCACGCTGGTCACTGAGTGTCTGAAGGAACTGCCCGGTAACCAGGAGTACCTGGACTTCGCTACGGAAGTTGACGCGGAACTGCCTCCGCACGCCCGCGAGCTGCAATCCCGGCACGCCCGGCTGTTCGGTGACGCCCCCTAACGCAGCCCGAGCCGCGGGGCACGCTCGTAGTAGCGTTGGCTGCGGCCCCCGTCGCAAAGCGGGGTGCGAGACCTAGCCAGTGGAGGTGCCCGGATGGCCGAGCTCCCATCGCCCCCCGACGGAATTGTGCTGACCCACTTCATCGTCTCGGACGATGTCGAGCGCTCTCGGCGCTTCTACACCGAAGTACTCGGCGGCAGGGTGGCCTTTCCGGGAGATCCAGTCAATGTCGCGCTAGCCAACAGCTGGATCGTCATCAATAGCGGCGGAGGCCCGACCGACGACAAGCCGACGGTCATCCTGGAGACGCCGCGTGATCCCGACCGGGTCAGCAGTTTCCTTAATATCCGGGTCAAAGACATCGACGCCGTGTATGCCGAATGGAGCGCCCGGGGTGCTCAATTCCTGACGCCGCCGAAACAGCACAAGTACGAGAAGCGCTGCTACATCCGCGACCCCGACGGTCATCTGATCGAAGTGGGGCAGACCACGGACCCAGACGGTGACTGGTCGCCTGCTCACTGGCCGTCGAGTACCCCCGCCGAGAAGTCCGAGTGAATGCCTGGCTAGCAGGAAGCCGGGCACGGCCGATGATGTGCGCGCGGCGCGGCGAGGTCACCGCGATCACGGCGGGCCAGGCCAATATCCTGGGCGGCGGCTAGGTGGGCCGGTGTCCGGGCGGGGCTGGTTACCCGGGGTGGGGTGGCGGGCTGTGGCTGCGGATGGTCTTGCCGTCGGGGCCGGTGACCTGGCTGGTGCCATCGGGGTGGACGGTCAGGGTCCGGCCCAGCTCGTGCAGGACCACATGGTGGTGCCACCAACAGTAATTCTTGAGGTTAGTGAGGCTAGTGTGCCCACCGTCTTTACGGTGGATGACGTGATGGGCCTCGCAGCCCGAGGCCGGCTGGTCGCAGCCGCCCGGCAAATAGCAGCCAAGCAGGTGGTGATGCACGGCATAGGCGGACGCCGCCGGGTCGCTCCCGCCTCAGCGTTTCCTTCGTCGCGCATGCCGTCGCATGGCGTCTACCTTGGCGGCGAAGGCGACGGGCGTCAGGATGGGCGTGCCGCGCCAGGGAGACATAGCCAGCAGGTCCGTGTCGTTGGACACGATGAGCATGGCGCCTACTTCAGCGGCGAGATCCAGGATCAGATTGTCCTCGTGGTCGGGGCAATCGTGTACCGTGCGGGGTACCTCGGCCAGCAGCCCCCCGCCGCTATGTTCGGCTGCCTCTGAGAGCACCGCGACGTAGGTATCGATCTGCGCGTGCTCCCACTTGAACAGGTCCTCCAAGACCCGTCCGACGTTGCCGAGGATGTGGGGCGATACCCACAAGGCGAACT
>PLDT01000629.1:0-10318 GCA_003136255.1 Actinomycetota bacterium
TTCGCGCCCGCGGCGGCCAGCGTGGGCTCGGGGGCCGCGCTGCTGCTCCTGCACGTGTCCCGCGAAGGGTTCTTCTTCATCTCCGCGTGCATGCTGACGTACGCCTACGCCGACCTGAGCCGGGCCGGGCTGCGCCGCTTCTACGGGCGCCGGTTCCTGTCGGTCGTCATCCCGTACGCGTGCTGGACGGTCATCTACTTCTGCTACCTGCTGCCGACATCGCACTACGCCAGCCCGGCCGCGGCGCTCGACCACCTGGCCTACGCGGCTTATACCGGGTACTACCAGCTGTATTTCCTGCTCGTGATCATGCAGTTCTACCTGGTGTTCCCGCTCGTGCTGATGCTGCTGCGGCGGACCANNCCAGCAGGATGCCCTGAGCTACCTGCTCTACCTGATCGGCGGCGGTGTCGTCGCCTTCCATCTGACGGAGGTGGACGAATGGGTGAGACGGCACGCGCGACTGATCGTGGCGCTGACGGCCGCCGCGGCGCTCGGCGCCGAGGGCATCTATTTCCTGGCCCAGCACGGCGTCACCACCGCGCTGGGATCGGGCAGCGACCCGTTCCAGCCCAGCGTCATCCCGTTCAATCTCGGCGCGGTCACCTGCGGTTATCTGGCGGGCGTCGCCCTGGTGCGCCCCTGGCGGTCATCGCGGACGAAGGCGGCGGTGCGGTCGGGCTCGGACAACGCCTACGGCATCTACCTGTCCCAGATGGTGTTCATCACCGCGCTGATCTGGCTGGGCTGGGGACGGCTCAGCTCGACGATCCCCTGGCCGCTGCTCTGCCTGCTGACCGTGGGCATCGTCTTCGCCGGTGGCGTCGCGCTGACCAGCGTGCTGGCCAGGACCCCGCTGGCGGTGCCGCTCACCGGGCGCACGCGGCAGCAATGGCCGGCGCTGATACCGCGGCGCGGGGCCCGCGAGCTCCCCGCACCGGAACGGGATTCCCGGACCTGGAAACCCGTCACCGTCATGAGCGTGACCAGCGATCAGAACGGAGCGTGACCGTGATAGCGGAATGGATCAAGCAGGCCGCGGCCCGGCGAGGCGACGCGCCCTACCTTGAGGACGCCGCGGGAGCCGGAACCCTGACCTACGCCGGGCTGCGGCGTTCCACCGCGGCCTGGGCCGACGGCCTGGACCGCGCCGGGGTACCCCCTGGCGGACGGGTCGCCGTCCGGCTGCCGGACCCGCTCAGCTACGCCACCGCCCTGGTCGCCATCCTCGGGGCCGGCCGGGTGGTCGTCCCGCTGGACCCGGGCGCCCCGGCCGCCGAGCTCTCCCGGGTCCTCGCGGCGGCCAGGCCGCAGGCGACGGTCTGCGACCCTGGCGAGCCAGAAAGATCAATTCGGCCGAACGGCCCTGGCGGACGCGCACCCGCCGATCATCCAGCCAGCCCGGGCGGAACCGGCGGAATCTTCCTGTGCACCAGCGGGACCACCGGCGCGCCCAAGGGCATCTTGCTGCGCGAGGATCAGCTCGGCCACGTCGCGGCCGGCGTGGCCCGCCACCACCGGCTGACCGAGGCGGACCGCGGCTACTGCTGTCTCCCGCTGTTCCACGTCAACGCCGAGGTGGTCGGATTGCTGGCCACCCTGGCCGCGGGCGCCGGCCTGGTGCTGGACCGCAAGTTCAGCCGCCGGGGATTCTGGGAGCTGATGGAACAGCAGCGGATCACCTGGATCAACGCGGTACCCGCGATCATCGCCGTGCTGGCCATGAGCCCGGCCGAGGTCCCGCCCGCCGGGCGCGTCCGCTTCGTGCGGTCGGCCTCCGCTCCGCTGGCGCCGTCGGTGCTCCGGCGGTTCGAGGCGGCGGCCGGCATCCCGGTCATCGAGACCTACGGGATGACCGAGGCGGCCAGCATGATCACCGCCAACCCGCTGGAGGGCCCGCGCAAGGCCGGCTCGGCGGGCCTGCCGGCCGGCCCGCAAGTCCGGGTCGCCCGGCTGGCCGCCGGGCGGTACGTCCCGTGCCCGGCTCGCACGGTGGGCCGGGTGCAGATCAGGGGCCGCGGCGTCATCAGGGAGTACGCGCACAACGGCCCGCCCGGCGCCATCGGTCCCGGCGGCTGGCTCGACACCGGCGACCTGGGCCACCTCGACCAGGACGGCTACCTGTTCCTGGCCGGCCGGTCCGACGACGTGATCAACCGGGGCGGCGAGAAGATCTACCCGAGGGAAATCGAGGACGTCCTGCTCGCTCAGCCCGGCGTCCGGTCCGCCGCGGTGATCGCGGCTCACGATGAGGTGCTGGGGGAGCGCCCGGTCGCCTACGTCGTCCCGGCCGAGCCGTGGCCGCGCGGGCTCGAGGATGCGTTGCGTGAGGCGTGTGAGGCGGCCTTGCCGCGGCCCAAGCGGCCAAGCGCGTTCTGCCTGGTCCGGGAGCTACCGCTGGGCCCGACGGGCAAGGTCGCGCGGCACCGCCTCCGGGAGCTAGCAGCCGGAGCTGCCTGACCTCCTGTCGTCCTGGGCGGCCTCGGTGACCAGGACGCGGCCGGGGCCGACGGTCCGGACCGGGCCGTGCAGGGTGAGCGAGCCACGCAGCGGCAGGTGGTCGGACGCACCGCCGACTCCGATACCGATCTCTCCCGGCTCGACGATCCGCTGGCCGGAGCGGCCGGCGAACGCCGTCCGGTCGGCATGGACCCGGAACGTGACCCGGCGTCGTTCGCCGGGTTCCAGTGGTACCCGGATGAAGCCGGCCAGCCAGCGCACCGGGCGCACCACGGAGGCGACCGGGTCGCTGAGGTAGAGCTGCACGACCTCGGTGCCCGCACGCGACCCGGTATTGCGGACCGAGCAGGAGATCTCCGCGACCCCGTCCGTGAGAATGCGGTCCGGCGAGATCGACAGGTCCTCATACCCGAAGCTGGTATACGACAGCCCGTGCCCGAACGCGAACAGCGGTGACGGATCCACCGAGCTGCCGTCGTGCTGGCTGGCCAGCCGGGACCGCAGGTAGGACGACGGCGAGGTGGTCGTCATGGCAGGCAGCTGGACCGGCAGCTTTCCGCTCGGCACGATCCGCCCGGACAGCAGGCCGGCGATCGCCCGGCCGCCTTCCTCACCGGGAAAGAAGGCCTGGATGATCCCGGCCAGCCGGCCGGCGACGGCACCCAGCGCGTACGGCCGTCCGGTCACCAGGACGGCGACGACCGGGGTCCGGGTGCCGGCCAGCGCCTCGAGCAGGTGCTCCTGGACGCCCGGCAGGCGCAGATCGGCCGCATCGCAGCCCTCTCCGGAGGTGCCGCGCCCGAACAGCCCCGCCTCGTCCCCGACCACGGCGACCACCAGGTCTGCGGCCTCGGCAGCGGCGACCGCCGCGGCGAACCCCGAGGTATCACGGGACCGCACCGAGCAGCCCGGCGCGTAGCTCACCGTCTCCGGTCCCGCCGCGAGTTCACCCCTGAGGGCCGCCAGGACCGTGGTCACCGGTACGCTCGCCGCGGCCTCCGGGTGGGCCTCGCCCAGGTGCCTGGGCATGCTGTAGCAGCCGAAGAACGCCAGCGGGTCGTCGGCCAGCGGCCCGACGACCGCCACCCGGGCGTCCGGCCGTACGGGGAGCAGCCCGGCCGGGTTGGCCAGCAGGACGATCGATTCCTCGGCCAGCCGCAGGGCCAGCTCCCGGTGCTCCGGCGGGTCCAGATCCGGGCCGCTCCCGGCCCCGGCCGGGAGCGGCGTCCAGTCCGGGTCGAGCAGGCCGAGCTCGCACTTGCGGGTCAGGACCCGCGCCGCCGCCCGGTCGACGGCGGCCTCGCCCGTCAGCCCGGCCGCCACGGCCTCGCGCAGTGGCGCGCCGTAGCAGCGGACGGCGGGCAGCTCGATGTCCACCCCGGCGTGCAGCGCGGCGGCCGCGGCCTCGGACTGGCTGGCGGCCACGGCGTGCTGCAGCTCAAGGAACGACACGGCGTAGTAGTCGGATACGACCAGGCCGGCAAAGCCGAGTTCGTCCCGCAGCAGCCGGCCGAGCAGGTCGCAGTCGGCCGTGGCCGGTACCCCGTCCAGAGCGGTGTAGGACGCCATCACCGCGCGGGCACCACCCAGCCGGATCGCCATCTCGAACGGCGGCAAGATCACGTCCGCGAACTCGCGCTGGCCCATCGACACCGGTGCCATGTTCCGGCCGCCGCTGGACGCCGAGTAGCCGGCGAAGTGCTTAAGCGTCGCGTCCACTCCGGCCGACTGCAGGCCCTGCACGTACGCCGTGCCGATCGTGCCGACCAGGTAGGGGTCCTCGCCGACGGTCTCCTCGGTGCGGCCCCAACGCGGGTCCCGGCCCACGTCCAGCACCGGCGCCAGGCCCTGGTGCACGCCGCTCGCCCGCATGCTGGTTCCGATCGCGGCCGCCATCTCGCGCACCAGGCCGGGGTCGAAGGACGCTCCCCAGGCCAGCGGCGCCGGAAAGATCGTCGCCTGCCAGGCGGCGAAACCGGTGAGGCACTCCTCGTGCGCGATCGCCGGGATGCCGAACCTGCTCGCGGCGACGATCCGCTGCTGCAGCCCGGCCAGGGCGAGCATGCCCGCGGCGGGCGGCACCGGGCGGGTGCCGAACACCCGGGTGAGCTGGCCCATGCCGTCCCGGAACAGGTCTTCCGCCGGCGGCAGGTCGGCACTGAACTCGTGCTGCATGGGCGCCACCCCGGCACCGTCGCCGGAGGCCCCGATCCACACGCTGCCGAGCTGCGCGACCTTCTCGGCCAGCGTCATCCGGCTCAGCAGGTCGGCGACCCGCTCCGCGACCGGCTGGGACGGGTCGCGCCACGGCTCGGCCACGGCCTGGTCCCCGGCCACCACGGTGATCTTCATGAGCCTGCTGGCCCGGGCTGCGCGGTCGACTCCCGGACGATCAGCTCGGTGGACAGCTCGACCCGGTTGGTGCGCAACGGCACACCGTCGATCACGTCGTCCAGCATCTGCGCCGCGGCCCGGCCCATCTCGGCGAGCGGCTGGCGCACGGTGGTGAGCGGGGGCGAGACCCAGCGGGCGACCGGCAGGTCGTCGAACCCGACCACCGAGAGATCCTGCGGCACCCGCAGGCCCCGCTGCCGCGCGGCCTCGTACAGGCCGAACGCCTGCTGGTCGCTGCCGGCGAAGATGGCCGACGGCGGATCGGCCAGGTCGAGCAGTTCGCCGCCGTGCAAGAAGCCGCCCTCGTGGCGGAAGTCGCCGTTGCGGACGAGTGCCGGGTCGAACCTGATGCCCGCTCGCTCCAGTGCCGACCGGTACCCGTCCGTCCTGGCCCGGCTGCACAGGTAATCGGCCGGCCCGGCGATCGCCCCGATCCGGCGGTGCCCCAGGCCCAGCAGGTGCTCCGTGGCGGCCAGCCCGCCCGCCCAATTGGTGGCGCCGACGCTCGGCAGGTCGGGCGGGGGCGGGTTCACCGGGTCGATGACCACCAGCGGGATGTTGGCTTCGCGCAGCTGCTCGAGCTGGCCGCTGGTGAACTCCGACAGGACGACGATCACTCCGTCGGTGTCGTGGCTGGCCAGCGCGCTCGTCCAGCTGGCCGGGCGGGCGTTTCCGTGCCGCACCGCGGACACCGCCACGCCCGTCTCGTGGGCCGAGCCCCACTCCTCGACGCCGCGCAGGATCTCCACCGCCCACGGGCTGTCCAGGCCGGCGAGCACCAGGTCGACCAGGCCGGAGCGGCGGTTCCTGCGGGTGCCGGCCCGCGTGTAGTGATGCTCGTCGAGCAGCCGCTCGACGAGCGCGCGGGTCGCGGGGGCGACGTCCCGGCGCCCGTTCACCACCTTCGAGACCGTCGGCAGCGACACGCCTGCCTCGGCGGCGATGGTCGCCAGGGTAGTCCGCCGCTGCCTCCCGGTGGTGCTGTCGGCCGCCGCTTTGCTGCTTGGAAGCACTGCACCAACCCTTCTGGCCGCCACACTATCCCTTCGGCAGCACGCAATCGAAATACTTTCGATCACGATATCGCAGCCGGTATCCCTGCCGACATTATCTGCACGCTGCCGCACTTGTCCACGGTTACCAGGAGAGATGACGACGCTAGAGCCGGAGAACAGCGAACCAGGATAGAACGTAACACCTTGGGAACAAAGGATTGACCTGCCGGCCCCAGCTTCTTATGATGACGGAACTTCCGAAAAATTCCCTAAACTTTCGGAGCGTCGATGCGGACGTCATTCGTCATGCGCGTCCGCCGCTTTCGGCAGCGCCAGGAGGCCCGCCAGTAGCAGACCCGGCAGTACGAGTTCCTCGGCATCGTCAGGAGATGAGAGCGCATGCGAGGTTCCAGGAAGCCTGCCATCGCCGCCGTCGCGGTGGCAGCGGCAGTCACGATCGCCGCGTGCAGTAGCAGCACCAGCACCAGCACTTCAAGTACCAGCGCGAGCTCGACCTCGAGCAGCAGCAGCACCGCCAAGGTCACCCTCACCTGGTGGAACAACGGCAACACCCAGCCCCTGCTGGGCGTCTGGCAGAGCGTGGCGGCCGCGTTCCACGCCTCGCATCCGAACGTGACGATCAGCGTCGACCCGATTCAGAGCGACCTGTTCACCACCAAGATGCCGATCGCCCTGAAGTCGGACACCCCGCCGGACATCTTCCAGCAGTGGGGCGGCGGCCAGGAGGCCACCCAGTTCACCTCGGGCAAGCTGACCAACCTCAGTTCGCTCGCGTCGAGCTGGATCACCGAGGTGGGTCCGGCCGCGGCCGGCTGGCAGGTCAACGGGCAGCAGTACGGCATCCCCTACGATCAGCACGTGGTGGGCTTCTGGTACCGCAAGGACCTGTTCGCCAAGGCCGGCATCACGTCCCCGCCGACCACGATCGCCCAGCTCGAGTCCGATGACGTCAAGCTCAAGGCGCACGGCATCACCCCGATCGCGCTGGGCGGCGGCAGCCGCTGGCCGGACGCGTTCTACTGGGAGTACTTCGCGGTCCGGGAGTGCTCCGAGTCCGTGCTGCAGTCCTCGATCAAGGCCATCAACATGACCGCGCCGTGCTTCTCCCAGGCGACCAAGGACCTGACCGCGTTCATGGCCACCAGCCCGTTCCAGGGCGGGTTCAACGCCACCCAGGCCCAGACCGGCGCGGGCAGCTCGGCCGGCCTGCTGGCCAACGGCAAGGCCGCCATGGAGCTGCAGGGCGACTGGGAGACCAGCGTGGTCCCGGCCCTCACCTCGAACAAGAACATCATCTCCGAGCTCGGCTGGTTCCCGTTCCCGCAGATTCCCGGCGGCGCGGGTGCCGCGACGGCCGTGCTGTCCGGCGGTGACGGCTTCTCCTGCACCACCGGGGCGGCCGAACCGGCCTGCGCCGAGTTCCTCCAGTACATCGACAGCACCCCGGTCCAGGAGGAGCTGGTGCAGAAGGCGGGCGTCGGGCTGCCGGCGAACAGCGCGGCCGAGTCGGTGCTGACCGACCCGGCGCTGCAGGCGGCCGCGAAGGCCCACGACACCGCCGCCTACGACGCGGAGTACTTCGACATCGCCTTCCCGACCAACCAGGGTCAGGCGCTGGACAACGCGCTCGCGGACTTCTTCGCGGGCCAGGGCAGCAACTCGACCATCATCAACTCCGTAAGCAGTAGCTCCGGCCACTGATGGCGCGCACCCAGAGCGCGGTGCGTGCCCGCCCGCCACGGTCGCGGCGCGTGGTACGCAAGCGGGTCGAGCTGATCGTGCTGCTCGTCCCGCCGATCGTCCTGTTCCTCGGGTTCGTGATCGTCCCGATGATCTTCGCCGTCTGGTACAGCCTGTACAACTGGAGCGGCTTCGGGCCGCTGAACGACTTCATCGGCACGGCGAACTACACCGGCGTGCTGACCGGCCCGGTCTTCCACCAGGCCCTGCTGCACAACGTGATCATCGCCGTGCTGTCGCTGGTGATCCAGCTTCCCATCAGCATCGGGCTGGCGTTGCTGCTGAACCGCCGGATGCGCGGCCGGACGTTCCTGCGGCTGGCCGTGTTCGCGCCGTTCGTGCTGTCCGAGGCGACGGCGGCGGTGATGTGGTACGAGCTGCTGCAGCCGGGCGGACCGCTGGACGCGCTGCTGAAGGCGGCCGGCCTCGGCGGCCTGGTGCACTACTGGCTGGCCAGCACATCGCTGGTGCTGTACTCGGTGTTCGTGGTGGCCACCTGGAAGTACATCGGCTTCGGAATCGTCCTGCTGCTGGCCGGCCTGCAGGGCATCCCGCCCGAGCTGCGCGAGGCGGCGGCCATCGACGGGGCCACCCCGTGGCAGCTGACCCGGGCGATCACGCTGCCGCTGCTGGCCCCGACGATCCGGATCTGGATCTTCCTGTCGGTCATCGGCTCGCTCCAGCTCTTCGATCTGGTCTGGATCATGACCCTGGGCGGGCCGGCGAACGCGTCGAACACCATGCTGACCTACCAGTACACCAACGGCGTCCAGCGCACGCAGTTCGGGTACGGCGCCACGGTCTCGGTGGTGCTGTTCGTCATCTCCGTCGTCTTCGCGCTGGCCTACCAGCGCTACGCGCTGCGCCGCGACACCGCCGGCGCGCTGACCCGGGCCGTCATGTGACCAGGAAGCAGGTGATCAGATGACCGCCGCCAGCGCCCGGCTGGGCCGGCGCGCCCCGCGCCGGGACGTGATCCGCGAGCGCCGCACCTGGCTCTCGCTGCCCGCCAGCTACCTGGTGGTCCTGCTTGTGCTGGCCATCACGATCGCGCCGATGCTGTACATGGTCGTCGGCGGGTTCAGCACCACCGCTCAGCTCAACGCCAACCCGAACGCGCTCCCGCACCCGTGGGTGTGGAGCAACTACGCGGCGATCGCCACCTCGTCACTCTTCTGGCAAGCCGTGGCCAACAGCGTGGTGATCGCCGTGGTGGCGACCGGGCTGGCCGTGACGCTCGGCTCGATGGCGGCCTTCGCGCTGTCCCGCTACACGTTCCGCGGGCGCGAAGGGTTGTACGTGCTGTTCGTGGCCGGACTGCTGTTCCCGCTCAACACCGCGGCCCTGCCGCTGTTCTTGCTGCTGCAGCAGATCGGCCTGAACGACAACCTGCTCGGCGTGGCCCTGCCGGAGGCGGCGTTCGCGCTCCCGGTCACGATCGTCATCCTGCGGCCGTTCATGCGCGCCATCCCGGGCGAACTGGAGGACGCCGCGATCGTGGACGGCGCGACCCGGATCCGGTTCTTCCTGCGGATCCTGCTGCCGCTGTCCCGGCCCGCCCTGATCACCGTCGGCATCTTGGCCTTCGTCACGAGCTGGAACGCCTACCTGCTGCCGCTGGTCGTCTTCACCAGCCAGGACCACTACACGCTGCCCCTGGCCGTGGCCAACTTCCAGTCCACCTACACCCAGGACACCGCGCGGGTCTACGCGTTCACCGCCGTGTCGATGATCCCCGCGCTCGCCATCTTCGTGTTCGCCCAGCGCAGGCTCGTCGGCGGCCTGGTCGGCGCGATCAGGGGCTGAACCAGCCCGCTCAGCGGCTCGTCACCGAGGTGGCCGGGTCGTAGCGGGTGAGCAAGCCGCACATGCCGTACCCGGCCGGCCCGGCCGGGCGAGCGATCTGCCGCAGCACGCCGGCGGCGAGATAGCCGGCGTCGCCGTCAGCGAGCTGGTCCAGCTGGCGTCCGGTCGCCGCCGACGCCGCGAACGCCCCCGCCTGCCACCGCTGCCGCCACTGCGGCACCCGCCCGGCCACCAGCCGCACCGCGGCGGCGAAGAATCCCTCCAGCGCGGCGGGCCCTCGCTCCGCGAACTGGTCCCGCAGGGCCAGGTAGCCCTCGATCGCGAGGTCCCGCCGCCGCCGCGCCCCGTCCTCCAGCGCCCCGTTGGCCGGCAGCGTGGCGGCCCGGGCGTACGCCGCGGGGTCGGCCAGGATCTCCGGCGGGAACGTCAGCACCGCGTCGCCCGCCTCGGGCAGGCCCGCGTTCGCCATGATGACCAGCAGCCGCAGCCCGCCCTGGTTGACCAGCCGGTGGATGATCCCGGGCGTGAACCACAGGCAGTCACCCGGATGGAGCTCCGATTCGGCGTACCCCCGCGCGCCGAGGGTCTGCAGCCGCCCGTGGCCGGCCAGCACCACGTAGCCCTCGGTCGACGCCAGGTGTACGTGGGCCGAGCCGCCGCGCAGGCCGTCCGGCGCGATCCAGTCGTAGACCTCCAGCATGGTCACCGCGGTCGCGCCGGGGAACGACAGGCCCGGGGAGGTGAGAGGTGGCGGTGGGGCGTGAGGCACGCTTCGTTCGGTCAAATTAGGCTCTTTCCGTAACGCAGGCATCGATGGTCAGCTCGCCGGTGGCGACGACGACCTCGTAGCGCAGGGTCAGCTCGGCCGCGGCGGGGACCGGGACTTCCGCGGCGAAGAACGG
>PLDT01000629.1:10335-16912 GCA_003136255.1 Actinomycetota bacterium
CCCGTCGGGGGTCAGCACGCGGCCGCCGGCGAACGCGGCGGGCCCCCGCCAGAACAGGCCGCCGTACCCCGCGGCCTCCCGGCCCTCGGTGGTCGGGCTGCCGATGGCGACCGTCCGCCCGCTGACGTTGCGCATCGTGGTCTGGAACGCGCAGGACCAGGCGGACCGGTCCGGCCGGACGGCGGCCGTGATCCGGCACTGCTCGGTGAACAGCGCCTGGCCCGCTGCGGTCACCCAGGTCAGCCGCTCGGCCAGGCCGGCCTGGCCGCCGCTGGCCCCGATCGCGCCGAAGCCGTCGTGCCGCATGGCGCCGTTGTTGTCGAGCTGGATGTAGCCGTCGCCCCGGCGGTACGTCGGACCACCCCAGAAGTTCTCGGTTCCGACGTTCGGCAGCGACCAGGAGATCCCCTTGTGCCACGGGTGATCACCGGGACGGTAGTCGGTCACCAGCTCCCCGGCCAGGGTGCGCACCGGATGAAGGTACGGCCGGGGCGACTCCAGCGGCGGATCGTCCGGCAGGTACACGTAACGGAACAGCTCCGCGTCGTCCCACCGGGCCTGGACGGCCGCGTGGTCGTCACGGACGGACATCACCACGGCGCCTGTCCCCCGTCCATCCGGTCGTAGAACGGCGACCCCTCGGCCAGGTCCGCCGGGGTCACCGGCTGGCCGGTAAAGGCCGCGGCATAGATCGCCGCCACCAGGGCCAGCGTGCGGCGGCTCTCGCCCGGCGCCACCGGCGGGCGCTGGCCAGCCGCCAGGCACGCCAGCACCTCGGCGAACTGGCCCCGGTGACCGCTCGGCGTAGCCGGGCCCGGCCGGCTGGGTGAGCCCGGCGGGGCGAGCGAGCCCAGCGGGCTGAGCGGTCCCGGCGGGGTGAGCGGTCCCGGCGGCTGCCATCCGGGGGCGGGGGTGATCCGCCAGTCCTGGTCGGTGTACCCGTACAGGTGCGTCACCTCGACGCTCGCATGCTCGAAGTCGAAGCGCAGGTAGCTCTCCTCGCGCGGCGACAGCACGCTGTTGACCACGCTCGAGACCGCGCCGCTGGCGAACGTGACGTGGGCCAGCGACACGTCCTCGGTCCGCGTCCGGCGGGCCTGGCGGCGGGCGATCGCGCGGACTTCGGCCCAGTCGCCGAGCACGTCCAGAAGCAGGTCCATCTGATGGATGCCGTGGCCCATGGTGGGACCGCCGCCCTCGGTATCCCACCGGCCGCGCCACGGAACGTCGAAGTACGCCTGATCACGGAACCAGGTGGTGTGACACACGGCGATCAGCGGGCGGCCGAGCGTCCCGTCGGCGATCAGCGCCTTCAGCCGCCGCGGCGCCGCCCCGAACCGGTGCTGGTAGACGCTGGCGAACCACGGGCCCGGGTAGGCGGCCACCGGGGCCGCCGCGGCGCCCGTCGCGGGCTCGGCCGCGGTGAGTTCGGCTGCGGTGAGCTCGTCGAACTCACGCAGGCTGATCACCGGCGGCTTTTCCACCAGGACGCTCACGCCGGCCCGCAGGCAGGCCAACGCCTGCTGGTGGTGCGCGAACGGCGGCGTGCAGATGTGTACCAGATCGGGACGGGTATCGCGGAGCAGGTCGTCGAGGCGGCTGTAGGTCGCGGACACGCCGTGCTCGCGGGCGAAGGCGGCGAGCCGGTCCGGGTCGACGTCGGCGGCGGCGACGAGCGCCGCGCGGGCCGGGTCCGGGACGCCGCTGGCCGGGTCCGGGGCGCCGGGGGCCGCTGCCGGGGCGCCGGGCGCCGGTGCGGTCGCGGCCGGGTCGGGCCGCAGGGCCTCGGCGTGAACCCGGGCGATGCCCCCGGTTCCGACGATCGCTACCCGGATGGGTCCGGATGGCACGGCGACCTCCAGGCTCTCGCGCACCTCTTCGAAAGTTTCGAAGGTTTTCTCCGCTATTCGATTGTACCTACGTCACACTCGGTGCGGCCAAGCGCCAGGTGCGGTCAGCGTCCTGGCTGGCTGGCGTTCGCCGTGGCGTACCGCTCGATGAGCTGATCGGCGACCGCGTCGAGGTCCTTCCCGATGTAGTCCGGCTGCGGGCCGACGTCGAGCGGCGCGTTGCCTTCGCGGAGGATGAGCGCGGTCTGCCAGCCGGCCGCGCCGGCCCCGATGGTGTCCCAGACGTGGCTGGCGATCAGGCAGATGCGGGCCGGGTCGAGGTCGAGGGCGGTGGCGACGGAATGGTAGGCCTCGGGTGCGGGCTTGTGGCGGCGGACGGTCTCATCGACGCTGAANNGGAGCCGGCGCAGCGCGGCGGGGACCTCGGGGTGGGGCGGCATGGTGGCGAACCGGTCCGTGAGCTCGGCGGCGTCGGCGGCGCTGATGGTGAGGCCGCGGGTGGCGGCGAGCGGGCCTAGGCTGGGGGCGTGTGGGGATCCTCGCTGACCACTGGTGAGTTCGCCGCCATCCGCAGCGCGGGCTTCGAACCGGTTGGCCAGGTGTTCGGCGCGGCGGTGTACGCGGCCGGGTCCGCCAGCGTGTCGAGCTGCGGCGGGCCCTTCGGCCCGCTGGTGCAGGCCATGTACCAGGCGCGCCACACCGCCCTCGACCGGATGACCACCGAGTGTGCCCAGCTTGGCGGGCACGGCGTGGTGGGCGTGCGGCTGTCCCGGGGGTCGTTTCCGCTGGGCGGGCTGGAGTTCACCGCCATCGGCACCGCCGTACGCGCGCCAGGCGCCGCGGACGGGCGGCGCGAGCCGTTCACCTCCGATCTGTCCGGGCAGGATTTCGCCAAGCTGATCATGACGGGCTGGGTCCCCGCAGGGCTCGCGCTCGGCATATCGATCGGGTCCCGGCACGATGACCGGACCACGGTCCGCCAGGCCCGCTGGGGGTCGGGCAACGCAGAGGTCGCCGGCTGGACCGAGCTGGTCATGCAATCGCGGCGGGACGCCAGGCTGCAGCTGGAAAGCGACGTCAAGCGGCTCGGCGCCGAGGGCGTGGTGATCGCCGGCATGCAGCTGCAGGTCAGCCAGCGGGACTGCCCGGTCTCCGTGGGCCGCCGCGACCACATCGTTGAGGCCACCCTGATCGGCACCGCCATCGCCGGGTTCTCCGGTAACGGACGGCATCACCTAGGGCCGGCCCTGACCGTCATGCCGGTCGGCTCATTAGGGGGACCTGCCAACCGTGCACCTGCCCCGGCCCTGACGACGTCGTTGCCGCAACGACGCGCACCAGATGACATAGCTGCCACAACGACGCGGTTGGCATGACGGACGTAGCCGCCCTGCGGAGCGGAGCCATCCCTGGAAGCCCCTCAGGGGAACGCGCCAACTCTGACCGTCGAAGCCACGGTGGTCCTGTGACGCCCGTGACCAGCGCTGCTGCCGATACCAGCCGCGCGGGCGGCGGCCCGCCCCGAAAGGCAGCAAGCAGGATGGTGTGACGCTACCTCTTCCACAACAAGGTAACGGCCCGCGATGATCAGGGAACCGTCTCGCGGCCCCGGGCCGGCGCGTGTCAGACCCGCTGGCCAGCCCGGGCGGCTCACCTCCCGGCGCAGGCACCTCATCCGTCCCTCAATTCACCATCATATTCGAAGCACTGGAAATTAACGCGGAGGATATAGCTTATGCGGAGCATTTTGGTAGCTGGAGCTGCCCGGATCCTCCGCGTAAGCCGGATCCTCCACGGTAATGGGACGCAGACGTACTACCGGGGCCCGCGGGACGACGGCATGCGCGGGCATCGCGGCCGCGGCAGCACATACGGCCCTTCGGCACCCCGATCGCCCCGAAAGTCAGGGCCGGGTGCCGAAGGAGGGCTTGCCCGGGGTGGCCGGCAGCGCGGCGTAGGCGTCGTGGACCCAGTCGCACAGCAGCGGCCGGGTCTCGCGCGGGTCGATGATCTCCTCGATACCGAACCGTTCGGCGGTCCGCAGCGGGCTGCGCACGGCGTCGAGCCGGGCTCGGATGCCGGCCAGGGTGGCGGCGGGATCTTCGGCGCGTTCCAGTTCGGCCCGGTACGCGGCCTCGATCCCGCCCTCGACGGGCAGCGAACCCCAGTCGGCTGACGGCCAGGCCCACCGGCGGATCAGGCGGTGCCGGTTGGTCATGCCCGCTCCGCCCACCCCGAACACCCGGCGCACGATGACCTCCGCCCCCGGCCCGGCTGACTGGTAGACGGCGCTGATCGCCCGCACGCCGTGCCGGATGGTGGCGCGCTGCTCGGCGCGGGTGCCGATCAGCAGCCCGGGCTGATCGGTGAACGTCACGACCGGCAGGTGGAACGTGGTACACAGATCGGCCAGCCGGGTCAGCGCCTCGGCGCCCTCGACGGTCAGGCCGCCGCCCGCCGCATACGGGTCACTGGCCACGACGCCCACCGGATGACCGTCCAGGCGAGCCAGCGCGGTGACGATCGACCCGCCGTACCGCTGCACCTCCATCACCGAGCCCAGGTCGAACACCGCGTGCAGGATGTCCCGGATCCGGTAGGGCTGGCGGCGGTCCCGGGGGATCGCGGACAGCAGCATGTCCTCTCGCCGCCCGGCCGGATCGGCGCCGGGGATCACCGGCGGCCGCTGGTAGACGCTCGGCGGCAGGTACGACAGGAAGCGCCTGATCATCTCGAACGCCTCGTGCTCCGACGCCGCCACCAGGTCAACCGCGGCGTTGCGGCCGTGCACGGCCGCCCCGCCGAGCTGTTCCTTGGTGACCTGTTCCCCGGCTCCGCTGCGCACCACCGGCGGACCGGCCACAAACAGCTGCGCTATCCCGTCGACCAGCACCGACAGGTGCGCGGCGCAGAGCCTGGCCGCGCCCAGACCCGCCACCGGGCCCAGGCCCGCGGCGACGACCGGCACGGTCGACAAGTTGTCCACCACGTAATCCCAGCCGGGATTGGCGGGCACGTAGGTGTAGCCCATCTGCTCGAGCATCTTCACGCTGCCGCCGCCGCCGGTCCCCTCGATCAGCCGCACCAGGGGCAGCCTCATCTCATTGGCCAGCTGTTCGGCGTAAATCTGCTTGCCCGCGATCGCGGCGTCCGCGGCGCCGCCCCGGATGGTGAAGTCATCACCGCCCACCACGACCTTGCGGCCATCGATGCGGCCCGTCCCGGTGACGAAGTTGGCCGCGGTGAAGTCCGACAGCTCACCGGCGCTGTCATAAACGGCCGTTCCCGCCAATGTTCCTATTTCGTGGAACGACCCGTCATCGAGCAACGCGGCCAGCCGCTCTCGCACCGTGAGCCGGCCCGCCTCGTGCTGACGCCCGACCTTGCCCGGACCGCCCATCCGCTCGGCCAGGTCCCGGCGGCGGCGCACGTCATCAAGTTCCGGTTGCCACGTCATAACCATGCAAGCTAGCGGCTGGCGGTCAGGCCGCTTCCAGGGCGGTCCAGAACGCGCACTTGTGCGTGGTCGCGAAGTCGGTCTCGGTCTGCGGTACCGGTGGTACCAGTGACTGCATCCGCTGGGTGACAGTATTGAACAACGGCCAGAACGGACTGCCGAACGACCCGGGCACCCCGCGCTTGGCAAAGTTCGTCCAGTACCCCTTCATGGTCGCCGCGAGCTGCTGCTGCTGGGCCGTGAGCGTGCCCGGGAAAGCCGCGGTCGGCAGGCCCATCAGGTACTGGATCTCGGTGGCGTGGGCCGCGCCGTAGGGGAAGCTGACCGGGGGCAGGAAGTTCTCCGGCGCGTTCTCGTCGTTGAACTCGTAGGCGAAGGTCGGCACGAACTTCGAGACGGACTCATCGATGCTCAGCGCGGGGCACGCGAAGATGGCGTCGGTGCCGACCGCGCCGAGGGCGACCGACGGGCTGGAGTACGCGGTCAGCGGGTACTGCGCCGCGATGATCGCCGCCACCGCCGCGGGAACCGAGAGCGTGGAGGAGATCATGCTCTGGTAGTTCGCGGCCGTGACCGGGTTGCCCTCCAGTTCGCTGAGCGCCACGAACAGCCGCCACTCGTCGTGGTTGGTCCCGTTGATGATCGGCACGCGGTTGAAGTTGCCGGTGGCGAACGCGGTCCCGATCGAGGTCGGCAGCACCTCGCTGTTGATGTTCGGCGTGTAGCCGGACGCGTCCTGGTCGGCCAGGATGGTCGAGACGGGCAGGCTGCGCAGGCAGGCCGCGGTCTGGCTAGCGCACCCCGCCTTGGTCGCGAACGCCTCGCCGGCGGTCTCGGCGCTGGCCAGCGAGGCCTGCGTCAGGTTGTACGAGCCGCTCTCCGCGATCGCCTTCTGGAACAATCCCCTGGCCTGCGGCGAGGCCACCTGCGACAGCACGGACAGGCCGCCCGCGGACTCACCGAAGATGGTGACGTTGCGCGGGTCGCCACCGAAGTTCGCGATGTTGCGCTGCACCCAGCGCAACGCGGCCTGCTGGTCCATCAGGCCGTAGTCACCCGACTGGCCGTTCGCGCCGGCCAGGGCCGGGTGAGCCAGGAAGCCGAGCGCGCCGAGCCGGTAGTTGATGGTGACCACGGTCACGCCGTCTGCCACCAGAGCGGTGGGGTCGTAGTCATTGCTCTCGCCGCTGACCAGCGCGCCGCCGTGGATCCACACCATGACGGGGTGGCGCCCGCCGCCCGTGGGCGTGAAGACGTTCAGGTACAGGCA
>PLDT01000294.1:0-10089 GCA_003136255.1 Actinomycetota bacterium
GCCGCCGACGCAGCGACCGCCGACGCAGCGACCGCCAGCGAGGCGGCCGCCGACGCAGCAGCAGCCGCCGACGAAGCGTCCGCCGACGATGCGCCCCTCACCGAAACGATCGGCGAGATCACCGACACGCCCGCGGCCGCAGCCGCCGACAACGAGTAAAGACGTAAAAAGACGTAAAGATCGAGAGACGAGGACATGGCGAACTTCACTGCCGCTGACGTAAAGCGGCTCCGGGACCAGACCGGCGCCGGCATGATGGACTGCAAGAACGCGCTCACCGAGTCCGATGGCGACTTCGAGAGCGCGATCGAACTGCTCCGCGTCAAGGGCGTCAAGGACGCGGGCAAGCGAGCCGCCCGCACGGCGGCCAACGGCCTGGTCACCGCGGAGCTCGACGGCACCTCAGCCGGCGTGCTGCTCGAGCTGAACTGCGAGACCGACTTCGTGGCCAAGACCCCCCTGTTCCAGGAGACCGCCGCCCAGATCGCGAACGCCGCCATCGCCAGCAAGGTGGCCGACCGGCTGTCCCTGCTGGGTACCGAGGCCAAGCCCGGCGTCACCGTCGAGCAGCTCATCGAGGAGGCTGGCTCGAGCCTGAAAGAGAAGCTCGAGCTCGGCCGGTTCGTTCGGTTCGATGGCGGATACGTGAAGCAGTACCTGCACCGCAGCGACGCGGCCCTGCCTCCCACCCTGGGCGTGCTCGTCCAGCTGGACAAGCCCAACGCGGAGGTCGCCACGGATCTCGCTCAGCAGGTCGCCGCCATGCGGCCGCTTTACACCACGCGCGGGGACGTCCCGGCCGACGTGGTGGAGAAGGAGCGCCGGATCGCCGAGCAGATCACCCGTGACGAGGGCAAGCCCGAGCAGGCCATCGCCAAGATCGTGGAGGGTCGGCTGAACTCCTACTTCAAGGACGCGGTGCTCACCGAGCAGGCGTTCGTGAAGGACCAGAAGACCACGATTAAGCAGGTCCTCAGCCAGAACGGGGTGACCGTCACCGGCTTCGCCCGGTTCCAGGTCGGCCAGGCCTAAGCCAAAAGCTAACCGGAAAGCCAAAAGCCAAACCGGAGAGCCAAAAGGAAAGCCAAACGATGACGGGAACCGCGGGGGTGCTGCATCCGAGCTGGCATCGGGTGGTACTCAAGCTGTCCGGCGGGTTGTTCGCGGGCTCCGAGCCCCTGGGCATCTCGCCGGACGTGGTCGCCCACCTGGCCACCGAGATCATCGCCGCGGTGAAGGAAGGCGTGCAGGTCGCCGCCGTAGTCGGCGGCGGCAACATGTTCCGCGGCGCGGCCCTGGCCGAACGCGGCATCGACCGGGCCCGCGCCGACTACATGGGCATGCTCAGCACGGTCATCAACTGCCTGGCCCTGCAGGACGTGCTGGAGAAGAAGGGCATCGACACCCGGGTGCAGACCGCCATCACCATGGGCCAGGTCGCCGAGCCCTACATCCCGCGCCGCGCCATCCGGCACCTGGAAAAGGGCCGGGTAGTGATCTTCGGGGCCGGGCTCGGCGCGCCGTACTTCTCCACCGACACCGCCGCCGCGCAGCGGGCCCTGGAGATCGGCGCCGACGCCGTGCTCAAGGGCACCAAGGTGGACGGCGTGTACGACGCCGACCCGTACACCACGCCGGACGCGGTGCGCTTTGCCCGGCTGGACTACACCGAGTACCTGAGCCGCGGACTGAAGGTCATGGACACCACGGCCGTCACCTTGTGCATGGACAACGGACTGCCGATCGTGGTGTTCGCGCTCATGGGCGAGGGGAACGTGGTCCGGGCCATCCGCGGCGAGAAGGTGGGCACGCTGATCAGCCGCACCAGCGCCCGAGAGGACCCGGAGGACCCGCTCGGACCGTAAAGAGGCCGTAACGACGACCGNNGACAGCCGCAAAGACAGCTAAGCTCCATAGGCACTGGAAGTAAACGGAGCCGAACATGATCGATGACACGCTCTTCGAAGCCGAAGAGAAGATGGACAAGGCCGTCACGGTCGCCAAGGAGGAGTTCGCCGTCATCCGTACCGGCCGCGCCCACCCGTCCATGTTCAGCAAGGTCACGGCCGACTACTACGGGACGCAGACCCCGGTCAACCAGCTCGCCTCGTTCCACGTCCCGGAGCCGAGGATGGTGATCATCCAGCCGTTCGACAAGAGCTCGCTGGCGGCCATCGAGCGGGCGATCAGGAACAGCGACCTGAGCGTGAACCCCAACAACGACGGCACCATCATCAGGATCGTCCTCCCCGAACTCACCGAAGAGCGTCGCCGCGAGTACATCAAGACCGCCCGGCACAAGGCCGAGGACGGCCGCGTCGCCATCCGGAACATCCGGCGGCACGCCAAGGACACCCTGAGCAAGATGATCAAGAGCGGCGACGCGGGCGAGGACGACGTGCGCCGCGCCGAGCGTGAACTCGACGACCTCACCCACACCTACGAGGCGCAGGTCGACGAGCTGCTCAAGCACAAGGAAGCCGAGCTCCTCGAGGTCTAGTGGACCCAGCCGGACCGGAAACCAAGGACCCCGAGAAACCCAAGGGACGCGCCGGGCGCAACCTGCCTGCCGCCATCGGCGTGGGCGTCGGCCTCGGCGGCCTGGCGGTGCTCACGCTGTTCACCGTCAAGGCCACGTTCCTGGCGTACATGGGGATCGCGGTGCTCATCGCGCTGGCCGAGCTGACCGGCGCCCTGGCCAAGCGCGACATCAACATCCCGGCCATCCCCGTAGCGGTCGGCGGCGCGGCGGTCGTGACCTGCGCCTACTGGCTCGGGCCACGGTACGCGCTGGCGTCGCTCGGGCTGACCGTGATCGCCATCTTTGCCTGGCGGCTGTTCGGCGGGACCTCCGGCTACGTCAAGGACACGACGGCGGGCATCTTCGCCGTCGCCTACCTTCCGTTCCTGGCCTCGTTCGTGGCCGCGATGCTGGTCCCGGCGGACGGTCCGCGCCGGGTGCTGACGTTCGTCATCTTGACCGTCTGCAGCGACATCGGCGGCTACTTCGCCGGGATCACCACCGGCCGCCATCCGCTGGCCCCGGCGATCAGCCCCAAGAAGACCTGGGAAGGGTTCGCCGGCTCGGTCGTCGCGTGCCTGGTCGCGGGCTGGCTCTGCGTGACGCTGCTGCTGCACGGCCACGCCTGGCAGGGCGTGCTCACCGGGGCGGCGGTGGTGCTGGCCGCGACGCTCGGCGACCTGGTCGAATCCATGATCAAGCGCGACCTGGACATCAAGGACATGGGCACCCTGCTGCCCGGTCACGGCGGCATCCTGGAGCGGCTCGATTCCCTGGTGGTCGCCGCGCCGGTGGTCTGGTTCCTGCTCTACCTGTTCATCCCGGCCCGCTAGCCCCAAGGACCCCAAGGACCCGCAAAAGCCTAGGCGCCGACGACCCAGCTCTTATGCTGGGCCGCCAGCCGGCTGACCAGGCTGGACGAGCCGCGCTCCTTGGCCAGTTGCCGGTCCCGTTCGGAGATCGGCAGGATCCACAGCCAGCGCACGGGATCCCCGCCGAACGCGAACCCCGACAGGTCCGGTGGTTCCGGCCCCTCCAGCGCGCCGGGGGAGTCGAGCAGCAGCACCGCCTCCGACCCCCCGTTGCCGAGCGGGAACGTCGACGGCTCGTGGTACCAGCGGACACTGTGGCCGGGCCCGAACCACGTCACGGCGTGCCACGGGTAGGTGGCCAGCCACAGGAACACCCGGGCCACCTGCGCACTCGGCAGCGTAGTCGCCACCGCCAGTTCGATCCGGGCGTAGCCGCTCGGGTCGTCAAGCACCTGCTCCACCACCGGCATCCGCTGGGCGCTCATGCCCACCGTGGACAGCACCGTGTACGGGCGCCGCGCCGAGGGCGGCCGTTCGGTAACCCCGGCCAGCGGCTGCTTGCCCGCCGAGGCGTCCCAGTAGTGCCCGCCCGGCCCGAGCCGGGGCTGCAGGTGACCGAGCAGCGCCTGCTGGAACTGACTCCAGCCGTTGGGCGACTGCCGCCACCGCCAGTAGGCCCGGGACCGCTCCAGGCGGGGCGCCAGCCCCTCCATGGCGTCGTCCAGTGACCAGCCGAACGGCGTCTGGCCGATCACGTCGGCGCTGTAGCCGGGCATGCCCCGGTCCATGTCGGACCAGCCGGCGATCACCGCGAGCGGCCGCCCGCTCTCCAGGATCGCCACCCCGTCGCCCTCCTCGAACCACAGCGCTTCCAGCGTGTCGGCCCGCAGCGGCGGGCGGCCGCCCGGATGCTTGGTCCGCCCGGCGGGCATCAGCGGCGCGCGCCCGGCGTCCAGCCGCGCCTGGTCGGTCGTCTGCGGCGCCGGCCGGTGGTTGGCGATCCAGGTCGCGGAGATCGCCCCCGTGTCGTCGTGCAGGTAGGCGGCCGTGACCAGGCCGTCGTACTCGACGGTGACCTTGCGGCTGCCGTACGGGCTGGAGCTCTCCAGCAGTGTCACCGGGACCTGCGTCATGCCCATGAACGAAATGTACTGACTTAATGGCCGAGCTCAAACCCGACCCGCGCCTTCGGGCCGCCGCAGCCAGCCCGCCGCCCTATCCTTAAGAAAACCCTTTCTATCGAACGGACATCGGTGACACCCGCTCGTCCCCCCTCACGCGATGCCGCCCTGGCGCGTCCCGTGCCGCTCACGCTGCTCCCGGATCCCCCCGGCCTGATCGCCCCGGCCGGGCGTCGCGGGCGCCCGCCCCGGCACCTCGCCGACCTGGACCTGGCCGGCCGCCGCGCCGCCGTCGCCGGCCTGGGCGAGCCGTCGTTCCGCGCCGTCCAGCTGTCCCGGCACTTCTTCGGCCGCTACACCGAACACCCCGACGACATGACCGACCTGCCGCTCACGTCCCGGGCCGCGCTGGCCGACGCCCTGCTGCCCCCGCTGCTGACCGCCGAGCGCGAGCTGTCCTGCGACGACGGGACCACGCGCAAGACGCTGTGGCGGGCGTTCGACGGGGCGCTGGTCGAGTCGGTGCTGATGCGCTACCCGGACCGGGTCACGATGTGCGTGTCCTCGCAGGCGGGCTGCGGGATGGGCTGCCCGTTCTGCGCCACCGGCCAGGCGGGCCTGACCCGCAACCTATCCACCGCCGAGATCGTGGCCCAGGTCGTGGCCGGCGCAAGAGTGCTGGCCAGCGGCCAGGTCCCAGGCGGGCCGGGCCGGGTCTCCAACGTGGTGTTCATGGGCATGGGGGAGCCGCTGGCCAACTACGCCAACGTGGTAGCCGCCGTCCGCCGGCTGACCGAGCCGGTCCCCGAGGGCATGGGCATCTCCCACCGCTCGGTCACCGTCTCCACCGTCGGCCTGGTCCCGGCCATCGCCCGCCTGGCCGCCGAACACCTCTCGGTCACCCTGGCCGTCTCCCTGCACGCCCCCGACGACGAGTTGCGCGACACCCTGGTCCCGGTCAACCGCCGCTGGAAGGTGGCCGAGGTCCTGGACGCCGCGTGGGACTACGCGGCCGTCACCGGCCGCCGCGTCTCGATCGAGTACGCCCTGATCAAGGACATCAACGACCAGGCCTGGCGCGCCGACCTGCTGGGCTCGCTGCTGGCCGGACGGCTCGTCCACGTCAACCTGATCCCGCTCAACCCGACGCCCGGCTCGAAGTGGACCGCGTCCCGTCCCAGCGCCCAGCGCGAGTTCGTCCGTCGCCTGGAGTCCCACGGCGTCCCGGTCACCGTCCGCGACACCCGCGGCCGCGAGATCGACGGCGCCTGCGGCCAGCTGGCCGCCTCAGCCTCCCCATGAAACCCCTGGCCCGGCTCCGCTGGCAGCTGGTCCACCGGGCCTGGGACGCTGCCCAGCGCGCCGGGGTGATCACCGCCGACACTCCCGCCGGGCGCCGGTTCGCCGCGTTCGGTCCCGGATCGATGGCGGCCTTCCCGCCCGGTTCGTTGTTCGGTGAGCGCTGGATCGCCATCGGCGACGGCACGCTGATCGGCGCCCTGGTGTCCCTGTCGGCCGGGATGGTGCCCGGTCAGGATCTCGGCCCGGCCCCGGTGCTGCGTATCGGGGACCGCTGCGTGATCGGCCGGGGCAGTCATATCGTCGCGCACCAGTCGCTGAGCATCGGGGACGACGTGTTCACCGGCCCCTACGTCTACATCACCGACCAGAACCACGGCTACACCGACCCGGACGAGCCGATCGGCCGGCAGATGCCGTGCAATGCCGCCGTGCGGATCGGCTCCGGCAGCTGGCTGGGCGCCGGGGCGATCGTACTCCCGGGCGCCTGCATCGGCCGCAACGTCGTGGTCGCGGCCGGTTCCGTGGTCCGCGGCACGGTCCCGGACCGGTGCGTGGTGGCCGGCGTCCCGGCCCGGGTGGTCAGGCACTACGTGCCGGGCGACGGCTGGACCCAGTCGGCGCTGGCCCCCACAGCCCGCCCCGCTAGCTAGCCCCGCTCCCGAACGCCTCCAGGGCGTCACGCAGGCGCCCGACCCGCCCGGCTAGCTGGGCCGCCGTCTCCTGGGCCTCGTCGTCGCACAACACCGCGGGCAGCTTGCGCAGCAGGGCCAGCGTCTCCTCCACCGCGCCCAGGCCCGTGGACAGGTGGTCCATGACCGACTCACTGGACCGCAGATACAGGTCGACGAACACCGATACCTTGGCCTTCAGCACCCACGGATCGAACGGCTTGGCCAGGTAGTCGACCGCGCCCGCCGCATAGCCGCGGAACGCCTGCTCGGGCTGCATGGTCGCGGCGGTCAGGAAGATGATCGGCACCTCGCGGCTCTTGGCCTGCCGCTTGATCTGGGCGGCGGTCTCGAAGCCGTCCATCCCCGGCATCATGATGTCCAGCAGCACGACCGCGTACTCGTCGGCCAGCACGGCTTGTATGGCCTGCTCGCCGGACTGGACGGGCACCAGGATCTGGTTCAACGAAGACAGGATCGCCTCGAGTGCGATCAGATTCTCCGGCCGGTCGTCAACCAGCAGGATCCGGGCCTGCCGTGACACTGGACCACTTCCTTCTCGCTGCCCCAAGCCTGCGCCGCCCCCCGGCTAGCTTGAGTCAATGATCTCACGATACGGTCGCCCCTGCAGCTTTCCTACCTGGCCGTCCGCTTGTCCTGCATCTTCGGCGAGAACACCTCGCCCCGCAGCGCCCGCTCGATCAGCCCGACCGCGCGCGCGGTAGCGGCCAGCCGGACCCCTTCCTTGCGGTAGGCGGCCAGCACGGTGTCGATCGCGTGCGGCGGCAGCGCCCCGGCAAGCTCGGTCCGCGCCGTGCGGTAACCCTCCCGCGCGCCCTCCACGCACGCCTTGGCGTGGTACCTGGCCATCGCGGCCAGCGCCACCGGATACCGGCGCAGCACCCCGTGCAGCCGGTAATCGGGCGGCACCACGTCCAGCAGCCAGGTGACCGCGGTGGACTCGAACTCCTCGCTGTCCGGCGGGTGCACCCCGGCCGGCCATCCTGGCGGTGTATACCCGGTCATCCTCACAGCATAACCGGTAATCGAACGCGTATTCTACCACGATAGGGCTCGGCCAGCCACGCGGACCACCCTCGCCCTACCCCGTGACGGTCACCGCCACGGGTTACCGGCCCCGGGATCCTTCCCGAACACCTTCCTCTGCAAGGCGAACGCCGACACCGAACCACCGCACACCGCGGCGGGCAACTCGTTGTTGGAGGCCGCCCACTGGGTCCACTGCGACAGGGTCTTGCCCGCCACGCTGATCCCGTCGTTGTCCCGGTACCAGGCGTCGAACTTGGCCGCCGTGGCCGCCGTGATGACGATGTTCCCGCTCCGCAGCCAGCCCGGCGAGCCGGAGAAGATGGAGTCGGACCGCCCCAGGGTCCCCTGGCTGAGCATGCACTGAACCAGCAGGGCCGGAGCGTCCGAACTCCGGAACTGCCCCGCCTGGCTGCTGGTCGGAGCCGGCACCGGCGCCGCCTCCGCCGAGCACGCGGTCACGGCGCAGCCGAGCAACACCCCGGCTGCCGCCCATCGGCCCAGCCGGCCCGTCGTCCTCGGTCTGGAGGGTTGCCTTCGCTGCCGCACGTACGGCTCCCTGAATGGTGATCGGCTCTACCACCGTAGACGGCCAACGGCGCGACCCGGTTCGAGCAAAAAGTCCCGGTTAGTCTACCGTCGGCCCAGATATCCGGGCCCCTGGCCTGCATGACCCGCAAGAATCGTAGTAGATCGCGGAATCCTTGCGCCTGATCCAGCCTATTTCGGTGTGGTGTTCCCTAAAATGTCAGCGGTGGCAGCTAAACTAGAATTAGAAGTCGATAAAGATCATTTAATCCGAACGGACCGTGGCTCATGAGCGAAACACCGGTTCCCCGCGACCCCGGGCCGGACGGCCACCCGTCCGGCGTGCCCGCGGGATCCGGTGACCGCCCGTCGCTCGGGTCGCCAGGCTGGCGGCTGGTGCCGCAGAGCCCGGACTGGGATGAGGCCTACCTGGCCGCCATCGCCGACGACGAGGACCCCGGTGACCCGGACGAGGACGAGGACCCCGACAACGCCGCGCCGCCCGGGCTGGATGACCACGAGCTGGCCGCGCTGATCGCCGAGGCCCGCGAGATCACCGCGGACCGGGCCCGGGCGGCGGAGGCTGCGGCCCGGTGGGGCCAGACCGGGTTGCTGGGCGCCCTGGGCGCCATGGTGACCGGCCGGCGTGGCCCCGGGATGCCCGGGTCCGCGCAGACCTACCCGGGTGAGCATGCGAGCCCGGCGGCCGGGTTCGCCACCGGCCAGCCCCTCGACGTCGCGCCCGGCTGCGCGACGCTGGGGTCGTTCCTGGAGGACGCGGCCGGTGACGACGACCGTTACATCGGCGCGTCTGACGATGAACTGGTCGGCGTGATCTGCGCGCAGGACCGCGTGCAAGCCAATGCCAGTGCCAGTAAACACGCCGCGATCGCCGAGCTGATCCGCCGCCGCCCCGCTCCCGGCGCCGTCGTGGCGGGCCCGGCGCAGATGCCCGAGGGATGGGATGAGTTCACCGCCCCGGAGCTCGGCGCGGTGCTCGGCGTCTCGGCGGGTGATGCTGAGGAGATGCTGGACCTGGCCTGGCAGCTGGAGGTTAACCTGCCCGGCACCAGGGCCATGTTCCGGGCCGGGATCATCAGCCAGGATAAAGCCGCCCTCATCGCCCATGCCACCGCGCTGCTGGACCCGGCCGAAGCCCGGGCCGCTGAGGCGATGGTGCTGGGCCGGGCCGGGTCGCTGACCCCGGCCGGGCTGCGGACCGCGATCCGCCGCGCCGTCATGGACGTGAACCCCGGCCACGCCAGGAAACGCCGCGAGCACGCCGCCACCAAGACCCGGGTGGAACGCTGGGCCGAAGACTCCGGCAACGCCGGCCTGGCCGGCCGCGAACTCCCCCCCGCCGACGTCCTCGCCGCCGACCAGCGGGTCACCGCCTGGGCCAAGGAACTCCGCAAAGCCGGCCTGGACGGCGGCATGGACGCGCTACGCGCCCGGGCCTACCTCGACATATTGCTCGGCACCGACTCCCGGCCCCCAGCCAGCGCGCATGCCCCGGACAGCACCCGCACCCCCGACAGCGGACACGCCCCCGACAGCGGACCCGCCTCAGGCGGCGGACACGGTCCGGCCGGGTCCCCGATCCCGGTGCCGTCCGGGCCGGTGGCCGGGGTGATCCCGCCCGGGTTCGCCGGCCGGGTCAACATGACCGTCCCCGCGGTCACACTGACCCACCTCGCGGCCCGGCCCGGGGAACTGGCCGGGATCGGCCCCATTGACCCCGATCTGGCCCGCGACCTCGCCGAAGCCGCCGCCCGCAACCCCCGCTCCACCTGGTGCGTCACCGTCACCGACAGCCAGGGTCACGCGATCGGCCACGGCTGCGCCCGCCCCGCACCCGCCAGCGGCCCCCGGCACCACGCCAAACCCGGCACACCGGGCGGCCCCGGTCCGCCCGGCCGGCCCCGGTTCACCTTCACCCCCGCCGGCCAGCCCGGCCCGCCCGGCGGCTACGGCAGCTGGCGGTTCTGCACCGGCATCCCCGGCCACCGCGACCTGCTCATCGACATCGAGCCGATCCCCACCGAGGACTGCGATCACCGGCACCAGGCCAACGGCCATGATCCCGGCGT
>PLDT01000649.1:0-6968 GCA_003136255.1 Actinomycetota bacterium
GCGTTGTTGACCAGGATGTGGACCCGCTCCTCGGACTGGCCGACCTCCTCGGCCAGCCGCAGGCATTCCTCCTCGCGGGACAGGTCGGCGGGCACCGACAGCGCCACGCCGTACTGGGACAGCTCGGCCACCGCGGCCTGCCCGGCCTCGGCCCGGCGCGAGCTGATGTACACCGAAGCCCCGGCCTGCAGCAGTCCCCGCGCCATCATCAGGCCGATCCCGCGGCCGCCGCCGCTGATCACGGCCACCTTCCCGGTCAGGTCGAACAAGTCCACGAGGTCCTCCAAAGCGGGGTCAGTCGAGGTCACCGTAGCCGGGATCGATGATCTCCGGGTCCACTCCGAGGATCTCGGCGAACTCCTCGACCACCACGTCGAAGATGAGCTCGCTCAGCTCGTCCTCGTCCTCGGCCCGGGCCAGCAGCGGGCGGCGGAACAGCACGATGCGGGGGCCGCTGGCCGGGTTCCCCGGGTCGCTGATGTCCGGCGAGCCGCGCACGATGCGGGCCAGCGGAACGCCCTCCTCGCCGATCGTGTCGAAGTCCGGCACTTCCTGGACCGCGAACTCCACGTCGGCCAGTTCGGTCTCCCAGCGCGGCTCCAGCCGCGCCACCGCCTCGAGCACGATGTCGTCGAACTGCTGGGCCCGGGTGCGGTACAGCGGGACCCCGGGCGGGACCAGCCTGCCGCGCAGCCCGCGCCCATGGCGATCGCGCCGTCGAGGCTGGGGCCCTTCGCCGGTCTGCACAGCTACCGAGCGTATAAGATCGCGCCGCACCGCCAACCCGCCGGATAAGGGACAGAGCACGACACGAGAACAGCAGCGGCGCGGGGTGATGGCGTTACCGTCCGCGGGCGGATACCGTCACCGTTGTATCCGATGCGCTCCCGAGGTTCCGGGCATTCGGTCATCACGGTGATGTGAGCGAGGTGGGCTGGGTGAGTTCTCGGTGCTGCTCGCGCACCGCATGCAAGCATCCGCCGGTATACACGCTGACCTACGTGTACCGGGATTCGACCGCGGTGCTCGGCCCGCTGGCTACCTACGTCGAGCCGCACTGCTATGACCTGTGCGAGAAGCACGCCGGCCGGCTGACCGCGCCGCGCGGCTGGGACGTGGTCCGGCTGCCCGTGGACCCGGCCCAAGAGCGCGCCGATGACCTGGAAGCGCTGGCCAACGCGGTGATGGAAACCCACCCGCAGCGCCAGGTGGACTCCGAGCCCGTCGGCCAGGGCGTCGAGGTCGGCCGCCGCGGCCACCTCCGGGTGCTGCGTTCCGGCCCTCCGCAAGACGGATAGGCTCGCCAGGTAAGAGACCCAATTTTCAGACGCAGTGCCGCCCGGCCAACCCCAGCCTGGGCAGCCAGCAACGGGAGGCGTGTCCTGCAGTGGGTGATCTCGCCAGCATCGTCAAGGCGTACGACATCAGGGGTGTCGTCCCTGACCAGCTTGACGAGAGCGCGGCGGAGGCGATCGGGGCGGCGTTCGCCAAGCTGACCGGGGCCGCCACGATCTTGACCGTGCACGACATGCGCGCTTCCTCGGGCCCGCTCGCCGACGCGTTCGGCCGCGGCGCGACGGCCCAGGGTGCCAGCGTGCTGGCCGCGGGCCTCGGCTCCACCGACATGCTCTACTACGGCAGCGGCGACCGGGGCATCCCGGGCGCGATGGTCACGGCCAGCCACAACCCGCCCCAGTACAACGGGATCAAACTGTGCCGCGCCGGAGCCAAGCCGGTCGCCATCGAGACCGGCCTGAAAGACATAAGAGATCTAGCCGAACGACCCTGGCCCCCAGCCCCGGTTCCCGGCTCGACCACGCCCGTGGACCTGCTGCCCGGCTACGCGGAGTACCTGAGGAAGCTGGTCGACATCTCCTCGATCAGGCCGCTGACCGTGGCGGTGGACGCCGGTAACGGGATGGCCGGGTACACCGTGCCGAAGGTCTTCGAGGGGCTGCCGATCACCGTGGTCCCGCTCTACTTCGAGCTGGACGGCACGTTCCCGAACCACCAGGCTAACCCCCTGCAGCCGGAGAACCTGCGCGACCTGCAGCGGGCCGTGGTGGAGCACCGCGCCGACATCGGGCTCGCCTTCGACGGCGACGCCGACCGGTGCTTCGTGGTCGACGAGCGCGGCCAGGTCGTCTCGCCCTCGGCCCTCACCGCGCTGATCGCGGTCCGTGAGCTGGCCCGCGAGCCCGGCGCGACCGTCGTCTACAACCTGATCGCCTCCCGCGCGGTGCCGGAGATCATCGCCGAGCACGGCGGCGTCCCGGTGCGCACCCGGGTCGGCCACTCCTACATCAAGGCCACCATGGCCAAGACCGGAGCGGTGTTCGGCGCCGAGCACTCCGGGCACTTCTACTTCCGGGACTTCTGGTTCGCGGACTCGGGCATGCTCGCCGCGCTGCACACCCTGGCCGCCCTGGGCGATCAGGACGGCCCGCTGTCGGAGCTGATGGCCGGCTACGTCCGCTACCACGCCAGCGGGGAGATCAACTCCGAGGTGGCCGACCAGGCCGAGGCCACGGAGCGGGTTAAGCAGGCCTTCGCGAGGCGGTCCGGCGTGCGGACCGAGGAGCTCGACGGCCTCACGGTCAGCGCGGCCGCCTGGCGGTTCAACCTGCGACCCTCCAATACCGAGCCGCTGCTGCGCCTGAACGTCGAGGCCGACCGCGAGACCGCCATGGCCGCCCTGCGCGACGAGGTGCTCGCAACGGTCCGAAAGGAAACCGGCCCCGTCGGCAGCGCCGCCGCAGGCGGCCAAGCGAGTAAGGACACCTGATGCAGATCGAAGCCTGGCTCCTGGAGATCCTGGCCTGCCCGGAATGCCACGCGCCGCTGCGGGCTGACGACGAGGCCAGTGAGCTCGTGTGCACCAACCAGACGTGCGCCCTGGCCTATCCCGTGCGCGACGACATCCCGGTGCTGCTCGTGGAAGAGGCCCGCCGGCCCGGCGAACGCCCATGACTGACAGCCTCGACGACTGGGGCGGGGCGGAGTTCGCCCTGGCCGCCGACCGGCTCGATACGCCCGACGTGATCGAGGGGGCCGATCCCGGGGACATGCTGCGGCAGGTCGCGTCGTCCGCGGCTCAGGTCCGGACCGCGCTGCGGTCCTGCCTGGAGGCGGACCTGTCGGCCTTCACCCCGGACGCCCGGCCGCGCGCGATCGTGGTGGCCGGACTGGGCAGCGCGAGCCTGGCGGGCGACCTGCTGGGCGCCGTGACCGGCCCCAGCAGCCCGGTGCAGGTCGTGGCCACGCAGGCCGAGCGCCTGCCGGGCTGGGTCGGCGCGGCCGACGTGGTGCTCGCGGTGTCCGGCTCGGGCGCCACGCCCGAGACCCTGGCCGTCGCGACCGAGGCGGCGCGGCGCGGCTGCCGCCTGGTCGGCGTCGGCGCCGGCGACTCGGCGCTGCAGCGCATCGCCGAGCAGGCCCGGGCCCCGTTCATCCCGTTCGTCGTGGGCGGCCTGCCGGGGCCGCTGCTGCCGCGCTCGATGCTGTGGGGGCTGGCCATCCCGCTGCTGGTCATCGCCGAGCGGCTGGGCGTGGCCCGGATCGGGACCGAGGTCTACGAGCAGGCGGCCAGTCGGCTCGAGGAGGTCTCCCATCAGTGCCGGCCGGCCAGCGAGTCGTTCGTCAACCCGGGCAAGTCGCTGGCCCTGGACCTGGTCGGCGCGCTGCCGATGGTATGGGGGACGTCGGCCCTCAGCGGCGTCGCCGCCCGGCGGTTCGCCGCCCAGCTCAGCGACAACGCCAAGTACCCGGCGGTGGTGGGCCTGCTGCCCGACGTGCTCCACAACCAGATCGCGGCGTTCGACGGGCCGTTCGCCCCGGTGGCGAACCGGGCACCGGGCCCGGCCGGCGAGCCGCTTCCCCCGCCGGAGACGGTCATAGAGCCGGAGACGGCCCTGGACGAGCCCGGGCTGTCGGGGGCCGGCGAGCTGAGCGGGCTACCCGGCCTGTCCGACCTGTCGGACCTGTCCGCCTGGAGCCTGGACTACGAGGACTCACGGGGCCCGGTCAGCGGGTTCACCCCGGTACGGCTGGTGCTCATCGTCGACCCGGACCAGGACCCGCGGGTCGGGGCCCAGCAGCGGGCCGTCTCCGAACTCGTCGGCCAGCGCGGGATCGGGCTGTCCGAGCTGGCCATGGACGGCGAGCATCCGCTGGTGCGGCTGGCCGGAGTGGTCCAGCTGACCGACTACGCGAGCGTGTACCTGGCCATCGCCTCCGGGATCGACCCCAGCCAGACCGCCGCCATCACCGACCTCCAGGCCCGGATCGAGTAGGCCGGAGTTGATCAGCGACCCGCCACGGGTTCGTTCCGGGCCATGAGGGCGGTCGTCGCCGCGCTGGCCGCCAACCTGGGCATCGCGGTGATCAAGTTCGTGGCGTTCCTGCTCACCGGGTCCGCGTCGCTGCTGGCCGAGTCTGTGCACTCACTCGCCGACACCGCTAACGAGGCGCTGCTGCTCATCGGCCGCGGCCGGTCCCGGCGGCCCCGCTCGGAGCTGCATCCGTTCGGGTTCGGGCGCGAGCGTTACTTCTACGGGTTCGTCGTGTCGGTCATGCTGTTCACCGTCGGCGGCACGTTCTCCGTCTACGACGGCCTGCACAAGATCCTGAACCCCGCGCCGGTGCGCTCCCCGGTGATCGACTTCGTGGTGCTCGCGCTGTCCGCGGTGCTCGAGGGGTTCTCGCTGCGGACCGGGATCCGCGAGGCGAACCTGGTGCGCGGCGACCGGGGCTGGGCCTCCTTCATCCGCCGGACCAAGGCCCCCGAACTCCCCGTGGTCCTGCTCGAGGACCTGGCCGCGCTGATCGGCCTGGTGTTCGCGTTCACCGGCGTGGCGCTGTCCGCGCTGACCGGCGACGGGCGGTGGGACGGCGCCGGCTCGGTGGCCATCGGGATCCTGCTCGCGACGGCGGCGGCCATCTTGGCCGTGGAGACCAAGAGCCTGCTGATCGGCGAGTCGGCCAGCGCCGACATGCAGCACCTGATCGTCAACGCGCTCGAGAACGGTCCCGAGGTGGCCCGGGTCATTCACCTGCGCACGGTGCACATCGGCCCCGACACGCTCCTCGTCGCGGCCAAGATCGCGGTCCGCCCCGATGCCACCGCCGCGCAGATCGTGGCCGGCATCGACGCCGCTGAGCAACGCGTCCGCACGTCCGTCCCGATCGCCACCACGATCTACCTCGAGCCCGACATCTACCGCCCCTCCCAGGCCGACCGCACCGACCCCTCGATCCGCTCCGCTCTACGCCCCCGCCTCTCCCGCCGCCGCGACCGCGCAGTGCCCGCCCAGGGAGACGACCCCCCGGTTTCCGCCCGAGGTCCACAACTCCCCGTTCCCCCCCGGGATCCCCAGTGACGGGACCGGCCCCGCCGTCGGCACCGCAGATCATCCAGGCCGGCACCACCCTACGCCGCATCCCGCTGGTCCCCGAGATCCGGCTCTACCAGGCCAGCGAGCCGATCGCCGCCTGGCAGCACACCGAGCGGGCCACCGGGCGGACCGGGCTGGACCCACCGTTCTGGGCCTTCGCCTGGGCGGGCGGCCAGGCCCTGGCCCGCTACCTGCTCGACCACCCCGAGGCGGTCGCGGGCCGCCAGGTGATCGACGTCGCCTCCGGCTCGGGCCTGGTGGCCATCGCCGCCGCCCTGGCCGGGGCGGCGGCCGTCACCGCCTACGACATCGACCCGCTGGCCGCCGCGGCCATCACCCTCAACGCCGCCGCCAACGGCGTCGCGATCCAGGCCGTATGCGCCGACGTCCTGACCCAGGCCGCCCCGCCCGCNNCCGACCTGGTCCTGGTAGCCGACGCCTTCTACGAGCAGGACCTGGCCGGCCAGGTGCTCGCGTTCCTGGACCGATGCCACGCCCGCGGCGCCGCCGTCCTAGCCGGCGACTTCGGCCGCCGGTACCTGCCCCAAGCCCGCCTCGTCCCCCTGGCCAGCTACGACGTCCCCGGCCTGGCCGCCCTAGAGGACCGCGACGTCAAGCGCACCACCGTCTGGACCCTCGGCTGACCAGCTATCACGTCGCCGCGCGCACGCGTTGCTCCAGGCCGTCCAGGAGCACCTACAGGCCGGCCTCCAACAGCGCGCCCGGCTGGACCGCAGCCCGGAGCGAGGCGATCCGGACCAAGCCGGGACCACCACCCGAACTTACAACCACCAGCCAGTAACTCGCTCACCAGTACGAACACCATTCCCATTATCGTGGTGGATTCGGCTTTAGTGGAGTATTCGGGCAACCCCAGCTGCCCGGATCCTCCACGTAAGCCGGATCCACCGCGTAAAGTGCCGAGCCCGGCGAGCTGGCCGGAAGGTGATGAACCACGGTGTTCACACGAGTCACACGGGACTGATTTGGGTTCAGCCGCGGGAGAGTAGGCGGAGCGCGCGCTCCTTCTCGAAGTCCAGGGCCCGGCTGGCCGGCGCCGGAATGCGGCCTAGCCGCCGGCCCAGGTCGGCCACCGCGGCCCGCACCCCAGGCTCGGCCAGCACGCGCACGCCGAACGCGAGTGCCGCGGGGCTGACGTCGTAGCGGCGCTCCAGCTCGAGCGCCGCGGCCACGGCCTCGACATCCTCCTCGGTGAACACGCGGTGCGCCGCCCCCCGCCCGGAAACCGGCCCGNNAACCGGCCCGCGCCCGGAAACCGCGGCCTCCCGCCGCGAACGGACCGGATAGCCTCGGAGCTGGGGGAGCAGGCCGAGATCCTCGCGGTAGCGAAGCATGCGAGCCGACGTGCCGAGCCGCCGGGCGGCCTCCGTGATGCGCATGAATACCGATTCTAACAATTTCACGTCAAGAACGTGCGCTCGCGAGTGCGGCGACCACCCCGGCTCCCGTACCGTGTGACCGGTAAGGGGGCACCACGCTTCGTTCGGCAGAATAATTTAGGGAGAAACCCATGTCCGCGGATCAGCTTCCGTTCCAGGTTGCCGACCTTTCGCT
>PLDT01000275.1:0-4600 GCA_003136255.1 Actinomycetota bacterium
ACGGGGGAGGCGACCTGGGACGAGGCGCTGCTGCTGTTCCTGGAGCGGTCGGGCTACCCGGAGGAGAGCTACCACACCTTCTCCTACAGTCCGCTGCGCGACGACGCCGGGGCCGTGGTCGGCATGCTGTGCGTGGTCAGCGAGGACACCGAACGCGTCATCGGCGAGCGCCGGATGGCGACCTTGCGCGATCTGGGCTCGGACCCGAGCGTGGTCCGCACCGAGCAGGAGACACTCGACTTCGCCGGACGGCAGCTGGATCGCAACCGGCAGGACCTGCCTTTCACCCTGACCTACCTGTTCGGCGACGACGGCGCCGCCGCCGCCCGGCTGGCGGGGAGCACCGGCATCGCAGCCGGGCACCCGGCCGCCCCGGCCACGCTGGCGGTCGGGGACCCGGACCCGGTGTGGCCAGTCGCGGCACTGCTGCAGGGTGAATCCACGCTGGTGAGCCTGGCCGGCGCCCGGTTCGCCGTCCTGCCGCCCGGGGCGTGGAGTGAGCCGCCCGTCCAGGCGCTGGTCGCACCGCTGGCCCAGCAGGGCGGTCCCCCGTACGGGTTCCTGGTGGCCGCCCTGAACCGGTACCGGCCCTTGGACGAGGGCTACCGCGCGTTCGTCGGCCTNNATCAGCCACGAGTTCCGCACTCCGCTGACCCTGATCATGGGTCCGGTACAGGAGCTGCGGCGCCTGCTGGCCGACGCCGATCCCGCGGTGCGCGAGGAGCTGGAGGTCATCAGCCGCAACGGACTGCGCCTGGGCAAGCTGGTCAACACGCTGCTGGACTTCTCCCGCATCGAGGCCGGGCGTATGCAGGCAAGCTACGAACCGGCCGACATCGCGCAGGTGACCGCCGAACTGGCCAGCGTCTTCCGCTCCGCCGTCGACCGCGCCGGCCTGGCCTTCGAGGTGGACTGCCCCCCGCTGCCCGAGCCGGTCTACCTCGACCGCGGCATGTGGGAGAAGGTGGTGCTGAACCTGCTCAGCAACGCGCTGAAGTTCACCTTCGACGGCTCGATCCGCATCGCCGTTAGCGCCGAGGACGACCAGGCGGTCGTCACGATCGCCGACACTGGCATCGGCATTCCCGAACCGGAGATGCCACGGTTGTTCGAGCGGTTTCACCGCATTGAGAACACCCGCTCCCGCTCGAACGAAGGCAGCGGCATCGGCCTGGCCCTGGTCCAGGAACTCGTCCAGCTGCACGGCGGCACCATCGCCGCGTCCAGCACCGAGGGCACGGGCACCACGTTCACCATCAGCCTGCCTTTCGGGCACGCCCACTTGCGCGCCGGTGCCCTCGTCCCGGCCGGCCACGCGGCGACGGTCTCAGCCAGCGCTGATCCGTTCGCTGATCCGTTTGTCCAGGAAGCCCTGCGCTGGCTGCCCGGGACCGCGCAGGACGGTGGCGCCATGGGAGCGCGGCCCGTGCCGCTCGGCAATGACACAGATCCGTCGGCACCGGCGGGCCGCGCCCGGCCCGCGCGGGTGCTGGTCGCCGACGACAACGCCGACATGCGCGAGTACCTGGCCCGGCTGCTGCGTTCGGCCGGCTACCGGGTCACCACGGTCACCGACGGGCAGGCCGCCCTGGACGCGATCCGCGCCGACGCCCCCGACCTGGTGATCAGCGACGTGATGATGCCCCGCCTGGACGGCCTGGGGCTGGTGGCCGCCCTGCGCGCCGACGCCCGCACCGCAGCCGTGCCGGTGCTGCTGTTGTCGGCGCGGGCCGGGCAGGAGGCGTCCATCGAGGGCCTGCAGGCGGGCGCCGACGACTACCTGGTCAAGCCGTTCTCCGCGGCCGAGCTGCTGGCCCGGGCGCGGGCCAGCGTGGAGCTGGCTAGGTTCCGGAACCGCGAAGCGCAGTTCCGCCGCACCCTGATCGACTCCCTCCAGGAAGGCTTCTTCCTCACCGATCAGGAAGGCACCATCCTGGAGGCCAACCAGGCCTTCCTGGCCCTGGTGGGCGCCGGCCCGGAGGGCTTGCCGTACCGCTGGCCGCACCCCTGGCTTCCGGACCCCGGCGCCGACCCTGACGGGTGGGCGATGACGGCCCGGGCGTTCAGGGACTACAAGCGGCACGGCGGCGGCCGGTACACCGTGCCGGTCCGGCACCATGACGGGCACACCATCTGGCTGGCCTGCAGCTCGGCCAGCTTGCCCGGCCCGGACGGGCGCGGCCGGCTGTTCGTCGGCACCGCGCGGGACGTGACCGCGGAACGGCTGGCCACGCAGCGCGAAGCNNGCCCTGGCCGCGGCCGGGGAGATCTCCGAGATGCTCACCACGGCCGCCCGCGGGATCGCGGCCGCGGTACACGCCAGCCAGGTGACTGTCGCGCTATGGTCCAGCGACGACAACCCCGCCGTCACCGGATGGCCCCGGCTCGCTCCAGGCCAGCGCGCCTCCGCTGCAGTGACCGGAGCGCTGGACGTCGTCCGGCATCAGCTGGCCGCCTCGGTCGCCGTGCTGTCAGGCGACGAGGGCACCAGCTTGCTCGCGGCTCCGCTCGACGGGACAGGCTCATCGGCCATGGCCGCGGAATTCCCGGCCGGACGGCCGGTCAGCGCCGAGGTGCGGGAACTGTTCTCGGTCCTCACCAGCCACCTGGCCCAGGTCCTGGCCAAGGCGAGGGTCTACGAGCAGACCCGCGCCGTCGCCCTCACCCTGCAGCATGCCATCCTCGCCCCCACCGAGCTGCCGCACGGATTCGCGGCCCGGTACACCCCGGCCGTTCCCCCGCTCGAAGTCGGCGGCGACTGGTACGACGTGATTCCGCTGCCCGGACAGCGTACCGGCGTCGTCGTCGGTGACTGCGTCGGCCGCGGGTTGCCCGCCGCCGCGGTCATGGGCCAGCTCCGCTCCGCCAGCCAGGCGGTCCTGCTGCGCGCTCCCGGTCCCGCCGAGGCCCTCGCCGACCTGGACACCTTCGCCAGCCGGATTCCGGGAGCGGAATGCACCAGCGTGTTCTGCGCGATCCTGGATCCCGTGGCCGGGACCCTCACCTACAGCTCCGCCGGGCACCCGCCGCCTATCCTGGTCACGGCCGGAGAGGATTATCAGCTGCTCGATCAGGCCCGGTCTCTGCCGCTGGCCATGCTGCCCGCTGACTGGCGGCGCAGCCAGGCGACGGCCACGCTGCCGCCCGGTGCGACCTTGATGCTGTACACCGACGGGCTCGTCGAGCGGCGGAACCAGTCGCTGGACAAAGGGATCGACGCCGCGGCGGTCACGGTGGCCGAACACGCCCAGGACCATCCGGATGACGTCGCGGACCACGTCATGTCGGCCATGACGCCGGTGGCCGGCTACGAGGACGACGTCGCCGTCTTGATCTACCGGCACCCCCCGGCCCCGCTGACCGTCCAGGTATCAGCAGACGACCCCTCCTGCCTGGCCTTGCTCCGGGCCAGGCTGCGGCAGTGGCTGCCCGCCGCCGGCATCGGCAGCCGGGAAGCCACCGACCTCATGATCGCGGCGGGTGAGGCCACTGCTAACGCCTTCGAACACGCCACCGCCGGCCGCCCCGCCGACGCGGCACCAGTCCAGATCACCTTCACCGCCCGCGCGGCCCATACCGCGGTCCAGCTGATCGTCGCGGATACCGGGAGCTGGCAGTCTCCTGCCGCGGACCGCGAGCAGCCCGCCCCGGGCACCCGAGGCCACGGGATCATTTTCATGCACGCCCTCATGGATGACGTCACGATCGATCCGTCCGCGCACGGGACGACGGTGACCATGACCAAGGACCTGACCACATGACTAACGACGCCAGCCCAGCCGGACCCGCTCACCTGGGTTCCGCTAACAGCCTGCAGGCACGGTTTGAGTTCCTGCCTGCCGGCGAACGTGAACCCGCCGTCGTACGCGCCTGCGGTGACATCGATCTGACCAACGTCGGGCAATTCCAGGTCGCCCTCGACCAGGCGGCCGCCACCTCCAGCGTCATCACCGCCGACCTGACCGCTGTGACCTACTGCGACAGCGCCACCATCCGGGCCCTGTTCCTCGCCGCCCGGCAAACCCGTCTCACCATCAAGGTCAGCTCAGCGGGCCCCATGAACGAAACCCTGCTGAAGGTCTCCGGTCTGGACCAGATCGCCGCCGTCGTCACGCTGGACTAGCCGCGCGCCGACGTGCGCGGAGGTAGTTCTGCCCGGCAGTGGCGATCGCTTGTCACCGCCGCCGCGCCGGTACCGGACGAACGCTTTTCCGGCTATCCCCGGAACCCCTGGCATCCTGACCCCTGCGCGTCAACTGTGCCACCATCCGGCCTTCCCGCGGGCTGACGATAGCGGCGGCGATGATCGTGTGATGGCTTCGGCCTGCCTGCGCTCGTCACAGTCATCACAGGACATCACTGGCGTCACGGTAGACGGAGAGGCTCTCCGGTTATCGTGGTGGATCCGGGCTTCGTGGTCGATCCGGGGTGCGGGGGCGCACCGGATATGCCGCGGAATCCGGATCCACGGCACCAGGCGAGCCTCCATGCGACCACCGTGGTACCGGTAGCCCCGCCTGACTCAGCCGTCTCGCCCCGGGACCGGTTATCCGGGAGGATTGGGGCCTATGGGATGATTTGGGGGTCTATAGTGCACAAA
>PLDT01000111.1:0-3805 GCA_003136255.1 Actinomycetota bacterium
TCGCGCTGCGCCCGCCCGAGCGCCCCGCCTCCGCGGCGGGGGTGCTGCACGACGTGAGCTTCCGCGCGCGGTCCGGGCAGCTGACCGCCTTGGTCGGCCCGTCGGGCGCCGGCAAGACCACGATCACCGCCTTGGCTGCCAGGCTGTACGACCCGAACGAGGGCGCGGTGCGAATCGGCGGCCACGACATCAAGGACGTCACGCTGGAGTCGCTGCACGACGTGGTGGGAGTGGTCACCCAGGACGCGCACCTGTTCCACGACACGATCCGGGCCAACCTGCTGTATGCACGGCCCTCGGCGACCGAACTGGAGCTCATCGAGGCCTGCGAGGCGGCGCAGATCTGGGACCTGATCTCCTCGCTGCCCGACGGCCTGGACACGGTGGTGGGGGACCGGGGGTACCGCCTGTCCGGCGGTGAGAAGCAGCGCGTGGCCCTGGCCAGGCTGCTGCTGAAGGCCCCGTCCGTGGTCGTGCTGGACGAGGCGACGGCGCACCTGGACTCCGAGTCGGAGGTCGCCGTGCAGCGCGCGCTGAAGAGCGCGCTGTCCGGCCGGACCTCGCTGGTGATCGCGCACCGGCTGTCCACCATCCGGGAAGCCGACCAGATCCTGGTCGTCGACGGGGGCCGGATCATCCAGCACGGTACCCACGCCGAGCTACTCGCGGCCGGAGGCCTGTACGCCGACCTGTACCACACCCAGTTCGCCGGCCAGGCCGTCTAGGGATGCTCAGGGCCGGTAGCCGTCGGCCTGCAGGTTGAACAGCTCGGCGTAGATGCCGCCCCGGTCCATCAGCGCCTGGTGGTCGCCGGACTCCGCGACCCGCCCGCCGTCCATCACGATGATCTGGTCGGCCATGTGTACGGTACCGAACCGGTGTGAGACCAATACGGTGATCGTCCCCCCGCCTCCCGCCGCCCCGTCCCTCTTGCTGTGGGCCGCCTCCCGGTAGCTGGCGAACAGGGCGGTCTCGCTCGGGGCGTCCAGGCTGGCGGTGGGCTCGTCGAGCACCACGAGCAGCGGCTGCTCCCGCATCAGGCCGCGGGCCAGGGCCAGCCGCTGCCACTGGCCGCCGGACAGCGCCCGCCCGCCGATGTAGGGGCCGAGCAGGGTGTCCAGCCCCAGCGCTCCGGCGTGGCCGTCGTTGCCGTCTACCAGATCGCCCGCGCCGGCCCGGCCGATGGCGCTCAGTACGGCCTCGCGGTCATCGATGCGAGGCAGGTCGCCGGCGCCCACCCCGTCGCCGAGCGACATGGCGAACTGTACGAAGTCCTGGAAAGCTCCGGTCGTGGCCTCGCGCCAGCGAGCGGGGCTGATGTCGGCCAGATCCCGTCCGTCGACCGTGATCTGGCCTTCGGTCGGGCGGTACATGCCAGTCAGCAGCTTGATCAGGGTCGACTTGCCCGCGCCGTTCTCGCCCACCACGGCCACCGTGGAGCCGGCCTCCAGCGTGAGGCATACGTCGGTGAGTACCGCCGAGTCCTGGCCCGGATAGGTGAAGCCGACGTGCTCCAGGCGGACGCCGTCGGTCAGGTCGGCCGGCGGGGCCCGGCCCGCTCCCTGCCGGAAGCCCGCCACGTAGTCCTCGAGCCACAGCAGCCGGTCGGCGGTGGTAGCCGCGATGGCGAACGAACCGGCGCTGGTACTGGCCCCGGTGACCTGCCTCTGGGCGCGGCGGAGCAGGCTGACCACCTCGACCACCGCGCCGGGGGAGGCGTGCCCGTGCGCGGCCCGCAGGACCAGGGCGACGATCGCGGCGCCGAATCCGGCCGCGTAGAGGATCCACCCGGCCGCTTCCCACAAGGCCGCGACGTGCGCGGCCCGCAGTGCCCTCCGGTTGACCTCGTCGCCGAGCCGGGCGTGCCGGGCCAGCAGACCGTCGGTCACCCCGAAGGTGCGCAGCTCCCGGGCTGGCGCGGCCGTCGAGGCCAGCGAGAACAGGTCGTCCAGCAACCGCCTGCGGTCGGCCAGGTCGTCGTCGGAGCGCTTCTCCACCGTGGCCGCCTTCCGGTCGGCCACGGCCGGCGCGATGGCCAGCAGCGGGACCACGATCAGCGGCGGCCAGACCAGGGCGAGCAGCACGGCCGCGCCGACGAACTGGATTCCCGAGCGGATCATGCCCAGGGTCTGCGCCGGCGCGCCGGCCAGGGTTCGGCGGCGTTCGCGCAGCGCGTCGATCTCCGTCAGGTAGTCGGGCCGCTCGTAGTGCTCGAGGAACGGCGCCTCGCAGGTCAGGTTGCCGATCCGCAGGCCCAGGCTCAGGTTGGCCAGGTCGGTCAGCTTGGCGTTGAGGGCAGCGCCGATCAGCTGCAGGACCCAGCCGCAAGGGAAGGCGACGGCCGTGATGACCAGGCCGGTCACGATCCGGCCAGGCTGATGACCCAGGGCCCCGTCCACGACGGCGCGCAAACCGAGCGGGAAGGCCAGCATGAACAGCGACGAGCCGAGCGCGGCCAGCACGCACTCGGTGGCCAGCAGCGGGGCCGCCCGCCAGGCCGTGCCGAACAACAGGTCCAGCCGGCGTAGCTGACGGACCAGCCGCGCCATCATCCGGCACCTCCCTGGGGGGCCGCCTCGGCGAAGCGGGCGGCCTGCATCGCGAACATCTCCGCGTAGCTGCCGCCCGCCGCGACCAGCTCGTCATGGCTGCCGAGCTCGGTGATGCGGCCCTGGTCGAGCACCGCGATCCGGTCGGCGCGGCGGACGGTCGCGAACCGGTGTGAGATGACGATCGTGGTCAGGCCGGAGGTGACCTCGAGGAACTGGTTGTAGAAGGCGGCCTCGGCCCGGATGTCCAGCTGGGCCGTCGGCTCGTCGAGGACCAGCACCCGGGCGCCGCGGGCGGCCGCGTAGAGCGCGCGGGCCAGGGCGATCCGCTGCCACTGGCCGCCGGACAGGTCGGTACCGTCGCGGTACCCGGGGGCGCAGATGGTGTCCCAGCCGCGCGGCAGGGCGCGCACGAAGTCCAGCGCGCCGGCCGCGGCCGCGGCCCGGGTCAGCGCGGCCTCGTCGAACTCCTCGCCAAGGCCGTCGGCGGTCAGGTCCCGGAAGGCGATGTTTTCTCGCGCGGTCAGCGGATAGCGGCCGAAGTCCTGGTTGACCACGGCTACCTGGCGCTGCCAGGAACGGGGGTTCAGGTCCCGNNGTGGTCTTGCCCGCGCCGTTGGATCCCACCAGGGCCAGCGACCGGCCGGCGGTCAGCTCCAGATCTAGGCCCTCGTACACCGGCGCGCCGCCGCTCGGGTAGCGGTAGGCGACCGACTCGAAGCGGATGGTCCGGGCTGGCGGGCCCGCGGCGCTATCCGCGCCGGTCTCGGTCGCCGAATCGCGCAGCCGGCCGACCAGTTCGTCGAGGTCGGGCACGGCGGCCAGCATCTGCTCGAGCGAGACGTCGGTGATGCTCACCCCGCCCACCTGCATCGTGGCGGCCAGCATCGGCAGCATGACCGCGAGCGTCGTCAGGGTGATGTCGCGATGCCACGCCGCAAGCGCGAGCAGGCCCGCCCCGGCCGCATACATCGCGCCGACGACCAGGCCGAAGAGCAGGGCCCGGTTCCGGAAGTGCCGCAGCTGCCGCCAGGGCGGGTCCATGCCCGTCAGCCACTTGTCGCGGTGTCGGCTCAGCAGCCAGCGGCCCAGCCCGAAGATCCGGACCTCCTTGGCGAACGCCGGCCGGTAAGAGCAACCCAGGTAGTACCAGCTGTGCCGCAGCTCCGGCGTGGCCCGCCGGACCAGCAGGGCCCGCTCGGCCAGCAGGCGGCGCAACGGCGGCCGGAGCAGCGACCAGCCGACGAAGAACAGCA
>PLDT01000111.1:3820-7656 GCA_003136255.1 Actinomycetota bacterium
CCCGTAGCCGCGGCGAGCCGGGCAGCCGCCGCCAGCAGGCGCGCGGAGTTTCCCGTACCGCCAGGGCCCACCCCGTCAAGCCCCGTACCATGATCTGCTCCAAAACTGATGTGAGTCGGTACCGGTACCTGGAGCGTGTCACTGAACCTTAACCAGTCATCTGGTCGCAGGTGAAATGGTTTCCGGCCGATGGGGGACGGTCAGCTCAGGAGGCTGTAGCCGAGCCGGCGGAGTTCCTCGCCGGCCAGCTTGTCTATCTGGGCGGCGTCCTGGATGCTGAGCGAGGACCCCGCTGGTCGGCGGGAACGGCCGCGCTGCCGGGCCGTGCGGGCCACGTCGCGGATCTCGGCCGCCGGCACCGTGGTACCGGTGAAGCGAGAGAGCTCGGCTAGGGCCTCGTCGGGCTTACTCAGCAGGTCCTCATACCTGATCGTCTTCAGCTGGCCGGCCGGCAGGCTGTGGTGCAGCCCCGCGGCCAGGCGGACGCACCATCGCCAGCGTAGCGCGCACCGGGCCGCGGGTGACAACGTGGACCACAGATCCCGGTCCTCCTCGCTTTCGATACCGAAGAACGGGTTGGGGAACTCGGTGTCCACGTTCACGAAGCTCGGCCGGAACCAGGACATGACGACGGGATCGGCGAGCATGCTGGTCACCACGTCGTGGCCGTCCCTGATGACCTGCACGATCCGCGCGTCGGAAAACGCGTAGGTGAGGGCCTCCGCGCAGTAGATAAGGTCCGGGCTCGCGTCCCCGAACCGCTCCAGGCCCCGCAGTTCTACGCACGGTCCCACGGCATCGGCGGCGAGCCCGGCGGCCGCCCGGCACTCGCGACTGCATTCCAGGCAGCTGTGCGGGGTGACCTGCCAGCCCTGCGCGAAGGCATCCCTGATAACCGTCGCGGCGGCCTGCGTCCGGCCCTGGTACATGGACGGGCGCCGGGCGAAGGCGTAGACCACTCGCAGCACGCTGGGCTGGCCCATCGTGACGTGAAAGCTCGCCGACGTCTTCAGCGCGCGGCCGATGAGGTCCGCTCCCGAATGCGGGGCGCCGACCACGAACACCGGCTGATGGACGTTGCGGGAGTTGACGATCAGGATGTGAAGGGCGGAGGGCATTCATCTTCTTACTGTCTGGTGGTCCTGCCGCTACCGTACTAGGCACCGGTTACCCGTAGGCTGGCATCATGCGGGTACTACCCGATGTAGTAGGCAGTTGGCCGCGGCCCCGGACCCGTCGCCTGCTCATCGCCGGGACGATGATCGCCGCCGCGACGGCTCTGGCGGGCTGCTCCCAGTTCGACGCGGCGCTCGGTCAGCGGCAAGCGGTCGTGACCTTCACCGACAGCGCGACGGTGGCCCAGCGGATGGCTGTGCGCACGGGCTGCGCGAAGACGCCGAACGTGACCCCGCAGCCCCTGCCGTCCGACATGAACTCGCCCTATGCCCTCGAGCAGGTCATCTACCAGATCAACAAGGCGAGCGACGCGGACGTGGCGCTGCTGCAGGAGTGCCTGGCCAAGTACCCCGTTGTGACGGGTGTCACGCTCCAAGACTCCAGCGACGAGGGCAACTAACGCCACCTCCCGGGCCGGCGGCACACGGGCCATGGGGATTATCTCGCGACGGCTTCGGGGCGGCGAGGTCTGGACCGATTCCCTATCTTGCCGGCCCTATGTATAGTGAACCGAGCGTGTTTCCCTATATAAACGATAGAGATTAGAATTTAGGAGAGCTAATGCGACGTGTCACGACCGCCGCGATGATCGGCGCCGCCCTGCTGCTGGCGGCGGGCTGCTCCTCTTCGTCGTCATCTTCGACGTCCTCTAGTACGACGGATCCCACCGGTAGCACCGCCAGCGCTGCAGCGGCACCTGTGACCGTCCGGCTGGGCTTTCTCGAGAACATCACGCACGCATCGGCGCTTGTCGCGCTGAAGGAGGGTTATTTCAGCAAGGCCCTCGGCTCGGCCGGGACCGTGCAGCCGACCGCCTTCAGCACCGGGACGGAAGAGACGACAGCTCTGCTGGCCGGCCAGCTCGACGCTGCCTACGTCGGGCCGAACCCGGCCATCAATGCTTGGCAGAAGTCCGGCGGTACCGCCATCAAGATCGTCTCCGGCGCCGCGGACGGCGGCGCGTCGGTGGTGGTCGCGAAGGGGATCACGTCGGCCGCCCAGCTCAAGGGCAAGACGCTGGCCACGCCGTCGCTCGGTAATACGCAGGACGTCGCGCTGCGCTACTGGCTGAAGCAGAACGGGATCGCGACGACCGCCACCGGCGGGGGAGACGCCTTTATCAAGCCGACGACGCCCAACTCCGCCGCCGTCCTGGAGTTCAAGTCCGGGCAGATCGCCGGCGGCTCCGAGCCCGCGCCCTACGACATCGAGATGGTCGCTGACGGCGGCACGGTGCTGTATACCGAGCCCGGCGTCACCACCGTNNGCGGACCTGATCAAGGCCCAGATTCAGGCCAACCAGTTCATCAATTCCAACCCGACGGCGGCTCAGGCGGACGCGAACGCCGAACTTGCCTCCTATACCGACAAGCCGCTCAAGTCGAGCCTGGTGGCGGCCGCGTTCAAGGAGATCACCTTCACCAATGACCCCGACGAGTCCTCGCTGACCAGCGACGCGTCGCAGGCCGTCTCGCTCGGCCTGCTCAAGCCGGTCAACCTGAGCGGCATCTTCGACCTCGGGCCGCTCAACCAGGCGCTGGCTGCGGCCGGGCAGCCTCAGATCAGTTCGTAGGAAGGTGGTTGCATGGCCAGGCAGGGGAGTTCCCTCACGATCACCGGCCAGCGGTCGGCCGTCGAGAGAGTAACGGGAGCCGTCGGGTCCGTCCGGCTGGCGAGCGTGTCCAAGGTGTTCGGGCGCGGCGGTTCGGCCGTCCGGGCGCTGGACCAGATCTCGCTCGAGGTGCCGCCGGGGGAGTTCACCTGCCTGATCGGGGCGTCGGGCTGCGGCAAGTCCACGCTGCTCAACCTGGTCGCAGGCCTGGACCAGCCGACCTCCGGGGAAGTGTCGGTGTCCGGCCGGGTGGCGCTGATGTTCCAGGAGCCGGCACTGTTCCCGTGGCTCACGGCCGCTGGCAACATAGATCTCGCCTTGCGGGCCCGCGGCCTGGGGCGGGTCGAGCGCCGTCAGCGGACCGCGGAGTTGCTGGACACGGTGCGTCTGGGCGGATTCGGCGCAAAGCGGCCGCACGAACTGTCCGGCGGCATGCGGCAGCGGGTGGCGCTGGCTCGCGCGCTGGCCCAGGACGCCGACGTGCTGCTGATGGATGAGCCGTTCGGCGCGCTGGACGCGATGACCAGGGACCTGCTGCACGACGAGCTCGACCGGGTCTGCGCGGGGCGGCGGCTGACGATCATGTTCGTGACCCACAACGTGCGGGAGGCGGTCCGGCTCGGTGACCGGGTGGTGGTGCTGAGCAGCCGGCCCGGCCGGGTGATCGACGAGTTCGCCGTGCCGATCGAGCATCCCCGGCGGATCGACTCGGCGCCGGTCGCCGAACTGGCCGGGAGGATCACCGACCGGCTACGGGAGGAGATGAGCCATGGCACTCAATGAGGGACGGGGGTCGGTGCCGGCCTACGCGGAGAAGCTGGCCTGGCTCGAGGCCCAGGAAGTAGAGATGCCGGACGATCAGCGCGGGCGCCGCCTGGCTGTCCGCGCCTGGACGGCCCTGTGGCCCAAGGTGCTCGCGATCGCCATCGTGCTGGCCATCTGGGAGCTGATCCACGTCAGCGGCTGGAAGAAGCTGATCTTTCCCGGGCCAGGCGGGACCCTTTCGGACCTGTGGGGTCAGCTGCGGACGGGGCTGCTGTGGCACGCC
>PLDT01000169.1:0-12521 GCA_003136255.1 Actinomycetota bacterium
GTGGGCATCACCACGCTGTTCGTCACCCACGACCAGGAAGAGGCGCTGGCCATCGCGGACCGGGTCGGGGTCATGCGGGAAGGCCACATCGAGCAGCTCGCGCCGCCCGTCGAGGTCTACTCGCGCCCGGCCACGTCGTTCGTGGCCGAGTTCGTCGGTCTCACCAACCGGCTGGTCGGCGAGGTCCGGGCCGGCCAGCTGACCGTCCGCGGTTGCACGCTGCCGCTGGTGGACCGTGAGACGCCCGACGGCCAGGTGGTCGCGCTGGTGCGACCGGAAGCGGTGACGCTGGCCTCCCACGACGCGCCCGAGTCCGGCTTGCTGGTCGGCACCGTGATCGCCGTTACCTTCCTCGGTGCGACCAGCCGGGTCACCGTCGATCTTGGCGACGCCACCATCCTGGCTCAAGTTACGACCGCAGATGCGACCGCGCTGCCGGCGGGCAGCCGGGTCGCGCTGACCATCCGGCCTGACCCGGTGCTCGTATCGGCCAGCTCGGACCCGGCCGTCTCGGTGGCCGGGGACGAGGCGTGAGCCACCACCACGGGCCCGGACGGCCTCCGCCGCTGACCACCCATCGCCGCCTCGAGCGCGGAGCAGTACTCCGTAACGGGGGGTCGGCCCCCTACCGGGCCGTCGAGGCCCGCGCCGGTGAATCGCACCTGATCCGCGACGACTTCGGCGCGGCCAGGGCGGACGCGGCGGACGCGCCCGGTTCCGGCCGTCCGCTGCTGTGCCTGGTTCACATCACCGACCTGCAGCTCGCCGACGTTCAGTCGCCCGCACGGTTCGAATTCCTCAACGCCCGTTTCGCCGATCCCAGGTACGCCGAGATCCTGCCCGTGCAACGCCCCCAGGAGGCGCTTACGGTGCACGCCGTCGACGCCACCGTCCGCACTCTCGGCGCGGTACAGGGTCCGGCGACGGGTCTGCCCTTGCAGCTCGCCGTGACCACGGGCGACGCGATCGACAACGCGCAGTGGAACGAGTTGCAGGCGTTCCTCGCCCTGTTCGAAGGCGGCGTGGTCGCGCCGGATTCCGGTGGGCAGGACTACGAGGGGGTGCAGGCGCTTGACTGGCCGGGCGACGTCTTCTGGAGACCCGACGGAGCGGGTCCCGGCGGACCGGACCTCTTCCGGCGCGAATACGGCTTCCCGCATCACCCTGGCCTGCTCCGGCGGGCGCTGCGCGAGTTCTCCGCGGCCGGCCTGGGTCTCCCCTGGCTGTCCTGCTTCGGTAATCACGAGGCGCTCAACCAGGGCGTCGGCATCCAGACCCCGGGCCTGGCCGCGGCACTGACCGGCAGCAAGAAGCCGACCGCACTGCCCGCGGACTTCAACCACGACCTGGCGCTCGAGCTGTTCACCACCCGCCCCGAGGCGTTCATGGCCGGCCCGTCCCGGTCGGTCACAGCGGATGCCTTCCGCAGGGGGATCAGCCGGCGGGATTTCGTCGACGCCCACCTTCGAGCCGGTTCGCGGCCGTTCGGCCACGGGTTCAGCGAGCGCAACCGGCTGGACGGTACCGCGTATTACGTCCACGACACCCCGGCCGCCCGGTTCATCGCGCTGGACACCAACTGCCTGGCCGGCGGGGCGGCCGGGTGCCTGGACCGGGACCAGGCCCGGTGGCTGGAAGCCAGGCTCGGCGAGGTCCACTCGGCCTACCGGACAGCGGACGGGAGCGAGGTCCGGACCGGCCACGACGACCGGCTCGTGATCCTGTTCTCCCATCACGGCAGCAGCACGCTCGATAACCCGCGCGGCGCTCACCCGGGATCAGGCGGCGAGCCGGTACTGGGCGCCGCCGACCTCGTGGCCCTGGTCCACCGGTTCCCGAACGTGGTGCTGTGGCTGAACGGTCACACGCACACCAACACGGTTCGCTCGCACCACGACCCGGCCGACCCGGCCCGCGGGTTCTGGGAGGTCACCACCTGCGCGGTGGCGGACTGGCCGTGCCAGACCCGTGTGGTCGAACTTGTCGACCACGGCGAGTACCTGTCCATCGTGACCACCATGGTGGACCACGACACGCCGCTGCGGCCCGTGTCGCTGGAAACCACCGATGACCTCGCCGCGCTGCATCGCGAGCTTGCGGCTAACTTCCCGTGGGCGGTGTCGGTCATGGCCGGAGCCGCCAGCGACCGGAACACCGAACTGCGCGTCATCCCCCCCTTCCCGGTCAAGCGCCTGCCTGGCGCGTAGGCGCGCTAGGACCTCGGTGCGATCAGCACCGGTTCGCTGGGGAGGGTCACCGAGACCGAGGTGCCCGGGGCCAGCGCGCCGGCCTCCGAGCTGGCCTTGTCGACCTGCACGGTGACGTCCCCGGACAGCAGGACGGCGACCCGGGTCACCGAGCCGAGGAACGTCCTGGTGGTCACGATCCCGTTTCCGTTCTCGATGACCGCCATGGTCAGCCCTTCCGGCCGGACCAGCACGTCTACCGCGCTCGTGCTTTCGTCCGGAGCCTCGCCCCTGACCGGCACAGTGCTGTCGAGCGCGGTCACCATCCCGCCGCCTTGGAGTTCGGCCGGGATCCGGTTCATGACGCCGACGAACTCGGCCACGAACGCGGTGGCCGGGTGATCGTACAGCTCGTCCGGCGCGGCGATCTGCTCCAGCTTGCCCTTGTTCATGACCCCGACTCGGTCCGCCATCGACAGGGCTTCCTCCTGGTCGTGGGTGACGAACAAGGTGGTGGTGCCCAGCCGCTGCTGCAGGGTGCGGATCTGCTCGCGGAGCTGCAGGCGGACCTTGGCGTCCAGGGCGGACAGCGGCTCGTCCAGCAGCAGCACCCGCGGCTCGATGGCCAGGGCCCGGGCCAGTGCGACGCGCTGCTGCTGCCCACCCGACAGCTGGTGCGGGTACTGCTTGGCCTGCGGGGCCAGGCCGACCAGGTCCAGCAGCTCACCGGCCCGCTTGCGCCGGTCGCCCGCGCCTACCTTGCGCATCCGGAGCCCGAAGGCCACGTTGTCCAGCGCGCTCATGTTCGGGAACAGGCTGTAGCTCTGGAACACCATGCCCATGTCCCGCTTGGCGGCCGGCACCGAGGAGATGTCCTTGCTGTCGATCAGGACAGATCCGGTATCCGCGATCTCAAAGCCGGCCACGATGCGCAGGGCCGTAGTCTTGCCGCAGCCGGACGGACCGAGCAGCGCGACCAGCTCGCCCGGGGCCATGTCGATGGACAGCCCGTCCAGGGCCTTGGTGGCCCCGAAGAAGCGGCTCAGATTCTGCAGCACCACGCTCGTGCCCCGGGCCCCGGTCATCTGCCGGGTGCCGTCGGCCGCGGTGGCGTCCCGGGCGGTGTTGGTGGTCATTAATTACCCCGCGTTTCTTGACGTGCGACGGTAAACAGCGTGACCGAGCCGCCGCCGGTCCTGCGCGACTGTCGGGTTCCGAGCACCGTGATGCCCATGAGGAAGATCCAGGTCACGAACAGCGCGAGCAGTGAGGCCGCGACCGACACCTGGCCGCTGGTCTGGCTGTTGACGTAGATCCACACCGGGAAGGTCTGGTACAGCGCCAGGCTGGCCATCGTGTACTCGCCGAGCACCAGGGCCACGGTCAAGACGATGGCCGACAGCAACGCGGTCCGCAGGTTCGGCAGGATCACCCGCAGCATCGTGCTGACCCAGCCGGCCCCCAGCGAGTTGGACGCCTCGGTAACCGTCTTCAGGTCCAGCGAGCGTAGGCCGGCGTCGATGGCCCGGTAGGCGAAGGGCATGGCCAGCACGACGTACTCCAGCCCCAGCAGGTACGGCGTGCCCTTGAGCGAGCCCGGGGCGATCTGCAGGACGCCCACGATCAGCACCACCGGCGGGATGACGATCGGCAGGATCGTGATTCCCTCCATCAGCCGCCGGATCCCGGGCAGCCGTAGGTGGACGTAGACGGTAGTGGGCAACATGAGCACGATCGTGATCACCGTGGTGACGACCGCCAGCCGGACTGACAGGCCTAGGGAGGAGGTGAAGCCTGGTTCGCTGACCACCGAACCGAAGGCCTTGATCCCGGCGAACCGGAGCGCCACGATCAGTGGCAGCAGGAAGAACACGGCGGCGATCAGCAGGACCACCCAGCGCCAGGCTGTGCCGGCCCGGGGGGCTCCTTGCCGTGCGGCCCGGCGCGGCGCCTTCACGATCTGGGTATCGGCTACCGCAGCCATTTGGCGGCCCTCCGTTGCAGCATGACATAGATGATCATCGCGACCGCGATGATGACCACCATGCCCAGGCCGAGCGCCTTGCCGATGTTCTCCTGGCCGGCGATGACGTTCCCGTTCAGGAACGACCCGATCTGGATCGCGGTCAGCGGGATCGTCCCGTTGGTGAGCGCCTCGGCGGTGGCGTACGCGGACAGCGCGCTGCCGAACAGCAGCAGCACACAGCCCAGGAACGACGGCAGCAGCACCGGGCCGCCCACGAAGCGCCAGTACTCCCAGGTCCGCGCGCCCATGTTCTCGGCCGCTTCGCGCCACGCGGGGCGCAGCCCCTCCAGGGCCGGCAGGATGACCAGCACCATCAGCGGGATCTGGAAGTACAGGTACACCACGATCACGCCGCTAAGGGAATACAAGCTGAAGCCGTAGCCGTAAAGGTTGAACCCGATGTTCGCGAGCCAGTGGGTAATGAGCCCGCTGGATCCGAGGGAAGCGATGAACAGGAAGGCCAGCGGCACGCCGCCGAAGTTGGCGAACACGCCGGAGGCGGTGATCACGACCTGCCGCAGCACGTTCCCGCGCTTGGCGGTGAAGATCGCGTACGCGATCAGCAGCCCGAAGATGGCCGGCAGGATCGAGGTGAATACGGACAAGATGATGCTCTGCCAGAAGCCGTGCAGGTAGATGCCGTGGGTGGCGGCGCTGATGTTGTTGAAGGTGAAGCCGCCGTTGTTGGTCTCGAAGGCTCCGACCGCGACCGCGATCATCGGCAGCAGCAGCCCGAGCGTCACGTACGCGCCGAACGGAACGATACCGGCTACCCGGCGCAGCCAGCGCAGGGCGCCCGGTACGGTCAGCCTCCCCAGGGGGCCGGCCTCGGCGGCGGGGTCGGACCCGGGGGTGCCGGGATCCGCCAGGGATCCCGGGGCCGCTACGGTCTGGTCCACCGCTAACCGATCACGCTGGACCACTGCTGGGCGACGACGTTCTCGGCCGCCGCTTGCTGGGCCTGAGTGGGGAAGGTGACGTTGCCGGCCGGGGCAGGCGGCAGCGCCTTGTACGCGCTCTGGTTGACCGTGCCGTTCGCCACTAGGGTCGCCAGCTCGATCGGCCGGGCCTCGCCCTCGAGCCAGAGGTTCTGGCCGACGGTGGAGTACAGGTATTCCTCCCACAGCCGGGCCGCGGCCGGGTCGGGCGCGTACTTGCTGATGGCCTGGTCGTAGTAGGCGGCGTAGGACGCGTCCGACGGGATCACGATCTTCAGGCCGGGGACGCTGGGGCCGATTTCGGAGGCCAGCAGGTAGTCCCACCAGATCACGATCGGCGTCTGGCCGCTTTCCATCGTCGCCGCGCTGGCCGCGACCGGTACGAAGTTGCCCACGTCGTGCAGCTTCTTGAAGTAGTTGATACCAGGGGTGATGTCGTTGAGCGAGCCGCCGTTGGCCAGCGCCGAGGCGAATACGGCTGAGAACGCGGCGCTCGCCTGGGTCGGGTTGCCGTTGATGGCCACCTGGTTCTTGTAGATGGGCTTGAGCAGGTCCGCGAACGAAGTCGGCGGGGTCTTTACCGTCGCCGAGTTGTACCCGATCGCCACGTATCCGCCGTAGTCGGCGTACCAGCTGCCGTCCGAGGCCTTGGCGTCGGCTGGGATGTTGCTCCAGGTCGCTACCTCGTACGGGGCCCAGTCGCCTGCTTGGTCGCCCTTGACCGCGAACGCGGTACCCACGTCAACCACGTCGGGGGCGCGGCTCTGGCCCTTGAGCTGAGCGATGGCGTTCAGTTCGTCCTGGCTGGAGCCGTCCGGGTTGGCGTCGGTGATCTTGATCCCGTACTTGGCGGTGAAGTCCTTCATGATCGTGCCGTAGTTGGCCCAGTTAGAGGGCAACGTGATGACGTTGAGCTGGCCTTCCTTCTCGGCCGCTGCGACCAGGGCACTCATGCCGCCGCCCGCCGCAGCGGAGGTAGCGGTCGCCCAGTTAGTGGTGCTGGTGGTGCTGCTGCTGGTACTGCCGCCGGTGCTGCTGCCGCTGGAACTCGACGAGCTGCCGCAAGCCGCAGTGAGCAGCAGGCCGCTGGCAACTGCGGCGGTGGCCGCAATCAGGTGCCTTGCGCGCACTATTTCCCTCCCAAGCGCAGTCCCCGGGAACCCGGGATGCAAAAAGCCAAATCTTGGCTAGACAAGTCGAGATCATGACTAGCCAACAAAAACGGGAGGTATCCAGCCCATGGCGACCGGGAAGCCGTTACTGGTCAGGTTGGTAACATCCCTGACCTGCGGCGACCGGTTCGTACCGATCGCCCATCATGTGAGACCGCAGACGGCCTGCGATATCAGGTTGGTAACGGACGGCGCAGTTTGGCGCGCAGCAGGTCCAGATCCCCGGCACTGAGACCATGATCGGTCAGCCAGCGGGTGACCCCGCCGTAACGGGAATCCATCTGCTCGAGGAAGGCTGTCATCGTTTCCGCCCGGGCCCGGTGAGCTTCGACCGGCTTGCTGTCGATGTCCCGGGCGTAGGTGGGTGAGCGGCGCAGGCGATTCAGGATGGCCTCGGTGCGCTCCCCTGTCGCGGCGTAATCGTCCACCACGGCCTGCGGCCGGACACCGGCCGCGGCGAGGGCCAGTGCCACCACCACGCCGGTGCGGTCCTTGCCGGCCGCGCAATGGACGAGCGCCGCGCCCTGATCGTGTGCGACGCTGCGCACCGCGCCCACCACCTCGTTCGGGCGGTCCTCCAGGTAGCCCAGGTAGTGCCCGCAGGTGGGATCGCCCGGGAAGCGCGATTGGTCCTGCCTCTTCTTGACCAGCAATGCCTCGGCCACCACGTCGGTAGCCAATCCGATCTCGGGTACCACCGGATGATGAGTGTGCCGGACGCCGGGGATGGCATCCAGCGGCGCCGGGCCCTCGGCCGCCAGTTCGGCTGAGCTGCGCAAGTCGACCACAGTGGTCACGCCGATGTCCTGCACGAGCCGGCTGACGTCGGAGGCCGACAGTTCCTGCAGGTTGTCAGCCCGCAGTAGTCGGCCGCTCACCGTCTGGCCGCCGTCGTCGGTCGGGAGGCCGCCCAGGTCGCGCACGTTGACGGCACCTTCAAGGTCGATCCACAGCATGACAACAACCCTGACAGACACTCCCCGGGCCAGCGGACCCGGGCGGACCCGTAGGCGCGGGGCGTATCCGCGCCGCGGACCGGCCATTCGGCTCTGCGGGCCGGCCGCATGAGGCATACTGGATCAGATCATGATGCCGCCTAGACGCCCGCGGCCCGCCGCCAAGCCGGTACTGGCTCCGCGTCTTCCTGGATCGTAGGAAGAGGCCTCCTGACAGCAGTCGGCTCGAGCCCTGGCCGCTGCCGTTGAGTGGGGTTCTCATGACGTGGCTCTCATCTTCTTCCGACCCGCCTGCCCGTCCTGACCCGCCCGCCCGCGGTTCGGCCGGCCCGCCGGGAATACAGGTGGTGATCGAGGTGGATGTGAGACAGGAGACGGCCACGATGGTGATCAGCGGTGAGCTGGATCTCACCACCAGACCAGTGCTGGCCGAGCAGCTGTCGGCGATCCTGCGCACCAGGCCGCGGCGGCTCATCGTGGATCTAGCCGGTACCGGCTTCATCGATTGCGGCACCGCGCGCCTGATCGTCAGCGCGGGCCAGTTCCTGCCCGAGGGCAGGCGTACGGTTATCCGGCACCCCAGCCGGGCGGTCCGGCGGGTTCTGGAGCTAACCGGACTCGACGCCAGCTGCGAGATCGAGGGATGACCTAGGAGCGAGCATGACCGTCACGCCGCAGGATGTACGTCACGCCCTGAAGGAGCTCGGCCGGCTGCGCTTCGGTGAGATGCGAGTCGACGAGGCGATGCACCAGATCGTGCAGACGACCCACGCGATTTTCTCCGTGGACGGCGCGGGTCTGATGCTGGCCGACGCCGAGCACCACTTGCGCAACGCGGCGGTCTCCGATGACCGGGTCCGGCACCTGGAGGAGCTGCAGATCGTCCACCAGGAGGGCCCGTGCATCACGGCGTTCGACGACAAGGTGCTGGTGGGGGCCGATGATCTGGCCTCGGACCCGCGCTGGCCCTCCTTCAACCGGGCCGCGGTGGACCGGGGCGTCCGTGCCGTGCTAGCCAGCCCCATCCCCTACAACCAGGACGCCATCGGAGTGGTGGCGGTGCTGTCGCGGGAGCAGCATCCGTGGTCCGCCGAGGCGGAACTGGCCCTGCTGGCCTTCACCGACCTCGCCGCCCTGCTCATCGCGAGCATGATGATGGGCGAGCAGCAGACGGTGCTGGCCACGCAGCTGCAGGGCGCGTTGAACTCCCGGGCCATCATCGAGCAGGCCAAGGGTGTGCTCATCGGCCAGCAGGGACTTTCCGCGCAGGCCGCCTACGAGCAGATCCGGGCGCAGGCCCGGGCCGAGCGCCGCAAGATCGCGGTCGTCGCGACCGAACTGGTGCGCGGCGCCGTCCGCGATAGCTGACCCTCCCCGTCGGCCCATCGGGCTGCCGCGTTTGGCATAGGAGTCCGCTCCCGGGGAAGTGGTGAGGCGGCTAGGCCGTAAGACGCCCGAGGAGAGGAGTGCACGTTGGTCACCCGGACAGCGCGGCGCAGCGGCCGGCGGAGCGCTCGCTCCGGCCGACGGGCCGCGAACAGTGAGGCGCTGCGGTGGCTGGCCCGGGCCGGGCTGGCGGCGCGCGGCGTTATGTACGTCATCGTCGGCTGGATCGCCGTCCAGGTCGCCTTCGGCCGCTCCCGCCAGCAGGCCGACCGGACCGGCGCGCTGCATTCCATCAGCTCCACCCCGGTGGGCGGCGTCCTGCTGTGGCTGCTGGTCGTCGGGTTCATCGGCATGGCGCTGTGGCGGCTCTGCGAGGCGCTCTACGGCGCGCCGGGTTCGGGCAACACCAAGGCCAGCAAGAGGCTGTCCGCGTTCGCCCGTGCCGTCATCTACGCCGTCATCGCCTACGGCGTCCTTAAGTACGCGCTCGGCGAGGGCAGCCCGAAGTCCAGCGACGCCCAGTCCGTCGACCTGACCGCGACGCTCCTGAAGTACCCGGGCGGTCAGGCCCTGGTGGTCGTGATCGGTCTCGCCTTCATCGGCGGCGGCCTCTATCTGGCCTACCAGGCCTGGCGCAAGGAGTTCCGCCGTGACCTGGAACTCGGGCAGATGCGGCGCCGCAGTCGGCGGGTGGTCGAATGGCTCGGCCGGTACGGCGGGATCGCCCGCGGCATCGTGTTCGTGACCTCGGGCATCTTCCTCGTGGTGGCGGCCGTCGACGCGCAGCCTGAGCAGGCCAAGGGCATCGACTCCTCGCTGCGCGCGCTGGCCGCCACGCCGCTCGGGCCGTGGCTTCTGCTGCTCGTCGCGATCGGCCTGATTATGTTCGGCCTGTTCTCCTGCTGCGAAGCCAAGTGGGTCCGGCTGTAACACAAGCGCGGCACCGGTTCCAGCAAGTGCCTGCCAGATATGCGGCATTAGCGGATCTTCCTTCCTCGCTGTGCGTGCTCGGTGACCCCAGACTCCCCGCCGTCAGGACCCGCGCCGAGCAGGGCGCGGGTCAGCGCGTGATGCTCGCTACTCATCTCGGTGAGAACCTCAGCGAAGTGGGCGTCGCGCAGTACCGGCGGGCGTTCCCCGGCGCGCAACGACACCAGTACGGTCCGCCTGATCAGCTCCTTGATGAAGGACGCGGTGACGCCTTCGCAGCCCGCGGCCACCTCGTCGAGGTCAGCGTCTATAGCCAGGTCACGCGCATAGACCCGGAGCAGGCGCAGGCGGCACCGCGCGTCGGGCCGCGGAATCTCGATCGCCAGGTCGACTCGCCCCGGACGGTCGGCCAGCGCCGTCTCGAGGATGTCAGCCCGGTTGGTAGTCAGCGCGAACGTCACGTCGGCGTCGGCGCCGACCCCGTCCATCGCGTCGAGGAGAGAGAACAGCAGCGGGTTTCCGTCCTGGGCGAGATCGCGGTCGGTAGCGACCAGATCGACGTCTTCCAGCACCACCATCGACGGCTGCAGACGCCGGGCCAGGGCGGCGGCCTGGTCGATGAAGCGAATGGACCGGCCGGTGAGCAAGATGATCGTGCTGCTGGTCAGCCGGCCGGTCAAGAACCGGATGGTGTGCGTCTTGCCGGTTCCCGGCGGGCCGTGCAGGAGCAGACCACGCTTGAGATGCTGGCCGGCGTCCAGCAGTTCCCGCGACCACTCGGCGACACCGATGACGTGCCGCTCGATGTTCTCCAGCACGCCCTCGGGCAGGACCACCTCCTGTGCCGCGATCACGGGCCGGGGCAGGAACGTGACGAGTTCGTTGCCATGGTGCTCGCTCGCACTAAAGCTGAGCACCTGACCGCGGAACACATCGTGCGCGCGTATCAACCGCTCGATCTCGTCGCGGGTCGCGGTGGCGGCGGCCTGGTCGGCCGCGAGTATCTCGAGGTTACAGAAGGGCGGGCCGAACCGGCTTTCGTCACGGAGGCCGATCACCACCGGCGTGCCGTCCGGCGCCGTCGTCGTCACCAGTCCGAACGTCACGACCTCGGTGTTCTCCTGCGGCCCGACCGGGGCCGTGCCGTAGCTGGCGGCCCCGGCTCGCAGGTCACCGGCGGGCCCAACCCGGACTCCGCCGCCCATCATGCGGAGCGACCCGAAATGAGCGGGCATGTTGATCAACGACAGCATGTCCTCGTGCGGACGGTGGCCGATCCCTGCCGCGCCGAACCAGTCCGGCTGAGTGTGCTGTGCTGCCAGGTAGGCGTCGACGCCCCGCTGGATGTTCACGTTCTCCCAGGACGGAAACCGCTCGGTGACCTGTACCACGGCGGACAGCTCGCAGCCGAGGTGCGCGATTACACGGACGGCGACCTCAGAGGGGCCCGCGTCCTCGGCCAGCGTCCTGGCCCCGACCTCGACGAGCAGCCGCAGACCGCGAGCCAGCCCGCGCAGGTCGTCAAAGTCCGGCACGGGCGGAGAATCGGGGATGCTCATCTGATTAACAATGCCCGGTGGGCGGAGGCACTGCCAACAGAGTTTCACCGCGTTAAGTGTCGTTTGGGCTAAGAAATCACAACCAGCCTCTCACGGCGTGTCTCGGTTCCTTGCGTAGCGCAACTAACAGTGGCAAGGTTCTGGGAATGATCCCTCTGTTGACCAGGAAAAGAGCGCCTCTTCTCGCTCTGCTCGCCATAACCTGCACCGCGCTGGCTACGGGATGCAGCAGCAGCGCCTCTTCCAGCACCACGTCCTCCAGTTCCGCGCCTGCCAGCTCCGCGCCTGCCAGCTCTAAGAGCGCTTTGCCGAGTGGCGACGTCGACGTGTTCTCCGCTGGGTCCCTCGACACCTTGATGACCAAGTCGGTCGGACCGGCGTTCCACACCGCGACCGGCTACACGCTGGTCGACACCTCGCACGGATCGGGGACCCTCGCGGCTGATATCAAGAACGGGGTCGCGGTCGCCGACGTCTTCGTCAGTGCCTCGCCAGCGGTGGACACCACCCTTGAGGGCAGCGCGAACGGTAACTGGGTCTCGTGGTACGCGGCCTTCGCCTCGTCGCCGGAGGTCCTTGGGTACTACCCCAAGAGCAAGTTCGCCAAGGACCTGCAGACCATGCCGTGGTACAAGGTGATCACCCTGCCCGGGTTCCGCCTCGGGCGGACCGACCCGACCCAGGACCCCGGCGGCGTGCTGGCCGTCAAGGCCCTCGAGGAGACGGCGACGGCGCAGAATCTCCCGGCGCTGAAGACGCTCGCGACCGAGACGTCGGACGTCTACTCGGAAGATCCTGAAGAGGCCGACATCCAGACCGGACAGCTCGACGGTGCGTTCATGTACGAGGCCGACGCCAACTCCCAGGACAGCCCCTTCGTGATGCTCACCGGCACCAGCCTCGCCGGCGACTACACGATCACGCTGGTCAACAAGGCCCCCCACCTGGCTGCGGCCGAGGCCTTCATCAAGTTCCTCCTCGGCCCCACCGGTCAAGCCGAGATGAAGGCTGACAACTTCGACATCGTCTCGCCGGCGACGGTGACCGGTTCCGGCGTGCCGAGCGGTCTCACGAGCCTGTTTAACTCGTGACCCCTGGCGGGGCGCCGCGCCTGCTGCGCGGGCTCGGCGTCCTGCTGGTCCTCTACCTGGCATATCCGGTCGGGGCGTTCGTCTACCGCGTCATCGGTGGGCACGGTGAAGGCTGGAACGACCCTGGACTCTGGTCGGCCTTGTGGGTGTCGGTCGCGGGCGCCACCATCTCGGTGCTGATCGGAGTGGTGACCGGCATCCCGTTGGCGTACGTCCTGGCCCACCGCCGAGGGTGGCTGTCCTCGGCGGTGGGCGTGGTCGTCCAGCTCCCGCTGGC
>PLDT01000169.1:12563-32150 GCA_003136255.1 Actinomycetota bacterium
TACCACCCCTACAGCCTCCCGGTCTACGTCGACAACCTGTTCTCCTCCGGGCCACTGTCGCTGGCCGAAGCCCCGACGATCCTCGCCTTCGGCGTCGCCGTGCTGGCGATCGCCGCGGTCCGCGTGCGGCGCCCGGCCCGCGTCCGGCGCCGACTGATCCCGGCGCCGCTCGCTCCCGTGCCGACTCCGCTGGCCCCGGTGGGCTTCGACATCGACGTCACCGTCGGGACGTTCCGCCTGCGGGTGGCGCACCCCGAAGGCGCCCACCGCCTGGCGGTCGTGGGACCGTCAGGCTCGGGCAAGTCGGTTACGCTGCGGGTCCTCGCCGGGCTGCTCGGGCCGGACGCCGGGACCGTGACCTACGGCGATGTCGACGTGAGCCGCACCGCACCCGAGCGGCGCCGGGTCGGCTACGTCCCCCAGGGCTTCGGCCTGATGCCCGGACGCACGGTCTGGCAGCAGGCGGTCTTCGGCGTCGACGCGGATCCAGCCCGGGCCGCCTGGTGGCTGCAGACCCTCCACCTCGACGGCCTCCTCGACCGGCTGCCGGAGCAGCTCTCCGGTGGGCAGCGCCAGCGGGTCAGCCTGGCCCGAGCGCTCGCCGGGGATCCTCGGGTGGTGCTGCTCGACGAGCCGTTTTCCGCGCTGGACGCCCCGGTACGGGCCGAGCTACGGCGGGAGCTGCGCCGCCTGCAGCGCGAGGTCAACCTCTCTACGGTCCTGGTCACCCACGACCCGGAGGAGGCGGCGATGCTGGCCGACGAAATCATGGTCGTGAGCGACGGGCAGGTACTCCAGTCCGGGAGTTGCCGCGACGTGTACCAGCGCCCCGCTTCGGCCAAGATCGGTCGCCTGCTCGGCATCGACAACCTCTTCGAGGGCGAGGCCGGTGCCGACGGCGTGCTGCTCACCGGCCGGGACCTCGGCCCCGGCGTCCCAGGTGGCGGTGTTCCGGTCGGCCTTGCTACGGGTCTGCCGGCCGGCGCTCGGCTGCTGTGGCAGGTGCCGCCCGAAGCCGTTCAGGTCCGGCCGGGACCGTCGCCGTCGGGCGGCAACGGGCCGACCGTCGACCTCGGCCCCGGGCGGGTGACCGACATCATCGACCTAGGCCGCACCGTGGAGGTGGTGGTGTTGTTGTCCTCCGGTATCGAGCTCCGAGCCCGGACCCTCGAGGTGCCCGACCTCAGCGTCGGCGCCGCCTGCCGGGTGGAGACCGACCGGAGGGCCGTGTCGGTCTGGTCGGAGTCAGCAGTTACTGGCACTCCAGGTGATACGACACGTCTGGTGTGACCAGCGGCGAGACGGTCGTCATACCGGCGACGGTGAGCGCCGCCGCGATGGGGCGCTGAGGCGGACCCAGGCCGGATCACCAGGACAGACAGCAGTCCTTGGCGGCGCCGAAGGCCCCGTGGCAGCCCGGGAGCTTGGCACACACACGCCGTCTGGGCGACAATGCCGGGATGGCTAGTGATAACAGCTGGGCCCAGGTGCTGCGGATGGGCTTGCCCATTCTGGATGGGGCCAGGCCCTCGGGGGTGCTCGGATGGGTGGGCCCGGTCGTCCCGGTTGTTACCCAGGCCGCCGTCGGGGCCGGGCACTGGGCCGCCGGGCGCCGGCGGCGGGCCCTGGCCGCGTGGACGAGCGCTGCTGGCTACGGGCTGGTGGCGTGGGGCCTGGGCACGGAAGCACCGACCCCGGCCGAGGTGCGACAGAACATGGAGCAGAACATGCAGCGGCTGCAAAGGGAGGGAGCGCTGCCAGAGCCTGGCACCAAGACCCCGGCTGCCGTCCGGACGCCGACACCCGCGGCCCGCCGCCTAAACCGCTACCTATCGCGGGCCGCCCCCTTGTTCAAGGCCACGGGCACCCCCCAGTACAAACTTGCATCCACTGCCGTGGGGATGGTCCTCGGCGTGTGGTGGGGCCTGCGCCACCCGCGGCGGCTGACGGTGCTCGCGATCGCCAGCGAATCCTATACCGTCGTGTTCTATGTCCCCTGGGTGGCCCGGGCCGTGCAGCGGCGCAGGCCGAGGATCGCCATCGGGTGGGCCCTGGTCATAGCCGGATCGGCAGCCCGGCTCCCGGCAGCAGCGGCTGAACCGCTCCGGTAACAGCAGGCCCGCACCGGCCCCATATGCCAGAGACAGATGCCAAGGCGAGTGCGGAGTGTCAGACGTTACTGGTGCAGCGAACGGGGAGCCGTCCTAAGGACGGCCCCCCGTTTCGGGAATGTCTACAACTGGGCGGTTACCGCCTTGACCTCGGTGTAGGCCTCGAGGGCCGCGTGGCCCATCTCACGGCCCCAGCCAGACTGCTTGTACCCGCCGAACGGCAGGGACGCGTCGAAGACGTTGTAGCAGTTGATCCAGACGGTCCCGGCCCGGAGCTTCTTGGCCAGGGCGTGGGCCTTGGAGATGTCCCTGGTCCAGATCCCGGCGCCCAGGCCGTAGACGGAGTTGTTGGCCTCCTTGGCGATCTCGTCCAGGCTGCGGAACGGCTCCGCGACCACGACCGGCCCGAAGATCTCCTCGCGGACGATCTTCATGTCCGGCCGGGTGTTGGTGATCACCGTGGGCTCGACGAAGTAGCCGTTGTCGCCGAAGCGGCCGCCGCCGGTCAGCGTGGTCGCCCCCTCGGACACGCCGGACTCCAGGAACCCGGTGACCCGCTGCAGCTGCTCCTCGGAGACCAGCGGGCCCATCTGCGTCCCGGACTCCATGCCGGGGCCGAGCTTGATGCCCTTGGCGATCTCGGCTACGCCGTTGACCACCTCGTCGAACCGGTCTTCCTGAACGAAAAGCCGCGAGCCGGCCACGCAGCACTGGCCGTGGTTGAAGAAGATCGCGTTGGCCGCGCCCTCGACCGCACCCGCCTCGGCGTCGTCGAACACGATGTTGGGGCTCTTGCCGCCGAGTTCCAGGGTCAGCTTCTTCAGGTTGGTGGCCCCCGAGGCCGCGACGATCAGCTTGCCGACCTCGGTAGAGCCGGTGAAGGCGACCTTGTCGACGTCGTCGTGGGCAGCCAGGGCCGCGCCCGCGGTCTCGCCGAAGCCGGTGACCACGTTCACCACTCCGTCCGGGATGCCGGCCTCGGCGATTAGCTGGGCGAGCAGCAGCGCGGTCAGCGGCGTCTGCTCGGCCGGCTTGAGGACTACGGTGTTGCCGGTGGTCAGGGCAGGACCGAGCTTCCACGCGGCCATCAGCAGCGGGAAGTTCCACGGGATGATCTGTCCGACGACGCCGACCGGCTCGCGCAGGGTGTAGGAGTGGAAGTTCGCGCCCGGCATGTAGGGCACGGAGATGTTGATCGTGTTGCCCTCGATCTTGGTGGCCCATCCGGCCATGTAGTGGAACAGGTCCGCGGCCAGTGGGACGTCGGCGGCGCGCGCCACGCCGACCGGCTTGCCGTTGTCGAGCGACTCCAGCTGGGCGAGCTCGTCGGCGTGCTCAAGGATGAGGTCGCCGATCTTCCAGATGAGCCGACCCCGATCCGATGGGGTCATCCGGCTCCACGGGCCGTCTTCGAAGGCCCGGCGGGCGGCGCGAACGGCGCGGTTGATGTCTTCCGCATCGCCTTCGGCGACCTGGGCCAGGGTCTCCCCGGTAGCGGGGTTGGGNNGGCTTGATCTCAGGATTAGGCGGCCTCTCCTAGGAGCGGCGAGCCTCGGTTTTCGCGGCGATGTCATCCAGGAAACCCAGGGCAGCCGCGGCGGTGGCGTGGCGCCAGGCCAGCAGGATCTCGTCGAAGCCGAGCACCAGGCCCTCGTGTCACATCGACCGGATCCCATCCGACAGTGCTATGACGGATCTCGACGAGGGGGTGCCCGGTGGACGAGGGTGACTGGCTGGTGGAGCGCTTCGAGGCGCACCGGCCGCGCCTGCACGCGGTGGCTCACCGGATGCTCGGCTCGGCCGCCGAGGCGGACGACGCCATGCAAGAGGCCTGGCTGCGGCTCAGCCGGTCCGGCGCCGAAGGCGTCGAGGGCGTCGAGAACATGGGCGGCTGGCTCACCACGATCGTGGCCCGGGTGTGCCTGGACCTGCTGCGCTCGCGTCGGTCGCGGCGTGAAGAGCCCATCGGCGAACACCTTCCCGAGCCGGTGAGCGACGCCGACCCCGAACACCAGGCGCTCATGGCTGACTCGGTCGGACTCGCGCTACTGGTGGTGCTCGACACCCTCACTCCGACCGAACGCCTGGCGTTCGTCCTGCACGACATGTTCGACGTCCCCTTCGACCAGATCGCGCCGGTCATCGAACGCTCCCCCGCCGCCGCCCGCCAGCTCGCCAGCCGCGCCCGGCGCCGGGTCCGGGCGGCCGGCCCGAACCCCGGCAGCGACCCGGCCCGCCAGCGGGAGGTGGTCACGGCCTTCCTGGCTGCCTCACGTGGCGGTGACTTCGCCGCCCTGGTGGCTCTGCTTGACCCCGACGTCGCCCTGCGCACCGACCCCGACGGCGTCCGGCTGGGCGCGCCCGAGGAGATCCTCGGCGCTCACGCCGTGGCCAGCGTCTTCATCGAATACGGTCACGGAGCGCGCCCGGCCCTGCTGGCCGGGCTCGCCGGGGCGGTCTGGGCTCCGGGCGGACGACTCCGGGTCGCCTACGTGTTTACCGTCACCGGCGGCGCGATCACCGCCATCGACCGGGTCGCCAATCCCGAACGGCTCCGGGACCTCGAGCCGGTCATCCCTGACGACTGAGCGCGGTCCGGTCGAAGTCGCCCTCGGAGGCCCCGGGGCCCGGTATGGCCGTCACCGCGCGCGCGTCCAGCGGCTGGCCGCAGTGCGAGCAGGTCGGCACGGCCGTCACGATGTGCCCGCAGCCGGCATGCCTGGTCTCCACCGGCGGCCCGCTGGGTGCCGCCCATCGGTCGCCCCACTGGCGCATCGCCGTTACCACGTGCCACAGGTCGCGCCCCTTGTCGGTGAGCCGGTACTCAGCGCGCGGCGGACGGTCCTGATAGGGAACGCGCTTGAGGATCCCGGCCTCGACCAGGTGGTTCAGCCGCTGGGTGAGGATGTTGCGGGAAATGCCCAGGCGCGCCTGGAAGTCATCGAAGCGGGTCACGCCGAGGAACGCGTCCCGGACGACGAGCAGGCTCCACCACTCGCCCACGACGTCGAGGCACTGCGCGACCGAGCAGGTGACGTCCTCGAAGCTGGTCCTTTGCACGAGCCCAGCATAGAGGGTTGCGTTATAGAACGCACTAACCCTAGAGTGAGTTCTGTGAAGAAACTTATGCGACGCCGCGAGGTCACCTGGGAGGACCCCATGGTCGGCGCCGCGCTGGCGCTCGACTTGAGCGGCCTGGACTACCTGCGGGCGATCGCAGACGGGCGCATCCCGCCGCCGCCGATCGCCGTCTTGCTCGGGATGGGCATCGTCGATGTCCAGCCAGGCCGGGTGGCGTTCTCGCTCGAGGTCGGCGAGCACCTGTACAACCCGATCGGATCGGTCCACGGCGGCGTGTTCTGCGTCCTGCTCGACTCGGCCATGGGCTGCGCCGCGCATTCCACCGTCGACCGCGGCCGGGTGTTTAGCACCCTTGAGCTGAAGGTGAACATGGTCAAGCCGCTGACCGTGAACACCCCCAGCGTGGTGGCGACCGGGCGGGTGATCAGCTCCGGCCGTCGGGTTATCACCGCGTCGGGCGAGATCACCGGGCCCGATGGCACGCTGTATGCGCATGGCACCACCACGTGCCTGGTCATCGAACCACACCAATCCCCGTCAGGAGGGAACGGCCATGGCCGCTGAGCAAGGCACGCTGACCACCCGTCCCGCGGTCACCCCGAGCCTCGAAGTCGCCTCGCTCGAGGGCGGCAGCGCCTTCCTGCGGGCGGCGGGCCTCGTCTTCGACGAGATCACCGCGACCCGGGTCACCGGGCACCTGGACCTGAACCAGGACCACCACACCCCGTGGGGCATCGTCCACGGCGGCGTCTACACGACCGCCGTCGAGAGCGCGGCCAGCGTCGGCGCCAGCACGGCGGTACGCGATCAGGGTCAGGTGGCGGTCGGGCTGACGAACACCACCCACTTCTTGCGTTCGGCCACCCAGGGACGGGTGAACCTCGAGGCCACCGCGCTCAGTCAGGGACGCACCCAGCAGTTGTGGCGCGTCGACATCACCGACGAATCGGGGCGGCTCATCGCCCACGGCGAGTTGCGGCTGCAAAACGTCGCTGGCAAACCCTAGTCGGCCCGCGCCGACGACCGGTCTCTGCCGGCCTCACGGACCCGGGAGCGCCTTGCGGCGCAGATCGCGGCGTATGGCCTGGCCGAGCCTGCGCGTCTCGCGGCTATTCAGGTAGGCGCCCGCGGCGGCGCCGGTGAGCAGCGGGGCCAGCGAAAACGCACTCCGGCCCGCCCTCGCGGCCAGTCGCCTGCGCAGCAGCCGGGCCAGTGGGGATCCGGCGGCGAATATCACCCCGCCGGGAATCATGAACACGCCCCGGCGGTGCGCCCAGGCGGCCACGTAGGCACTCATCCGCTCCGGGAGGTTGCCCTGGGCCGGCGTGCCGTACGCCTCGTGCAACTCGGCGATGAGCTTGATCTCGATCCCGACCACGGCCAAGGTCTCCGCCGCTATCTCGACAGGGAAGGCGGGTAGCGCCGGCAGCGCGGCCCACACCCCCGCGGCTCCCCCGGCCGCCGCCGAAGCACGAGATGCCCCGTCGATGAGGCTGTCGGCGATGTCATCGGCGGACTGGCCGGGGAACTGCTCCCGCAGCGCCGCCTGGTCCCGTACCCGCAGCCGTGGCGCCATCGCGGTCACCTGCCCGGCCAGCCAGCCGGTGCCCGAGCCGGCCCCGCGCCGCGCCGTCCCCATCCCGCGCCATACGGCCCGGGTTCCGCGCCCGGCCACGCGCGCGCTCGAGCCCGCGGCCTTGACGAAGGCCGCGGCCAGCCGCTGCCGGTCCTGCGGGCGTTCGGCCTCGGTGACGTCGGCGGCTACCTCGGCGGCGCGCACCGAGATCTCGTCCGGTTGGGTTTCCGGTTCAGACATGGCATGAACCTACCCGGCCCTGCGGCCAATCCACCTGACCGGCCGGTTTACCTGTTCAGTTAGGACTGTACGGCGTATACCGCAGGTCCGGAGCGGGCCGGGACGTGGTGGCGCGCAGCATGGCGGTTTCCCGGGCCAGCAGGGCGCGTTCGGCATCCAGCCGGCGTACGGTGTCGGCCTGGTCGAGCAGGCCTTGCCGTTCGGGCAGGTCGATAACCATGGTGGCGGCGATGACATAGGAGAGCAGCCCCGGCTCACTGGGCAGCTCCTCGATCCGGACGGTAGCGCCGCCCCGTTCGGTGAGCGCCTCCAGGTAGGCGCGGAACGCGACCTGGACCGCGCGCACGAACGGTGCGGCGAGCGCCGGGTCGACCGGATCCTCGGCGAGCAGGTCGACCTCGCCCTGCAGGTACGGCAGCGTCTGATCGAGGGACAGGAGCCTGAACCGCTGCGTGCCCACGGTGACCAGGTCGAAGCGCCCGTCGTCGAGCTGGTCGACCCGCCGCAATATCGCGGTGCAGCCGATCTCGTACAGCGACTGCACCCCGTCGATCCCGGTCTCACGACCCTTGCGGATCGCGATCACGCCGAACCGCCGGGGCTCGGGCCGTGCGAGCAGATCCCGGACGAGCTGCCGGTAGCGTTCCTCGAAGATATTCAGCGGCAACAGCATGCCGGGATAGAGCACGGCCCCGAGCGGGAACAACGGCAGCATCTCGGCCATACCATGACAGTACGCTTTGTCCGGGTCGGCCGGGATAGTGACTTATGGCAGCAGCACGATCTTGCCGAGGATGTGGCCCGTTGCGAGCTGCCGGTAGGCGTCCTGGACCTGGTCGAGCGGGAACGTCGCCGCGATCGGCACCTCGAGCTCGCCGGCCGCGATCAGCCCGGCAAGTTCGGCGAGTACGCTCGCGCTGGCCCCGGCTCCGTTGCCATCCCCCTTGACCCCGTACCGGGCGACCGCCTCGAAGTTGGCGATCGTGTCGATGCGAGACGCCTCGACGCCAAGCTCGAGGGCCAGCTGTACGTAGTCCGCGCCGAACGTGTCGATGAACGCGTCCACCTTGCCGGCCGCCAGCCGGATCCGGTGGGCCACCCCGTCGCCGTAGGCCACGGGAATGACGCCGTGCCCGGCAAGCCAGCCGAAGTTGGCCTGGCTGGCCAGCCCGATCACGGTGGCGTCGGCCCGCCGGGCCAGCTGGACCGCGAGCGAGCCGACCCCGCCGGCGGCGCCGGAGACGACCACCGTGTCGCCCTCGGTCAGGCTGACCGCCCGGACCGCCGCGTACGCGGTGGCCCCGGCCACGAACAGCGCCCCGGCCACCTCCCAGGGCACCCCGGCCGGCTTGGGGGTCAGGTGCTGCTCCTCGACCACCACGTACTCGGCCTGGCTGGCCCGGTTGTCGGTCCAGCCAATCACCTCGTCGCCGACCGAAACGCCGCTCACTCCGGGCCCGGTCTCGGCCACGATCCCGGCCAGATCGCTGCCCTCACCGGACGGGAACGTGGCAGGCCACCTGGCGGCCAGCAGCCCCTCGCGGATCTTGGCCTCGCCCGGGTTGATCCCCGCCGCTTTGACCTGGACCAGGACCTGTCCCGCCCCCGGCACCGGGCGCGGCACGTCCACGACCTTCAGGACCTCGACCCCGCCGTACTCATCGAACCGGACTGCCTTCACTGGCCTGCCTCCTAATCCCTGGCTATTTCCGGCTGTAGCCAACTACCGGCCGCTCCCCTTTATGCCGCCCGCAGCCCTCGCCACGAGGAGAATGTCGGCGGCGCGCATAAGGTGCCTCTGTGACCGGTCGCTGGGATCGCGCTGGAGTGCTCGCACTGGCGCCCGACGCGTCGTCGCTGCGGGCCGCGCAGCCCCTGACGTCCGGCCGGTCGTGGCTGGTGGCGGCGGCCGCGGACGACCGTGCGCTGTGGGGTGAGTGCCGGGGCAGCGCCACCGCGCCCTACCGCACCGTGATCGACCTGTCGGGTCCCGCGTACCGCTGCTCCTGCCCGAGCCGGAAGTTTCCGTGCAAGCACGCGCTCGCTCTGCTCCTGCTGTGGTCCGACGGCGTGGTCGGGACGAACGACGACCCGCCCGAGTGGGCCGCGAGCTGGATTGCCGAACGCGCCGCCAGGACCAGTGACCCGCAGAACCCCAAGGCCCCGGCCGACCCCGCCGCGGCCCAGCGCCGAGCCGAGCAACGGGAGGCCCGCGTCGCGACCGGCCTGGTCGAGCTCGACCGCTGGCTCTGCGATCAGGTCCGCCAGGGCCTAGCCGCCAGCCAGCGGGCCGGTTATCGGCATTGGGACGACATCGCCGCCCGGATGGTCGATGCTCAGGCGCCTGGCCTGGCCGAACGCCTCCGCGCGCTGGCCGCGGTCCCGTACTCCGGGGCTGGCTGGGAGGGGCGGTTGCTCGAGGAGTACGCGCTGCTTTGGCTGCTGGCCGCGGCCGGCCGGGACCAGGCCGGGCTGCCGCCGCCGCTGCGGGACACCGTTCGATCGCGAGTCGGCTTCACCGTCCGCCAGGCCGAGGTGCTGGCCAGCGCCACGCCGGTCGGGGATTACTGGCAGGTGCTGGCCAGGCGCGATCTGGACCAGGACCGGATCCGGACCCGCCGGGTCTGGCTGCGCGGCCGCGACACCGGCCGGACCGCGCTCGTGCTCAGCTTTGCCGCCGTCGGCCAGTCGCTGGATGACTCGCTCAGCGTCGGCACCGAGGTCGACGCTGACCTGGCCTTCTACCCCGCCGCCGTCCGGCTCCGCGCCCTGCTCGCGACCCGACGCGACACCTTCCCCGGCCGCCCGCCGACGGGTGTCACCGTCACAGGCCTGCTGGCCGGGTACGCGGCCGCGCTCGGCGAGGACCCCTGGCTAGACACCTGGCCCGTCGTGCTGGACGCCACCCCGGCCCGCGCCCCGCTACCCAGCCTGTACGACCAGGCCGGCGACGCCGTGCCGCTGCACCCGGGCGCGGGCGACTGCTGGGCGCTGTTCGCGCTGTCCGGCGGCGAGCCGCTGACGGTGGCCGGCGAGTGGACCCCGCGCGGCCTGTGGCCGCTGACCGCCTGGGACCAGGGCGGAAGGCCGGTACCGCTGTGAGTACATGGCACGACCTGGTCACCGCGAGTCTTATCGGTACCGAACGGGCCGTGGTTCCCGCGGTCGGTATCCCCGGCCTGCCCCCCGCCGAAGACGACGGCGGCGATCCAGCGGCCGTCCTGCTCGACCGGGCCGCGCTGCTGACCGCGGCCCGCCGGGCGGGTCGCCGGCCCGATTACGCCCAGCCACTCCCCCAGTCCGAGCCCGACTCGCGGCCCGTGGTGAGCCCGGCCGCTGACCGTCGGCTGGCGCGGCTGCTCGCTGGCGAGTACCCGGAACTGCTGACCGAGTGGCTGACCGCGGTCACCGCCCGCGGCCTGCGGGCGGCGCCCCAGTCACTTCCCGTGCTCCTTGACCGGGCACGCCGCGCCAGGTCGGCGGATCCCGCACTGGCGGATCTGGTCGCCGAGGCGGGCGGGCCGCGCGCCAGATGGCTGGCCGGACTCAACCCGGACTGGGAGTTCGCGGCGGCATCCGCCCTGTCCGGCCAGGACGCGTGGCGGCTCGGCAACACCGCCCAGCGGCGCCGCTACCTGGCCTGGTTGCTGGCCAGTGATCCGGACGCGGCCCGGGACCTGATCCGCGGCGGCTGGGACGCGGCGGGCCCCGCCGAGCGGGTAATGTTCTTGTCCGTGCTGGCCGACCGGCTCAGTCCGGCGGACGAGCCGCTGCTCGAAGCCGCTCGGCACGACCACCCCGAGGACGTGCGCCGCCAGGCCGCCGATCTGCTGGCGAGCCTGCCCGGCTCGGCGTTGGGGAAGCAGATGACCGAACGTGCCCGACGCTACGTACGGATCGAGCACGCCGCTCGCGGCCCGCGCCTGGTCATCACGCCGCCGACCGCCGAACCCTCCCAGCCGGACCGGGGCCGCCTCGTGCTCGAGATCGTCGCCCGGACTCCGCTACGGACCTGGACTGACCGATCCGGCCTGACCGCCGCGCAGGTCGCGGCCTTGCCCTCGGGTGACTGGGCGCCGGTACTGTTCACCGGCTGGGTACGCGCGGCGATCGCCCAGCGTGACCACGAATGGACGGCCGCTCTGATCGGCCACGCGCTCACCGGCCGCCCGCCGCGCATGGCCGGGGAGATCCAGGCGCTGCAGCGACTAGCCCGCCGCGCTGATCCCGCGCTGGGCGCACCAGATACGCTGCCCGAGCCGCGGCCGGACGCCTTGCCGGTCGTCGGCGCGGCGCTTGGCGTGCTGCGGTTTCGCCACGACATGCTGAAGGAGCTGAGCGATGACGGAAACGACGGCTGAGCCCCAGGTGGTGCTGCGTCCGCACGCCGAGGACGAGCACCGAGCCGAGCTGGCCGCCCTGGCCACCGCCGACAACCGGCCGCGTCCCCCGGGCTGGCGGCTGTCCCCGTGGGCGGTGACGACCTACCTGCTGGGCGGGCAGGCCGGCGGCACCGAGATCACGCCGAAGTACGTCGGCTCCCGCCGCCTGGTCGAGGTTGCCGTGGCCACGCTGGCCACCGACCGCGCCCTGCTGCTGCTCGGCGTGCCGGGCACGGCCAAGACCTGGCTGTCTGAGCACCTGGCCGCGGCCATCTCCGGCGACTCGACGCTGATGGTGCAGGGCACCGCGGGGACCGCCGAGGAGGCGGTCAGGTACGGCTGGAACTATGCGCGGTTGATCGCGGAGGGACCGTCCTGGGAGGCCATGGTGCCCAGCCCGGTCATGCGGGCCATGGCCGCGGGCCAGATCGCCCGCGTCGAAGAGCTGACCCGGATGCCCTCTGACGTGCAGGACGCGCTGATCACCATCTTGTCGGAGAAGACGCTGCCGATCCCGGAGCTAGCTAGCGAGCGGCAGGCGGTACGCGGCTTCAACGTCATCGCCACCGCCAACGACCGGGACCGCGGCGTGAACGAGTTGTCCAGCGCGCTGCGCCGGCGGTTCAACACCGTGGTGCTGCCGGTGCCGTCCTCGGCCGAGCAGGAGGTGGAGATCGTCACCCGGCGGGTCGCTCAGCTCGGCCGCTCGATCGGGCTGCCGGAGATCAAGCCCGGCGCCGAGGAGATCCGGCGCGTGGTCACGGTCTTCCGCGAGCTGCGCCAGGGCGTCACCGAAGACGGCCGGTCAAAGGTCAAGTCGCCGAGCGCGACGCTGTCCCCCGCCGAGGCGATCTCGGTCATCACCAGCGGCCTGGCCCTGGCCGCGCACTTCGGCGACGGCGTGCTCCGCCCCGCCGACGTGGCAGGCGGCATCACCGGCGCGGTCATCCAGGATCCGGTGTCCGACCGGGTGGCGTGGCAGGAGTACCTGGAAACCGTGGTCCGCGAGCGGGACGACTGGAGCGATTTCTACCGCGCGTGCCGCGAGGCGGCCGGCTAGTGACCGGCCCGGCGCTGTACGGCATCCGGCATCACGGACCGGGATCGGCGCGGTCGTTGCGCGAGGCCCTGGCTGAACTCGAGCCTGATGTGGTGCTGATCGAGGGGCCGCCCGAGGCGGACGCGCTGCTGGAGCTGGTGCGCGATCCGGAGATGCGGCCGCCGGTGGCGTTGCTCGGGTACGTGCCGGGACAGCCGAAGACGGCGGCGTTCTGGCCGTTTGCGGTGTTCTCGCCAGAGTGGCAGGCGATCAGGTACGCGCTGCGCGCGGGCGTACCGGTCCGGTTCTGCGACCTGCCAGCCGCGCACCAGCTGGCCATGACCGACAGCAGAAGACAGCAGTCACGCACCGACCCGATCAGCGACCTGGCCACGGCAGCCGGTTACGACGACCCGGAGCGCTGGTGGGAAGACGTGGTCGAGCACGTCCCGGGACCCGCAGTCTTCGACGCCCTGGCGGAAGCCATCGGGTTCCTCCGCGCGGAAGATCCCGAACCCGATCAGCGCGACGTGGCCCGCGAGGCGTACATGCGTAAGGTGCTGCGCCGGACGACCAAGGAGGGCTACCAGCGAATCGCGGTGGTCTGCGGCGCCTGGCACGTTCCAGCGCTGCAGCACCTCCCGCCCGCGGCGGCCGACGACCGGCTACTGCGCGGCCTGCCGAAGGTAAGGGCCACCTTCACCTGGATCCCGTGGACCTACGGCCGTCTCGCCTACACCTCGGGTTACGGCGCCGGCATCCGCTCCCCGGGCTGGTACGACCACTTGTTCTCCTGCGATGGGCAGCCCGTCGAGCGGTGGCTGGCCAAGGCCGCCGCCGTGCTGCGGGACGAGGGCGTTCCGGCGTCGTCCGCGCACGTGATCGAGTCGGTCCGGCTGGCCGAGGCGCTGGCCGCGCTGCGCGGGCGGCCGCTGGCGGGCCTGGAGGAGGTCACCGAGGCGGCCCGCGCGGTGCTATGTGAGGGCAGTGACCTGCTCGTAGGGCTCATCCAGCGGCGCCTGGTGGTCGGCGAGCGGCTCGGCGCGGTGCCGGCCGCCACGCCCATGATGCCGCTGCAGCGGGACCTGCAAGATCAGCAGCGCAGCCTGCGGCTGCGCCCGGAGGTGCAGCCCCGCGACTATGACCTGGACCTGCGTAAGCCGAACGACCTGGCCCGCAGCCACCTGCTGTACCGGCTCACCCTGCTCGGGGTGCGGTGGGGCGCGCCGCAGCAGGGCCGGACCCAGAACATCGGGACGTTCCGGGAAAGTTGGCAGCTGACCTGGGGACCGGAGCTCGACCTAGCCCTGATCGAGGCGAGCATGTGGGGCAGCACGGTGGTGGCCGCCGCGTCGCAGCGAGCCCGTTCCCTGGCCGTCGAGGCCACCGCGCTGGCGGACGTGACCGGCTTGGTCGAGCGGTGCCTGCTCGCCGATCTGGGCGACGCCCTGCCCGAGGTGCTCGCGGCGGTCAGGGACCGCGCCGCGCTGGAGGGCGACGTGACGCACCTGATGGCGGCGCTGCCTGCCCTGGTCCGGGCGGTCCGGTACGGCGACGTGCGCGGCACCGACCCCGGCCGGCTCGGCGAAGTAGCAGTCGAGATGATCACCCGGATCTGCGCCGGCCTGCCCGCCGCGGTGATATCCCTGGACGAGGCGGCCGAACGGGCCATGCGCGACCGCATCAACGCCGTGCATTCGGCCACCAGCCTGCTCGCGGACCCCGGCAGCCGCACGCGCTGGCTGGATACGCTCGCCCGTGTCGTCCCGCGCTGTCCTCCTCTTATCTCCGGCCGCCTGACCAGGCTGCTCCTCGACGCGGGACGGCTTTCTCCGGACGACGTGGCGGTGCGGATGTCACGCGAGCTGTCCGTCGCCGTGCCGGCCGCGGCCGCCGCGGGCTGGGCCGAGGGGTTCCTGGCCGGCAGCGGCCTGCTGCTTCTGCACGACGACACGCTGCTCGCCCTGGCCGATGCGTGGCTGGCCGGGCTGAGCGCGGACGCCTTCGCCGCCGTGCTGCCCGCGCTCCGGCGCACCTTCGGCCAATTCGCCCCGCCCGAGCGGCGAGCCATCGGTGACAAGGCGGCCCGGCTGGGCGGCAGCAACGGGCCGCCGGTCATGCCCGTATCGCCGGACGACGACCTGGATCAGGACCGGGCCGCGATCGCGGTGCGGACCGTGGCCGCGCTCCTGGGCCGACGCCCTGCATCGGTGAGCGGATTATGACCGCTGACCACGACGAGCGGATGCGCCGCTGGCGACTGGTGCTCGGCGCTGCCGACGGTACCGGGATGCCGCTACACGGCGACGACGCGCGGATCGACGCCGCGCTCGGCGCCCTGTACGACTCCGATGAAGGCGCCGGGCTCGAGCCCGTCGCCAAGCGCCAGGCTGGCCTGGGCGCGTCGGCCCCCCGGGTCGCGCGCTGGCTCGGCGATATCCGCACGTTCTTCCCGGTCAGCGTCGTCCAGGTGATGCAGAAGGACGCGATCGAGCGGCTCGGCCTGACCCGGCTGCTGCTCGAGCCCGAGATGCTCGCCGCGGTCGAGCCCGACGTGCACCTAGTCGGGACCCTGCTGTCGCTGAGCCGGGTGCTCCCCGAGCAGGCACGGGAGTCGGCCCGCGCCGTGGTGCGTACCGTGACCAAAGACTTGGAACGGCGGCTGGCCCAGCGGACTCGTTCGGCCGTCACCGGCGCGCTGAACCGGGCGAGCCGCACGAACCGGCCCAGGCGCCCGGCCGACATCGACTGGGACCGCACCATCCGCGCCAACCTGCGGAACTACCTGCCCGAGCAGCGGACCGTCGTGCCGGAGCGGCTCGTCGGCTACGCCAGGAAGCAGCAGGCGGTGGCGCGGGACGTCATCGTGTGCCTGGACCAGAGCGGCTCGATGGCCTCGTCGGTAGTGTACGGCGGAGTGTTCGGCGCGGTGCTGGCCTCGATCCGGTCCCTGCGCACGTCAGTGGTCGCCTTCGACACGGCGGTCGTCGACCTGACCGAGCACCTCGGCGACCCGGTAGACGTCCTGTTCGGCACCCAGCTCGGCGGCGGCACCGACATCAACCGTGCCCTGGCCTATTGCCAGCGGCTGATCACCCGCCCCGCCCAGACGATCCTCATCCTGGTCAGTGACCTGTTCGAGGGCGGCGACACCGGCGAGATGCTGCGCCGGGTCGCGGACCTGACCACCGCAGGCACCCAAGTGATCGCCTTGCTGGCGCTGTCCGACGACGGTGCGCCGACCTACGACCATGAGGTGGCCGCCGCCCTGGCCGCGCTGGGCGTCCCCGCCTTCGCCTGCACCCCCGACTCGTTCGGTGACCTGATGGCCGCCGCCATCGACCGCCGCGACATCGCCGAGTGGGCCCACCGCCAGCAGGCCTCCGCCTAGAACGCCAACGAGGCCCGGGCCCGGGAGCGGTCAGGGGCGGCGATCGGGGGCCGCCGCGCTAGGTTAACGGGGTGATCACGCAGGAACTGCTCGACGAGCTCTGGGATTTCGGCGACCCGGCCGGGTCGGAGCTGCGGCTCGCGTGTGAGGCGGCGTCGCAGGCGCACACTGACGCCGAGCAGGCCGAGCTGCTCACGCAGCAGGCCCGGGCGCTCGGGCTGCAGGGACGCTTCGACGCGGGGCGGGCGCTGCTGGAATCGCTCGGCCAGGCCGCCGATGCGGCCGTCAGGACGCGGGTCAAGCTCGAGGCCGGCCGCCTGCTGAACAGCGCGAGAAAGGCGGAGGAGGCCGTGGTCGAGTTCGAGGACGCGGCCGCGCTCGCCCGGTCCGGCGGCCTGCTGTTCCTCGAGATCGACGCGCTGCACATGCTCGCCATCGCCGACAGGGCGCGGTCCCGTGAGCGGGTGGCCGAGGCGATCGATCGCGCTCTGGCGGCGCCGGATGACCGTACGCGGCGCTGGCTCGTCTCGCTGTACAACAACCTCGGCTGCTCGTACTCCGAGGCCGGCGACCTCGACCAGGCGCTGGCAGCGTTCCTGCAGGCGCAGGAATGGGCAGAGCGGGTCGGCACCGAGCAGCAACGGGCGTGGGCACGCGAGGCGGTCCAGGAATGTGCCCCGGCGCGGCGGGCGCCTGATGCCCGGTGAGCCCGGCTTCCGCCGAGGCCAGGCGGATGAGACTTCGCCGGCTCCGCCAACGAGGATCACGATCTACGGCCGCAGTTCTAGCTGGTCGCGGTAAGCCGCTCGATGATCTCGCCGGCCGGGCACTCGGTTGCCGAGCGGTAGCCCTGCCCGGCCCACAACGACATCCGGCCGGTGTCGCCCTCGGCGGCGGCCGCGGCCCGCAGCGGACGCGTCGCGTTGTTGATTTCCGGGTAGGCCGCGGGCGCGCCCTGGTGGTCGCGGATGAACCGGTTGACCAGCCCGCGGGCCGGCCGCCCGCTGAAGGCCCGGGTCAGCGTGGTCGCGGTGTACCGCGGGTCGGCCAGCGCCGCCTTGTACCGGGGATGCGCGCCGCTCTCCGGGCAACGCAGGAACGCCGTGCCGCACTGCGCGGCCGCCGCGCCCGCCGCGATCACGGCCTGGACCTGACGCGGGCCCATGATGGCCCCGGCGGCGATCTGCGGCAGACTCGTGACTCTCGCCACCTCGCCGATCAGCGCCAGCAGGCCGTAGTCTCGGCCGGGCTCGTCGTCGTTCATGAACGTCCCCCGGTGGGCTCCGGCCTCATAACCCTGGACGCACAGCGCATCCGCCCCCGCCGCGGCCGCGATCGCCGCCTCACCGGGACTGGTCACGGTGACCGCGACCAGGCTGCCTGCGTCCTGCAGGGCCATGACGACCTCGGCGTCGGGGCATCCGAAGGTGAAGCTGACCATCGCGGGCGGATCGGCCAACAGCGCCGCCACCTTGCCGTCGAAGCCGTCGTCGTCCCAGGTCCCGTCGCCTAGGGGCCCGGCGGCACGCAGGGAGCCGAGGTATCGATCCAGCGCCGCGGGGTCCGCGTACGGCGTACCGGGGACGAAGACGTTCACCCCGAACGGCTCTGCGGTCGCGGCCCGGACCGCAGCGATCTCGGCCGCCATCGCCGGGGGCGTCTTGTAACCGCCGGCTAGAAAGCCCAGCGTCCTGGCTTGCGCCGCCGCGACCACCAGGCCGGTGGTCGAGGGACCGCCCGCCATCGGCGCCACGACGAGCGGCCGCCGCAGCACATCCGCGAACCTGGGCCGGGCCATAACAATCGAGCCTAGTGGCGCCGGGCCAGCAACTGCCTCCGCCCGCGCTCCGGTAGGTCGTGCTCATCGAGCACAGTGAAGTCCGTCGGGAGCAGCGACGCGGGCTCCCCGGCGGCCAGGCACCACCGCGAGGACAGGTCCGGTCGCGCCTGCCGGGCCTCGACGGTAAACGCCTCCCAGCCCAAGAGGCCGCCGGACGCTACCGTCTCGGCCGCCGCGATAAAGACGGCCCGCTCCCACCAGCCGGTACACAGGACGAGCGCATGCGAACGCGGCGGCGCCGGCCAGGCGGCGAGATCCGCATGGACCAAGGTGACCAGGTGATCCAGGCCTCGTCGGCGGGCCTCGTCGCCGAGCATGCCGAGGGCCAATTCCGAGATGTCCACCGCGGTGACCGACCGGCCACGGACCGCGGCCAGCAGCGCGGAGCCGGAGGTGCCGCAGGCCAGATCGGCCACCGGGCCGTCCGGCAGGTCCATNNCGGTCCGGATGGCCGTCCGGCGGGACTCGCCCGCCCGAGTCACCAGCGGGCATGATCGTGGATACTACGGCCAGACCGAGGCTGGATAATTACAGCACCGAGTGCCAAAATAGGCGTTCAGGCGATCTGGCCCGGCGAGGGAGAACCGATGGCAAGCACGCGCGAATGGTTCGAGACGGTCGAGGAAGCGCGCCGCCGGGCCCGGCGGCACCTGCCCAGGTCGGTCTACATGGCGCTGGTGGCCGGCGCGGAGCAGGGCGTCACGCTGCGGGACAACGTGGCCGCCTTCACCGAGCTGCGGTTTACCCCGCCGCATATCGCCGACCTGCCCGCGACCCGGCAGCTGGGCACGTCGGTCCTCGGACAGGACATCGCCCTGCCTGTCATCGCGTCCCCGACCGGGGTGCAGGCCGTGCACCCCGAAGGCGAGGTGGCAGTGGCGCGCGGGACGGCCGAGGCGGGGACGGTCGTGGGCCTGAGCTCCTTCGCCAGCATGCCGGTGGAAGACGTGGCGGCGGCGAACCCGAACCTGTTCTTCCAGGTCTACTGGTCAGGGAGCAAGGACACGATCCTGCAGCGGATCGAACGGGCCCGCCAGGCCCGGGCCAAGGCCCTGATCGTCACCCTGGACTGGTCCTTCTCCACCGGCCGGGACTGGGGCAGCCCACCCATCCCGGAAAAGATGGACCTGCGGGCGATCGTGCGGTTCGCTCCGGAGGGTCTGGCTCGCCCGGGCTACGTCCGTCAGTGGCTGCAGGCCGGCGGCCTGCCCGACCTCACCGTGCCCAACATGGCCGCCCCCGGCGAGCCGGCGCCCACGTTCTTCGGCGTCTACGGCGAGTGGATACAGACCCCGCCGGCCAGCTGGGCCGATCTGGCCTGGCTGCGCGAGCAGTGGGGCGGCCCGTTCCTGGTCAAGGGCGTGATGCGCGCCGACGAGGCGCGCCGCTGCGTGGACATCGGCGCCACCGCCATCTCGGTGTCCAATCACGGCGGCAACAACCTGGACGGCACCCCCGCCTCCATCCGGGCGCTGCCCTCGGTGGCCGACGCCGTCGGCAGCCAGGTCGAGGTCCTCCTAGACGGCGGGATCCGGCGCGGCAGCGACGTGGTCAAGGCGCTGGCCCTGGGCGCCCGGGCGGTCATGATCGGCCGCGCCTACCTGTGGGGACTGGCCGCCAACGGCTCGGCGGGCGTGAAGAACGTCTTCGACGTGCTACGCGGCGGGATCGACTCCACGCTGCTCGCGCTCGGACGGCCTTCCGTTCACGACTTGTCCCCCGACGACATCATCGTCCCGGCGGACTTTGCCCGGGGAATGTCCAAGTGACGGCTCCCTAGCTGGGGCAGCAGTGGCCGGACGGTCCGCCGCTGCGCGCAGCCCTGCCAGACCCCGAGGCTGTACCCGATGTCGTCCAGCAGCCGAGCGGCGACGTAGCGCGGCGGATCCAGCGGCGGCCGCCGGTCCAGCCAGTCCAGCAGCGGCGG
>PLDT01000228.1:0-10094 GCA_003136255.1 Actinomycetota bacterium
ACAAGGGAGGAAAGCCGCCTAACCATTAGGGGGTCTTTGTTGGCTACCGGAACGCGTAGAGAATCTGGGCGCGTTGTTCGAGGTGGAAGCCGGCATCCGATAGTGCCTCGCGGAGCTTGCCGAGCTTGGCTTCCCAATCGGGCACCCGGTGCCACTCCATGACGACCTGGCCGATCCGGCTATACACGCCGGCGGGCACGTCGGAAAAAATGTCGTACTCCCCGCCCTCGCAGTCGACCTTGAGCAGGTCGATGCGGTCGAGCCGGTGGACGTCGAGTATCGCGGGCAGGCTGTCGCACGGGAACTCGCGCTGCTCGGACGCCTCGTCCGCGTACCACCCACTGCTGCTTACGTGGACCTCGCGCCCTTCGACCTGCACGTTCGCCGTCACGGTCGGTCGATCCGAGACGCCCTTGTGGACGAGCGTCACCCGCTGCGCGAGCATCGGGTTCAGATCGAGGTTCTTGGCCAGCATCTCGTAGTTCTCGGCCGTGGGCTCGTAGATGATGACGCGGCTTCCCGGCCACTCGTGGGCGCACAGCAGACCGAAGTCACCGATATACCCGCCCACGTCGACCACGACAGGCGCAACGCCGGGCTGGAAGTGACGAAGGTAGGACCGGTCGAACAGCTGCTCGCTGACGATCTCGGTGTCCCACTTGTTATGCCGGACGGCGATCTTGAAGCCGGTCCTGGTGGTCAGGATCGTCTCGGCGTCGTCGTGGACGGTGGCCGCGTGACGAAAGTCCCGCCAGTTCTCGAAGGCGCTGATCGGGCGAACGACCCGACGACTCCGCTGCGCGAGACGGCGCGGTGCCCCCCTGATCCCCATGCGTACATCATGTCTCACGCAACGTAGTTATCGCAGGCAAACGGGTGGTTGACCACGGCCACTACGACGGGGTGCCTCGTGGTGCCACACCGACCGACCGGCACGCCCCGGATCTTCGGCGCCCACCGGGGCAGCCCGGGCGCGGGACGGATCCGCCCCGCCCGTGCTCTTAACGCAGGCTTGGCCGTTGTACAGGCTGCCACAGGTCGACAGGAAAAGCTGCCATCAGCCCGTCCGGCGAGAAGACGGGAGATCTCTCCCCGCCAGCTGCGGTGGCTTCGCGCACCGTCTGCGCAGCAGAGTAGTCAGCGCGCCCAGTCGCCTCGTAGTAGTCGGCATACTTTAGATCCGACTCCGCCGCGGACTTCACCAGACGAGCTGGTATCCCGAGGGCTTCCGCAACGATGATCCCGTGCAAGGATGATCCGACTACGAACTCACTGGCAGCGATGCGTTGAAGGCAATGCGCCAGCCCTGAGCTCGGATTTAGCACCTTAGGGGACAGACGCCATGCCGGATTCTGCCGTAGGTCATTAAAATTCGGAACCACCGTTACCGCGTATCTCTTCGGGACGCTCAATAGTTCGGGCATTAGCAACGGGAGGAGAAGGGCCGGGTCACCATATACCTCCGGCACAATTATGCCGCGATTCATGAGGAAGCTACGAGTTCGGGGGCCTCGCACAGCTCGAACGTCCAGGATCCGGGCCGTGTGGCTTTCGATGGCCACCGCGCCATTTACGCCGGATCCCCATACAACATCTCCGTCCCGCGCGAAGTGAAGAACTGATCCGACACTGAGAAGCCGCGCAGACATTTTCGGCTGAGCGCCCAATCCTTCCCGCTTCAACATCGCGCGAACTATCACGGGTCCCAATAGATCGCCGAAGTTGTTGATCGGACGACGCCATGGAATACGCGGTCCGAGCCGAGTCGGCAGAGGATAATCCGGATTCCACGAGAACAACTCGATCTCTGGCATAACCGCCTACCCCGGAGCCGTAAGCCAGTAGATTTTCTGCCGCCGCCAGGTCGCTATATCATCTACTATAAGACCCTGTTGCCGGAGCACAGCGAGCACCTGTTTCGACGTGAAGTCATTCACCCAGGTCTGCGACCGCCTGTAATACTTGGTCTCCCCGTCTGCGACCTCATATGACATCACAATTCGCGGCGCGGCGACTGACATCCAGTTAATAAATCTAGCCGGATCGTGCACATACTCGATAACGCCGCTGGCGATAACCCAATCAGCGTGCAAGTCGGGTAGCTTGTCTCGATTTAGGTCACATACGATTGTGTCCGGAGATCGCAAAACCATATCTACAGGCACATATTCGCTACCACTAGGCAGCATAGCGCGCGCCACCTGACGACCTGCACCGACATCGATCACACGACTGCCTGCAGCGATATCTCGGATCATCAACTTCGTTCGCGTGTCCCACTCAGCATCCAACAACTGATCGTCACGCCAACGCCCATCGCTCTGACCCCTCCACTTAGAAGTCGTAGTGGCCAAGGCGCGGGCCAAGATACGTGGCTTGCGGATAGCTTCTACTATCAACATGAGACATAGAGTATCGGTACGCGCCCCGGCTTTCAGCCAAATCGGTAAGCCAGTCGTAATCGGCTGCTCGACAAGCTCAGGGCCGAACTGCGCCGGACGCAGGCAAATCGCTACGGCAGCAAGATAAAGATAAAGCGCGGGATATCTGCGGATTTGTTCCAGGCCAGGCGCAATCTTGAACTTGAACTCGATGGCAGCCCTTCAGGCCGTTTAAGGGGCTGCTTAGGACATGTCGGATATGCGCAGCGGCGGTCGCTACCGCCGGGATTCTGCTGTTCGAGCAGGGTCCCGCCTGAACGCGCCCAAAGGCCCAAGTCTGGCCGCCGACGGCGCTCAGCCTGCACCAGGGAACCGAGATCACGAACGTGCGAAACGCAAGATTTATGGCACTATGCGTTTACCATGTTTCTGTGGATTATCGCCCGTTATCGGAATTGGTAGCATTCTTCTCCTGAAGGTCGACTTTGCGCATATTCCGATGTGTCGCTTCCATCTCCGATTCGTAAATCCAGCCCTATTTGGCTGCGCGTCCTCTATGATGAATGGCACTGATACACGGGGTGGGAGTGTGGTCAGCGCCACGCAGTTTGGCGTCGGCCGTGGGGAGATAGGTGTGGATGTCTGGACAAGCTGCTATTCGCGGCTTGGAAGATCGCCGGACTGCGAGGCGCATTTCCGCATGATGCAGAGACTACTTGCGCAGATCGTATGCGGTAAACACTGAATTGTCCCCGGGCCTATCTGCTCGTCGCTCTTTCCCGTCCCACGCTATCCCTACTGATAGTCAGGTAGACGATGCCCGAACAGTTTCACACGCTTCGCAAATTTAGCCACTGCATGCAAAGTGTGGTGGCGATGGGTTACGAGTCGGCCGGCTGCGGTGGTACTGATCTTGCTCGCCCCCGTGCTTACGGAGGGGAGTAACTCGTGATTTCATCGACGCTGCTGCTCGTACTACGGTGGACGTTGCTGGCCTTCTTTCTCCTTCCGGCCGTCGAAGCCGCCATGATGATCCTCGGAGCATCGTGGGCGCACTTCGGCTACGCACAGACCCCGGAGAAGTTCCAGCACCTGATAATACAGATCACGACGGTAGGCAAAGAGCCCGAACTGGTGCAACGCACCGTCGACAAGATTCGCAGCTACAACCTGACCATGCCATACGAGATCTGGGTCGCCATCGAGCCCGATCACTTCGACAAGTACACAGACGTAGAGCGGGTCATCGTCGTACCGGCCTCGTATAGCTGCCGAGCCATCGACAAGGCCCGCGCCCTGGAATACACCCGGCGCCTGCGCAAGCGGTACCTAGCCACCTGCGGCCTTGACCCGGCCAGAGTCAAGCTGCTCCTGGTTGACGACGACACACTGCCCTCGCACAGCTACGTCCGCAAGGCATTTGCCGGCGACTACGACGTCTGCCAGGGGCCCACGGTGCCCAACCGCTGGTATGGCACAGGTGGTTTCAAGCACTTCATATTGAGCCACATCGACAACATCCGTACCCGCAACTGCCTGGTCTACTGCTCCTGCACCCAGGGCATCACCCAGAAGCCCCTGTTCGTGCATGGTGAAGGCCTCTGTATGACTTGCCGGGCCGAATCAATTGTGACGTGGGATAAGCCCATCGTCGCGTCCGATGACTTCGTGTTCGGCACCACCGCCGCACACAAAGGTCTCAGCTGGGGCTACTTCCAGGGCGCAGCTATCCAGTTGGTGTCGCCTTGGAGTTTCCGGGAGATCCTCAAGCAGCGACGTCGGTGGACATGGGGTAACTTCGACGCCATCAGGAGCCGCGAGATCATACCCCAGGCACCGGCTGTTTTCAGGGGCTTCAAGTACTGCCTGACCTTGGCCTCGATTATTTCGTGCACCACCGGTGTCGTCCTCCTAGGGTTTGGGGTCGTCAAGGTGCCGCTGCAGGCGTGCTACGTGTTCTGGGGTTCGCTAGTCTGCTGGGTTGCCAGCTACGGGCTGACCGGTTGGATCAACTCAGGCGGGGAGCCCAACAGGGAACGACTCGGGCCGCGCAATATCGAACGCGATAATTACAACAACCTCCTTACCTATAGGCTGGCGTCGTTCGCGAACCTATTCAGGCGGGCTAGGATCAACTACTGGACCTTCCGTGTCTTTCAGACCATCTCTGCTATGGTCTTGGCTCCCATTACTGCGCTAACGCCAATTTTCGTGATCACGTACAGCGTGCTAAAAGGCCGACCCACGCGGTTCGAGGTGATCGCCAAGTCCAACTCCGCCATGGATCGCGGCAGCCCAACACAACCGTATGTCACGATTCGGTAAACTTCGCCTGGTTTTTCACGAATAACTGCTGGCGGCTGATCGCGAGCGCATCATAAGGGCCCATATGATCGGTGAAGCGATTCTGAAGTACGACTCTGACTGTCGCGAACTGTTCCCGTTCCTACCTCAGACGGCGCGGACACTCCTCGACGTGGGTGCGGCTCTGGTGCGTTTGGACGCCTACCGCGTTCACGACATCCCGACCTGGAGACGCCATGGCGCTTGGCGGTGTCCTGGTAGCATCGATACCAAACGTAAGAAATTGGCGTGACGTGCTATGGCCTCTGCGCAATGGCACATGGACGTACACGGAGCGCGGAATCCTTGATCGCACCCACCTGAGGTTCTTTACTCGATGCTCAATGCATTCTTTCTTCGTAGACAATGGCTGGTCGGTCGCATCAGTGACTGGAATCAACATGCGCCGCCGCAAAAAGCTTCTGTCCGTACTGAGCTGCCACGTCCTGGACGACTTCCTCTTTCGGCAATATGTCGTAATAGCTCGCCCTTGGCGCTGAATCAGACTTTGAGGCGCTCGGCAGAACGGAGCTGACCGTCCGGCAGCCAGATGAAGTTGTTGATGTATCCTCGCGACTTTTTCTCGCCGAATTTCGGCCGGTTCACCTGTTGCACTGCTAGCTGGAAATTTTTAATCGACTTCATTTCTTCCCCGTCAAACCAGAATCCACAATAATCCAGAGAAGCAAGGAGATCGCTTACGGCCTGGAAACAGCCGGGAACACGAGATTCTTCGACTTCTACAAGGAGGTTGGGGCGGGACCGTACGATGGTCTCAACAGCTCCCCTAAGGACGGACAGCTCATGGCCTTCCACATCAATCTTAATGAAGGCGATGTCTGACAAGCCGAAAGAATCGAGTGTCGCTACGTTAACCTCGACATCTCGATGCGACAGATCCGCATCGACGTCTGCCACCAGCGATGACCTTGTGGTAACGGCCAAATCACCGGTGTAAGGCACGTGCAGGACTGCCTTCCCGCAGCGGTCTGAAAGTGCGACCTGGTGAACAACGCCTCGGGTGCCTACTAGCCGACGCAAGCGAGTAGCCTCCTCCGGCACAGGCTCGAATGCTGCCACCCAGCGCCGCCTCTGTAGCGCCAGCGCTGAGTAGATGCCAGCGTTAGCTCCCACATCCACCATGGCGCCGGAGTCCTTCAGCAGATGCCCGACCAGACGGAGCTCAGGCTCTCCGGTACGCAGTTGATGTCGAATCCAAAGCCTAAGCCAGAGAGGCTTTGGTGCACAGTTATAAATAGCATCCCGCATCAGCATACCTGGCGCTCGACTCATTTTCGCGATCCGTCAATCAACCATTTTAAACCGAGTCCTAGCGTACCCCGTTTCGGTTGCGGTATCTGTTATTTTCGGAAACGGTCGTTGCGATCGCTAGACCGGGATACCGACAAACCGGCCGATAGCGATGCACACCGGCACCACCCGCTTCCACCGTGCGCGGCCGATGTCATACATCATTTAATACGCCGTGCGCCGCCGCCTGCGCGCCGCATGCTGCGGCGGCGGTCCCATCGGCACTCCCAGCGCGCGGCCGCTTCTGTGATAAGCCCGCAAAATCCTCTCCACCCGCGGATGTATCGCCCGCCCCCGCATAAGTAGCGCAATCAACTGCGGAGCCGTGACCACCACATAGAAAGAGCCGCCCGCTGCCAGGCCTGCCACCAACTGAACCAGTGGGCTTTCAAACCGGGAGGCCGTGAGCCAGGCGAGGCAGGCCGCTGCCGCTGCGGCCGCAAGGGGCGGGAAGGCAGCCTTTGCCAGCAGGCTGATCCGCACGCCGGTGGCACGCTTCAGCGCAANNCCCACGATGCCATCCTTACGCACCCCTATCGCCATGGCGGGAACAAGCCCAGCAAGCCATATCGATTGGACCGCGAGGACGAATTTCGACCGGCCCATGGCAACAAGCATGTAAGAAAACAGCGCGCCTACTACAGAAATTAGCCCGTAACACGCCAAGATTGATAGCACAGCGGCCGCGGCCGCCCAGCGTTCCCCGTAAAGCGTCAGGACGATCGGGCGCGAAAGAGCCATCACCAGGGTGCACATGGGCGCAGCGATCAGCATTACAACGCGCAGGCTATCGGCCATCGCGCCGCTGAGTCTGGCGGCGTCGTGTTTGACCCGCGAGAATGCTGGCATTGAAACGGTGCTAAGCACGCCCCCGAGGAGCGTGGATGACCAGGAAGCTGCGTTAAATGCCAGGACGTACGTGCCAAGCAAAACGGGGCCGATAAAACGTCCGATAAGCGCGTAATCTACATTTTGCAGGATGTAGCCGATGAAATTGGCGCCGGCGAGCGGCACGCCGAACTTGTACAGTACGGCAAGTGCGCCGCGCGTCATTCCCGGCCGGTAGAGTTTCGGGGCCGAGAGCAATATCACCGCGCACGATATCCCCTGTCCCACCACCTTGGACCAGGCAAAGGCCATCGCCCCGCTCCCGTGCTTGGCCAGGAACAGCAGGACCGCCACCGAGGGAACGAAGCTCAGCGCATTAGCTAGGAAGAGCTTTTCCTGCCTGAAATCCCGCACGGCCTGAGCGGTGGGAACAGCGGCGATGCCCCAGAACACCATGACGAGACCCATGACCTGGACCGGACGCGCAGCGTCCCGGGAGCCGAGGTTAGCGGCGATCGGTCCGGCGAACTTGTAGAGGACGCCGGCCATGATCAGGCTCGATACCAGGGACACCGACCACAGGGTTGGCGCCAGGGCGTCAACATCGAGGTCGGCTCGCGCTAGGCACGATGTCACGCCGAATTCGCCGATAGCCGTGACGATGGTGAATACCGTCGTGGCCACCGCGAAGACGCCGAAGTCATGCGGAGCGAGGATACGGGCCACAATTGCCGTAATCCCGATACCTGACAACCGCAGCAATATTGTGCCCGAAAAGCTCCAGATGGCGCCGCTGCGCACGTTCGCGGCCAGCGACCGCGGTTTCCTATGACCGGTCGGACCAAACCGACTTATCGTCGCGCTAGGCGCAGCCGTCATAGCCGAGGCCTGCAAGGCGGCAGAGTCCCTGACCACGCCTGATTCGGGCGCCGATGGCCGACGTTGTCCAGCCATCCGCTAACCCTGCGCAACATACACCCCCCGGTCGATTGGCCAGCCTTGCCGCTGTTGGCCTGCGGTGTTGCGAGCCACGGTAACGTATGCGCCTTTCAGAATACCGCCTCGCGACATCGGCCGCGCGTTGTCAGGGAACTTAAGAGGTTAGTGACAAATCGTAACGAATCCCCTCATGCGATATCCAAATCGCGGCGCCATGCGCTTCGATTTCGGCATAGTCATGACCTGGGATTTTGCCGCCAGGACCTGGAGCTCTGCGGCTTCGGACGATAGATCTTCAGACGCGAGTCCTGGTGTTACCCCCAGGGCTCCGGCGTATTCGGTGAATGTCGGCATCTGTCCTGATCAAGGCCGTGGAGACGGGGGCTCCGGCGGGGTGGTCTGGTCGCGCCGGCCTTCGGGGACATGCAGGTAGCCGGCGTCTTTGATGGCCGCGATGATGACGGCGCGGTGGCGTGCGTGCTGGTGAGGGCTGCGCAATACCGCCGCACCACCGCATACTGTATAAACCGGGGTAAGCCCGGAACGCGCCCGGCTCTGGTGCCCGGGCCGGAAGGCCCGGCAGGAAAGGAAAACAGGGCCAAAGGAACGGGGCCGAAATACCCTGGTCCAAAAGACAGGGGAAAATGCCCTCCCTGCAAACAGGGAATTCTCCTCTAACGGACCGGAGAAATACCGGCGACAGTGGTTATGGCAGCTAAGTACGCACATGAGGGAAGGCAATGCCATGACCACCGAACGAAACTCCGCTAGCCATATCCGCATCGGACGGCAGCCGCCCGGCTCGCCCGGCTCGCCCGGCGGTCCCGGCTCGCCAGAATCCGGCGGCCGCGGGTTCTCTGGCCCCCGAAGACGTCTGTACGGGGTGACGGTAGTCGCTGCCGCGGCGATCGCCGTGGTGGGTGTCCTGGTCTGGGTCGGCGCTCGAGGCCAGGCCCACGCCGAGGGTCTCAACTGCTCGGCCACGCCCAGCCAGTGCAGTTACGCGGACGCGACGAACACCGGCGTACCCAGCGGGACGACCCTGGCCTCGGTCCCGAGCCAGGTGTCCAGCGGGCCGGGCTGGAAATATGTCGCCGCGGACGGCGAGGTGCTCGTGAGCACGAACGGGACGGTACTCAGCGGCCTTTACATCCCCTACGAACTCGTGGTCGACGCCTCCAACGTGACGGTCAACAATGTCCAGGTCGTCAGCGGCGGGAGTTTCGGCGTCGCCCTCGAGAACACCACGAACGTCACGATCGAGAACTCCACGGTCAGCGGCGTGAACGCGACTACACTCCGCGTCGGCTCGGCGATCGATGATGTGTACGGCGACTCCACCGGGACGGTGGTCAAGAACGACAACATCTCCCTGTTCAAGACCGGCATCCAGATATCAACCGGGCTGATCGAAGGCAGTTACATTCACGCCCCCGGCTACATCGCCGGAGATCACACCAACGGCATCTACGTCAACGGGGGCACCGCACCGCTGACGATCGAGAACAACACGATCTTCAACAGCGCGTCGGAGACCGACGCGATCAACCTCGACGCGGGAAGCGCCGGCTCGGCGGTGGCGAACAAGACCGTCGAGAACAACTTCCTCGCGGGCGGGACCTACACCATCTACGGCGGCGACGGCCCGAACAACCCCACCTCGAACATCGTCATCGAGAACAACCGGTTCGGCCAGCTCTACTATCCGACCAGCGGCCAGTTCGGTGCCGCGGCCTACTACTCGACCACCGGCACGGGCAACGTCTGGTCGGGCAACTTCTGGGACACCACCGGGCTGGCCATCGCCGCCCCGTGACCGTCGCATCGCGACCGTGCGGCATGCCGGCGTTGCGGGTCGGGGGCGACGTCCGCTCGCCGGCCCGCATGACGTCAGGTGCCCCGGCCTGTCGGCCGACCTGAGCTCGCCGGACCCGCCGGCCTGCTAGGCCGGCCGGCCCTGTCTCGCCGATTCCGCCGAGTCTGGTGGATACTGTTGGTAGCGTTTGCATAACACAACGCAGTCGGCGTGGGTCCCGGTTGCTGGTCGGCGGACGTGATGCATCGTCGGCGGGCGAGATGGGCCGTTCACAGAAACGAGGTCCCTTTGAAGGCACGCATGCTCGCTCTCGAGGTCTCCCTGGCCCTGATCGTTGCCGGCGGTGCGGCATCGGTCCTGGTCGAGCACCTGAGCCTAGCCTCGGCGCACAAGGCCCTGCCCTCCGGGGCACACCCGGCCTCCGCCGGGCAGGCCTCGGGCGGGCCAGCCTCGGGCGGGCCAGCCTCAGGCGGGCC
>PLDT01000290.1:0-3053 GCA_003136255.1 Actinomycetota bacterium
AAGATCAGCATGCGATCGGATCGATGCTCTTATGTTTGTCAAGGTGGTCGTGTGACATTTCCTGGTCTCATTTCGGGGTCCTGGAAAAGGATGTTGAACTGGCAGTTTGCTGGGTTGCGGACAAGACAGGGATGGGCGTCCGGGATGGGACGCAAGCTCTTATTAGGTCACGCCAGCAGCAGGTCAGAGGTGAGGCCGGGGACGGCCGACGAATCGTTCGAAGGCCAGCAGGTTCGCGGCAGCCGATTATCGGGTCAGGCCGTCCCCGGAGCTTTCGGGCGTTAGCCGCCGGCCGGGCGGAGGTGGCGGTAGACCTCGCGGGCGACGTAACGCTTCAGGCAGCGGATGATCTCCGCCTTGGATTTCCCTTCGGCGGTGCGGCGCTCGGCGTAGGCGCGGGTGGCCGGGTGCGAGCCCAGCCGGGTGAACACGATCCGCCACAGGGCATGGTTGGCCTGACGGTCACCGCCGGGGTTGAGCCGGTGGCGGGTGACTTTCCCCGATGACGCGGGGATCGGGGCGACGCCGCACAGGTGCGCCCAGGCCGCCTCGCTGCGTAGCCGGCCGGGGTGATCCCCGGCCGTGATGAGCAGCAGCGCCGCAGTGCGCGGGCCGAGCCCGTACACGGCGAGCAGGCCCGGGGCGCGGGCAGTCACCAGCGGGACGATGAGCTCGTCCAGGCGCTGGAGCTGGCCGTCCAGGAACCGCGCGCGCTGCCCCAGTTCCCGCAGCGCGACGCGGACGGCGTAGCCGGCGACGTCGCCGGGCCGGGGCCGCAGCGAGGCGAGCCCGGTTACCAGGGCGGCCGGGGTGTGCCGGGTGAACCGGGCTCGCAGGTCATCGGGGCCGGTCAGGAGCAGAGCCCTGGCCTGGTTGATCGTCCGGGTGCGCTCTCCGGCGGCGCTGCGCCGGGCGACCATCAGCGCCCGGATCGCTTCCACGGCACCGTCCCGGCCTTTCGGCGCGCCGCGGGCCCGGCCGGACTGCGCCGCCCGCGCAGCGCTGACCGCGTCCAGCGGATCGGATTTACCCTGCCGGCGCCGGTCCTGCCGGTCCGAGCGGTCCACCTCGACCACCCGGATGCCAGCTGCGGCGACATAGCGAGCCAGTCCCGCGCCGTAACTGCCAGTCCCTTCGATGCCGACCAGGCACACCGTCCCGAACCCGCCCAGCCAGCCCAGCAGCCGGGCATAGCCAGCCGCGGTAGCGGGGAACTCCGCGACGCCGAGCAGCCCGCCGACCGGATCAAGCGCCGCGGCGACATGGGTATCAGCGTGAGTGTCCACGCCGCCGGTAATTGCGGTGCGACAGGTAACAGGGCGTGCTTCTTCTACGATGGTCACTGTCATCCCTTTCTCAGGTTGAGGGATGGCACGCACCCGCTGGCCGCCGGACCTGTGAACCCCGGCCTCTTGCACAGGACGGGCAGATCAGACCGGCACCGCCGGTGGGTGCCGTAAACCTGGGGCCCGGCCGACGGATCGTCTTGCAGGACAGCCCGCACGGCGTCAGCCGCCTCGGAAGTCAGGCCGGGACCCAGGCTCCCGACCCTACGCCCGTATCCGCTCAAAACCGGGGAAGCCGGGCCAGAAGCACTATCCACAGTCTCCCTGCCGAATATTTGCTTCCATCCTTCATCTTGCAGCGAGGTTACTGGGTGCACAGATCTGCCAGTTCTGCCTCACATCGGCTGACGGCCCAGGTGCGGCTGGGCAACACCACTCCCTGGAGCAGGGGGTGGTTTGACACCATTCCCCCTGCTCCTTTCCGGCTTAGCTCCGGCTAATTAATTGCTTCTTTCTCAATCGATATTTGGGCGCACACTCCGTGGGCACCGTTAGGTGCCGTTACGGGCCCTGTGGTGGACCCGATTAGCAGCGCCGCTAGCACTGCACACGCGTTTAGACAGAATCTTTTGTTCTTACCTCTACTTTTGGGCATTCCTACCCTCCTCTCTGCCGATTACGGCATCAGCTATTCGCTGGCCGACTAGGATGTTTCTGTTCGCGGACGAATTGAGTGCGCTGGCGGTATATGGTTGAGGGGCCTGGTAGCGGCGGCGTCAGGCCAGCCAGCAGGTCGAGCTGGATCACTGCACGAGGCTGTCGAACTCCCCGTTTCGCGCGCCGTCGAGGAATGCCCTGAACTCGGCCGGGGTGTAAACCAGGATCGGCCCGTCGGGATCCTTTGAATCACGTATGGCGACATTGCCGGTGGCTGCGGCGATCTCCACACATTGCCCGTTTACGGTACTTGACTGAGCCTTGAGCCAGGCGAGGCTCGCTCGCTCCGCCTCGCTCAGGGTTATCTTCCCGGCCTTTACCGCACTCATTTCTTGCCACACCCCTCCCCACCTCCTTCCGCCACGGAACTAACGCGAAAGGCTAGGGCCTGCTGCTCTCTCAGCAGCAGGCCTGTGTCATTTATTCTGTCTTCGCGGATCTCCGCGTGACGGGTTTAGCTATTTTTGTAGCTTTCCGCGATCCTTGCGACCATAGCAGCCGAACTTTCTGGGTCCAGTGCGATGGACCGTAGCCGGGAGAACATCTGTTTGTATCTCTCCAGCTCGGCAGGGCTTTCCAGGTAGATGTTCCCGACCACCCCTTCGACGTAGACAACGTCATTCACCATTGGCTTATTGAATTCAAGGATCACGAATGTGCTGTCCAGGGCCGGATGTGCGCCGACGGCGAACGGGATGAGCTGGAATGTCACCTTGGCCAGGCCGGCGATCTCGATGATCCGCGCCAGCTGGGCCTGCATGACGGCAGGCCCGCCGACGGGGCGGCGCAGGGCTCCCTCGTCGATGATGCAGTGGAACAGCGGGCCGTCATCGTGCGCTAGCAGGGCCTGCCGCTTGAGCCTGGCCTCGATACGCTGTTCTATCGAGGCGGGCCCGAGAGGCGGCTCGCTGGATTCGAAGATCGCACGGGCGTAGCCTTCGACCTGGAGCAGCCCAGTCACGACGTCCGTGTTGTAGTCGCTGATAGAAACGGCTTCGGCTTCCAGGCCGATGTAGGTCGCGTAGGGCACTTCGAACCGCTGCCACCAGG
>PLDT01000424.1:0-3603 GCA_003136255.1 Actinomycetota bacterium
GCCCGGTCGGCCGCCGCGACCCCGTAGGCCTCGATCAACATGGGGTGAGCGAGTAGCTGCCGGATCCGCTGAGCCAGCAGGGCCGGCCGGCCCGGCGGGATCAAGATGCCGGTCGTCCCGTCGACCACGGCGTCCATGTGACCGCCCACGGGGGGTGCGATGACCGGGGTCCCGCACGCCATGGCCTGCAGCGACGTCGTACCGGAGGGCTCGTACTGACAAGTACTGACGACCAGGTCGGCCGAGCGCAGCAGGGCCGGCATCTCGGCGTGGTCGACCTTCCCGGTGAAGATCACGCGGTCTGAGAGGTCCAGCGTCCCGGCGAACCTGGCCAGGTTGACGTACGCGCCGTCCTGAGGCAGGTCGGCGCGGTCCGGGCCGCCGACGACCAGGAGCTCGGCGCCGGGTACCCGGGTCAGCGCCCGGAGCAGGGTCTCCAGCGGGGCCCGCTCGTTCAGATCGGCGGCGGTGAGCAGCCGCGGACGGCCGTTCCGCTTCGCCACCGGACCCTCAGGGGTAAAGGTGTCGGTGTCGACGCCCCACGGGACGACCCTGATCGAGGACCGGTGCACACCCAGGCTGGCCAGGTCCGAGGCCTCCGCCGAGTGGGTGGCGACCACGGCGGCGGCGCTGCGCCCGATGGCAGGCTCCAGCCTGATCCGCGCGGCCGCGGCGCCGTCGGCCCGCACCCGGTCGCGCCGTTCGGTGACCCCGAGCGAGCTGAACTCCTGCACGATCGGTATGTCCAGGTCTCGCGCGGCGGCCAGGGCGGCCAGCCCGCTCGTCCAGCGCAGCGCGTGCACGACGTCCGGGCGCTCGCGCTCCCAGCTACTGCGTAGCGGACCGCTGAAGGCGGGCACCCGCTCCAGCAGGCTGGCGTCGCCCTGGTCGCCATCGGCCGGAGCCGGTCCGGCGTCGATGTGCACGATCCGCACTCCGTCGTGCAGCTCGGCCTGATCGGGCAGATCCGGCTGGTGCTTCTGGGCGTACACGGTCACCTGGTGACCATGAGTAGCGAGTTCACGGGTGAGCTCGCTAAGTCCGACGTCATCGCTGTCCGGTCCGGCGCCAGTGCGCGGGCGGAGCGGCGTCGCGTTCTGAGCTACCAGGGCGATCTTCATCCGGGGGGCCTCCTTGCTGACGAATCTCAGTGCGGTGTCGTCAGCGGAAGCGAAAAGTGGCACCTCGACCGCACGCTCCGCGAAAACACCGTGTCGCATTGAGCGTGCCTGCGTCGTAGGCACCACTAGAGAGAAGCATATCCCACCGCGGGAGTTCTCAAACAACCCCGCTGGCGGATTTTTTCGTGCGTCAGCCGGCGGCGGCCGACGCCACGCTGTCGAAGACCGGGATCAGCCGGTCGGCGGTGGTCAGCCGCAGGATCTTAGCGACCGCGGCCTGCGGGGACACCAGCGCGAGGACACCGCCCTGCCGGTCCAGTGACCGGTTCACCCGCAGCAGCGCGTGCAACGCCGAGGAGTCCATGAAGCGCAGGCCGGACAGGTCGATGATCAGCGTGCGCGGCTGCTGGGATACCTCGTCGTCCAGCAGGCGCCGCAGTTCGTCCGTGTTCGTCACGTCAGCCTCGCCGGCGATCTCCACCAGCGTGTAAGGCTCGCCAGCGGACTCCCGCGCCGTGACAGAGACCGTCAGCAGATCCACGCACTTGTTGTACCACACGGCGGTTTCCTGCGGGATAGTCCTCAGCTGGCCCACAAACGACCGGCCGAACGCGGATCAGGAGCCGGGCTCGACCTGGGGCAGGTCCATGCGCAGCCGGATCGTCGTGCCGGTTTCGTCGGAGCGAACCTCGACCTCGTCGCAGACCTGGTTCACGATCCACAGCCCGTGCCCGCCCATGGCCTCCAGCGACGGTCGGCGCCGGCCCGCCAGTGGGTCGGTGATGGTCCCGTCGTCCTGGATCTGGCAGACGATCTTCTCGGTGTCGTACCAGATCTTCAGGGACCCGGGGGACTTGGCGTGGCGCACGGTGTTGGCGGCCACCTCGCTGACCGCCAACACCAGGTCGACCGCGCGCGATTCCGGCAGCCCGGCCTTCTTCGCGTAGCGGTACACCACGGCGCGGACCGCGGCCAGGTCGGTGGTGTATTGGTAAGACATGGCACCAGGCGCCGGAGGAGGCAGCGGGCCGCCGCCGGCCGGTCGGCGGGACAGCGGGCCGGTGAGTGCTTCGGGTGCCGCGGGTGCGGGCTGCGCGGTCTTTGCGTCCCAGGCCATCAGCAGCAACGATACACCGTAGACGGAAAGCGGCCGCCTGGCTGGTCCTTGTGTCACGTTGCCGCAAACGGGCCGCAAATCCGATCCGGCCCGCAGGTGTATCCGCCGTGGCTGGGGTAGACGAAAAGGCGACCAGTATTCGCGGCCCTTCGGAGTCCAAGGTGCTGCCTGTCTTTCGGAGGTAATTATGCGAACCGGAGGGCTCGTTCTCCTGATTTGGCTGATCATCGGGGCGATAGCGGCCGGCCAGCGCGGGTATTACAACTCGTCGCCCACTAGCTGCGCTCATGCGGGAACGATCGTGGTCACGATCGTGGCGGGCCCGCTCAATTACGTGGGCGTGAACCCCAAGCTCTCGTGCCATTAGCCTTCCCCGAGCAGCTAAGCCCCGGGCACCCTCAGTTCCCGGAGGAGTTGGGCCTGCGGTAGCCGTTACGGCCGGAGCGGCTACCCCTGGTCCGCAGGGCCAAACCTGATCCGGCCGGGGTCTGCCCGGCCGGACCGAACAGCTCTGCGTGGTAGCTACAGTGAGCCTGTGGATGAGCTGGCCGATTCCGCATCCCTGGTCCATGACCCGGATGGATTGCGCCGGCGCCTGGCCGGCGACGGGTACCTGTTCTTCCGCGGCCTGCTACCGGCGAGCGAGGTGCGGGCGGTCGGGCAGACCGTCCTGGCCCGGCTGCGATCCGGCGGATGGGTCGACGAACGGGGCGTCCCGTCGCTCCAGCCGCGCGCGGTCAACTCGATGGACGCGCTGACCGACCCGGCCTTCCGGGCCGCCATGACCAGCGCCGACTTCAACCGCCTGCCCTACCTGCCGCCGCTGCGGGCGGTGGTCCGCGCCGTNNGACTACGGGGTGTCCGGCGTCCAGGACATGCTGACCAGCTGGATCCCCCTGATGGACATCCCGGTCCGGGTCGGCGGCCTGGCCGTCCAGCCCGGCGGTCACCTCGGCCCGCCCCGGCCGCCGCGCCCGCTCGGCAATGCCGAGCCCGGCTGGGCCACGACCAGCTACGAGCCCGGCGACGTGATCCTCTTCCACTGCCTCACCCCGCACGCCGCCCTGCCCAACACCGGCTCGGCCTTGCGGATCTCCGGTGACTTCCGCTGGCAGCGGCCGGATCAGCCGGTCCCGGCCGAGCTGATCCTCGGCCCGCAGGGCCGCTCGCGGGAGCTGTTCAGCCGGCTGTTCTCCGGCGAGCAGTGGTGGGAGCCGGTGCCCGCCGGGCTGGCCCTGTATCCCCGGGCCGACCTGGTCGGCGTCCCGCCCGGACCCTCGCGGCTGGTCGCCGTGCACCGGGGCTGGAAGCGCTGGCGCCCGCCGCCCCCAGCGGCCGTGCATTAGGCAGCCCGGGCGGCCGGGC
>PLDT01000173.1:0-4664 GCA_003136255.1 Actinomycetota bacterium
GCCCTCGGCGTGTCGCTGGCCATAGACGATTTAGGCACCGGGTACTCCTCCCTTAGCTACCTGCGGGAGCTGCCCATCGACGTGGTGAAGATGGACAAGTCCTTCGTGGACGGAATCGCCATCTCCGAGCAGCGCCTGGCGCTCGCCGAAGGCATCGTCCAGATCGCGCGGACGCTCCAGCTCGAGGTCATCGCCGAGGGAATCGAAAGCGAAGTCCAGCGGGACCTGCTGACCTCGATGGGCTGCCATTTCGGGCAGGGTTACCTGCTGGCCATGCCGATGGGTGCCCACCAGGCCGAGACGCTCGCCCGGGTCGGGTCCCACCAGTTCCCCCGCCTTCCGCGCCAGGTGTCAGAGCCCTGGACGACCAAGCCGACCCTGCCGACTACGCGGTTAACGTGGCCGATGTGGGTCGGTCACCCGATCAACGTGAGGTACCGATGCCCGAGCGAGAGATCATCACCACGTCGGACCGGCCCGATCTCGGCGAACAGTCGGAGGCGGCGCTGCTGCCCGTCTGGCCGGAGTTCATCTTCCACGACCAGGTCAGCTCGGACCTCATGGGCCCGGTGGCGGAGTGCTTTCCGCAGTACGACATCCGGATTCTGGACGACGGAGAGGTGGTGGCCGGCAGCTGGGGGGTGCCGCTGCGCTGGGACGGTGCGGCCGAGACCCTGCCCGCCGGGTATGACGCGGCGCTGATCAGCGCGGTCACCGGGCACGAGCAGGCCGTCCCGGCCGACACGTTGTGCGTGATGGCCGTCGCCGTCAGGGCGGACCGGCAGGGCACGGGGCTGGGCGGGCAAGCCCTGATCGCGATGCGTGCCCTGACCATCAAGGCGGGACTGGAACGAATGATCTCTCCGGTCCGTCCGGTGCTCAAGAGCCAGTACCCGCTGACCCCGATGGCCAGCTACGCCCGGTGGACGCGCGCCGACGGCGCCCATATCGGCCCCTGGCTCCGCACCCACCTGCGCCTCGGGGGCGTGATCCTGCGGCCCGCCCTGCGGTCGATGGTCGTCACCGGCACCGTCGCTGAATGGGAGGAGTGGACCGGCCTGGCCTTCCCCGAAACCGGCCGGTACGTCGTGCCCAAAGCGCTGGATCTGGTCGACATCGAGCGGGAGGAGGATCTCGGCGTGTACGCGGAGACGAACCTGTGGATGCGTCACCTATGAGCCCGGGGAAAGGCCCCGGCCGGGCGGCCGGGAGGACGATGAAGGGCCGGGTTATCGTCACCCTGGCGGGACCAGTCCTGGCCGTGACGGTGCTCACCGGCTGCGCCAGCATGTTTCATCATGCCGCGAGCCCGGCCACGAGCCATGTCGCGACCCCCGCCGCCGCCACGCGGAATGCCACGGCGGCCGCCCAGGTTCAATTGCGGCAAGCCTGCTCCGCGCAGACGGCCTGGGACCGGCGCGGGCAGCCGTCGTTGAAGGCCCTGTACGCGGACACCGGCGCCCTGGCCGCCGACGCCAGCGCGGGCAACCAGCCCGCCGTCGCGACCGCCGGGCGCAAGCTCGCCTCGGACGCGATCGCGGCCGCCGCGCTCCCGCTGCCGCCCATCGACCCCGTCTCGTGGCAGGCTCTCACCGCCGACTACGCGACGGCGGGAACCGCGATCGGCGGCGGGGACGCGAGCGGCGCCGTACCACAGCTCGAGGCGGGCAACGGTGCCATCAGCGCGTTCTCCAGCGCCGCCGGCAAGTGCTCAGGCCTGAAGCCCTGAGCGGCCGGTGAGGGCGTCTAGCTCGGCGAGCAGGTCCGGGGCCTCGGCTGCGCCGATCCGCTGGAAGATCTCCAGTGCCTGCCGCAGCAGGACCTCCGCCTGCGTGGCGTGCCCGACGGCCAGGACGCACCGCCCCAGGCCGGCCAGCGCGTGCGCCTCGTCCCAGGAGCTGCCGATAGCGCGGGCCAGGTCCAGGGCCTGCTGGTGACAGCCCTCAGCTTGCGCGAGTTCACCGCTGACCTGGTGCAGCGTTCCTCTCTTGTTGAGCGCCTCGGCCTCACCACCCCGCTCGCCGTGGTCGCGGTAGATGTCCAGCGCCTGTTCCAGGGCCTGGGCCGCGGCCGGGTAATCATCGGTCAGCCGCCGGACGTCCCCGAGGTAGAGGAGGACGTTGGCCTGGCCGTTTCGCTCGCCGAGGTCGCGGTAGATGTCCAGGGCCTGTTCCAGAGCCTGGGCCGCGGCCGGGTAATCAGCCGTCAGCCGCCGGACGACTCCGAGGTAGAGGAGGGCATTGGCCTGGCCGAGCTGGTCGCCGATGTCGCGATAGACGTCCAGGGCCTGCTCCTGGACCCGGGCCGCGGCCGGGTAATCACCCGTCGCCCGCCGGACGTCCCCGAGGCGACTCAGGACGTTGGCCTGGCCGAGCTGGTCGCCGATGTCGCGATAGACGTCCAGGGCCTGCTCCAGGGCCTGGGCCGCGGNNCGGATAATCACCCGTCGCCAGCCGCGCTATCCCCAGGTCGCAGAGAGCGTTGGCCTGGCCGAGCCGGTCACCGAGGTCGCGGTAGATGCCCAACGCCTCCTCCAGCACCTGGCCCGCGGCCGGGTAATCACCCGTCATCCGCCGCACGTGCCCGAGGTCGTTGAGGGCACCGGCTTGGCCGAGCCGGTCACTGAGATGCCGTGCGGCCTGGATCGCGGTCGTGTGCCGGGTGATGGCCTCGGCCCAGGGGCCGTCGCTTCGCAGCAGGCCGGCGAGGCCGGAGGTTAGGGCGGTCACCCGGACGTGCTGGCCGGTGGCGGTGGCGTGGTCCAGGCAAGCGATTAGGTTGGCGCGCTCGGCGCGGGCCCACGCCAGTGCTTGCTCCCGGCTGGCCAGGGCGGGAACGGCGGCCGGCATGGTGCCGTCCACGGCGGCAGGGGCGGGCCGGGTCTGGCGGGCGATGAGAGCGTCGGCGCGGGCGGCCGTGTGCTGGTAGTAATCCAGCAGCCGGGTGGTGGCCTCGTCCCGGTCACCGTCCGAATCAAGGCGGCCGGCGAGGGTGCGCGCGTGCTCGCGGATCAGGTCGTGCATCCGGTACCGGCCCTGGGTCGGCTCGGTGAGCAGGTACTGGTCGTACAGCGCCTCCAGGCCGCGGCGGGCGGCGGAAAGGTCAGTGCGGTCCAGGGCGGCGGCCGCGTAGCCGTCGATGTCGGCGCCGGGGTGCAGCCCCAGCCGTCTGAACAGACGCTGCTGGTCCCCGGACAGGTCGGCGTACGACAGGTTGAACGCGGCGGCCACCGACAGGTTCTCCGTCGCCATCAGCTCCAGCCGGTCCACCGCCGCGGCCAGCTCGGCGGCCCGCCTAGCCGCGGTCCAGGTCGGATGATGGTTCAGCTGGCGGGCCACCATCCCGATCGCCAGCGGCAAGAACCCGCACAGCCCGATGATCTCCCGGACCGCGGGATCGTCCGGGCTCAGCTCAGCCCGGCCTGCCAGCCGGACCAGCAGCGCCGCCGCCTCCTTGCCGGGCAGGGTGTCCAGGCTGACCGCAGTCGCGTCGTCCAGCGCGGACAGGTGCCGGCGGCTGGTGACCAGCACCAGGCTTCCGCCAGAGCCGGGCAGCAGCGGCCGGACCTGGTTGCTGTCCGCGGCGTCGTCGAGGATCAGCAGCAGCTGCCGTTCGGCCAGCCGGTCCCGCCACAGCGCCATCCGCGCCTCCAGCCCCGGCGGGACCTGCCCGGCGGGGACCCCGGCCGTCGCGAGCAGGCTGGCCAGCGCGTCAGCCGGGTCCACCGGCTGCTGCCCGGGCGTGTGCCCGTGCAGCGGGAGGAAGATCTGCCCGTCGGGGAACCGGTCCGCCAGCCGGTACGCGGCGTGCACCGCGAACGCCGTCTTGCCCACCCCGGCCATCCCGCCGATCGCGTGAATGCCCACCACACCGCCCGCACCCGCCGCCGCCTCGACCAACTCCTGCAGCTCTTGCTGCCGCCCGGTGAACGAGGCGATGTCACGGGGCAGCGTGCGCATCGCCGCCGCCCCATCGGTGGCTGGCCCGGCAGGCACCGGCCGGCCCCGCGCGACCGCTTCGAACTCCGCCCGGGTCTGCCCGGCCAGGCCGAGCGCGTCGGCCAGCAGCCGGACCGTCTCCCGGCGCGGCGTCGCCGCGATGCCCCGCTCCAGGTCACTGACCGACCGCGGGCTCAGGCCCGCCGCCTCGGCCAGTTCCTCCTGCGTCAGCCGGGCCTGGGTGCGCAGTCTCCGCAGCAAACCCGCGAAGGTAACCGGCGGCTCGGCCACGGCCTCTCCCCTCGAACGATTTCTTGCCCGGCATTCGAGCGGTCAGGACGAGTCGGCATCTAGGTGAACTACCCTGAAGAGCTGTCAGACGCTGAATCAGCGGAAGCCTGCAACGCGGCTAGCTCAGCGGCCACGTCGGTGGCCTCAGCGGCTCCGATCTGCTGGAAGATCTCCAGCGCCTGCTTCAGGCTAGTCTCGGTCTCGGTGATATGGCCGACGGCTAGAGCGCATCGGGCCAGGCCCGCGATCGCGTGCGCCATGTCCCATGGGCTGTCGATATCGCGAGCCAGATTCAGGGCCTGCCGGTGAGCCTCCTCAGCCTGGTCAAGGTCACCGCGGAGCCGGTATACCGTCGCTGTCTCATTGAGTGCCTCGGCCTCGCTAGCCCGGTCGCCGATGGCGCGGTAGATGTCCAGGGCTTCCTCCAGCGCCTGG
>PLDT01000575.1:0-6970 GCA_003136255.1 Actinomycetota bacterium
GTCGCCGTCGGTGACCAGCCGGGGCTGGGCCAGCGTCACGCCATCCTCGGACAGGGACAGCTGCAGCGGCCGCTGGCCGGCGAACTGCTCGGCTGGGGTGACGGTGGCCACGTAGTTGTCGTCGCCCACGGCCGCGACCCAGGTATCGAGCGTCGACGCCACGCCCGCGGCGGCCAGTACCTCGAGCAGCGAGGGCCCGACCTCGGTGTGCGTCTGCACGCCGCCCGGTCCTTCGAAGGACACCGTCAGGGTCTCGGCGGGGAGCCGGGCCAGCAAGGCCGCGCTGAGCGTCACCTCGTGATGGCCGTCGATGACCTCGACCGGGCTGGCGGCCGGGGGATTGGTGTCGGTGGGGGGGGGGTCGCGATCCCGACCGTCAGCTGCGTCACCCGGGGCACGAAACGGACTGGGGCGCGGTCGCCGGGGACGACGAGCTCGGGACCGCGGGCGATGGGCCGTCCGTTCTGGGTCAGGGCCAGCAGGGCCGGGTGGCTGCCGAACCCGGGTCCAGTTCCCCTACGGCGAAGGTGATGTCGCGCCGGCCGGCGCCGCGAACCGTCACCGTGACCCTCAGCAGGTCATTCTTGGTGTTCAGCAGGCTGGCAGGGTAAGCGGGTCCGGCGTCGCTGACCAGCGTCTCCAGCAGCACGCCCGTGTCGGTGAACTGCCTGCCGCCTGCCGTCACCGTGACGGTGGTCTGCGGGAGCGCCACCAGCTGCGAGATCGTGTACGCGGACGGCGACGTCACCTCCCCGTTGACCGACAGCACCGGCCTGGACCCATTAACCCCCTTAAGCCCGTTAGCCGTGGTGGCGAACGCCGGAACAGAAACGGCGGCCGAGACCCCCAGGAAGGACCCGGCCAAGCCGACGACAGCCACGATCATCGAGACCGTAGTTCTCCTTCGGACCACTTTCCTTACCTCCGTTTTGACCCAATAGCGCACGCGCCGAGCGGGACCAGGGTAAAGCCCAAGTTGCTTGGCGCAAAGGCGCGCAGCCGGAAAGGTACAGCGCGGACGTGATCATTTCACTGATGACGTGTAGCCAAGGCGCGGCGAAAACTGAGATTCTGCTGCTATCGAACTCCAAGAGGGACAAGCCTGATGAGCGCCAGCACCACGACCGGGTCCGGCGGCCGCTCGAAGAGCCTGGTCCTGACGGCGATGATCTTCGCGGTCGCGATGACCTTCATCGACCAGACCATCGTGTCGATTGCGGCGCCCAAGATCCAGAGCAGCCTGGGCCTGTCCAGCAGCGGCATGCAGTGGGCGATCAACTCCTACCTGCTGGCGCTGGCGGCCCTGTTCGCCTTCGGCGGCCGCCTGGCGGACACTGTGGGCCACCGCACCATGGCCGTCGTTGGCGTCATCATCTTCGCCGCCTCCTCGGCCCTGTGCGGCCTGACCCCCAGCGGCGCCGCCGCCGAAACCTGGCTCGTCGCCTTCCGTGCCCTGCAGGGCGCCGGCGGAGCCATCATGTTCCCCGCCGCTCTGGCCATCGTGGTGCAGACCTTCGACCTGCGCTCTCGCGGCCGGGCCCTGGCCCTGTTCTTCGGCATCGCCGGCGGGCTGACCGCCATCGGCCCCATCGCCGGCGGCTATCTCCTGGAATGGACCTGGCGCGCCATCTTCTGGATCAACATCCCCGTCGCCCTGATCGCCCTGGCCCTGATCGCCATCTCCAAGCCGGCCAACGAATCCCGTCCGGCTCGGATGGACTACCGGGGCCTGGCCTTGATCGTGGCGGGCGTCGGACTGAGCGTGTTCGGGCTCCAGCAGTCCTCGATCTGGGGCTGGGGTAACCCGGCGATCGAGATCTGCATCGTCGTGGGCCTGATCATCCTGGCCGTATTCGTGTCCGTCGAGCGCCGGACCGCGTCACCGTTGATCAACATGAAGATCTTCAGCAACCGGCCGTTCGCGGTGGAGAACGTCATCTTGTTCATCGCCATGATGACGTTCATCCCGGTGTTCTTCTTCGCCAGCATTTACGGGCAGGTCGCGCTGGGGGAGAAGCCCACCACGGCCAGCCTGCTCATCTTGTACTTCTTCCTGGGCTTCGTGGTCTGCGCGCAGATCGGCGGCCGGCTGCTGGACCGGACCGGCGCCAAGCGGCCGGTCGTGCTCGGCTGCGTCCTGGCCGCCGTGGGGTACGCGCTGTGGGCCGGCAAGGCGACCGACCTGCACGCTGGCGCACAGGTCATCTACATCGTGATGGCCGGCGCGGGCATGGGCTTCATGCTCGGCCAGGCCAACACCGACGCGGTGAACCGGGCCTCCCGGTACTCCTACGGTGAGGCCACTGGCATCACCCAGACCGTCCGCAACTACGGCGCCAGCGTCGGCTTCGCCATCCTGGGCACCATCTTGATCTCCGAATTCCGCTCGGCCATCACCTCCTCGCTGACCGCTAAGGGCCTGCCCGGTCCGGCGGCGGCCGCGGAGGCGGCCAAGATCGCCCAGCTGCAGGGCGGCAGCGGCAACCCCGCCGCGATCCCGCAGTTCATCCGGGCCGACTTCGCCGGCGCCATCCGGGACGTGCTCATCGCGATGGCCGTGATCATGGCGGTGGCCGCACTCGTGGCCCTGCGCGGCCTCAAGCGGGGCGTTCAGGGCGACGCCGAGGCCGTGGCCGACCGCGAAGCCGAGCTTCCCGGCGACGAGCCCGACGCCGCCTACCCCGCCGCGCGGTAAGCGACTCAGGAAGCCGGCCGCGTGACGCAAGCGACAGGTGCGCCCGGCTACCGGAATCTCAGGTCAGCTCACCGGCCGCGGCGGCCGCCTCCTCGGCCAGCGGCTCCCTGATCGCGTCGATGGGCCCGGTCGAATCGTCCAGCGTCTCGTCCAGCGGCTCGGGCGCCTCGGGCAGCACCTGCTTGATGTAGTCCTTAGTGGCGGCGATGGTGCCGACGTCGCGACCCGCGGCCTCGGACATGTACCAGCGGTGCTCGAGGATCTCGTGGAAGATCTCCGCCGGGGGCAGCCGGCCCCGAAGGTCCTCCGGGACCGCGGCGATCACCGGATCGTAGACTTCTTCCAGCCACCGGTTGGTCGCCACGATCTCCGAGACCGGACGGCCTTCCTTCTGCTCCAGGTAGGCGCGGAAGCCGGTGATGTCGTTGAGCAGCCTGCGTGCCTGGTTCTCGCCTGCGTCGATGCCGGTTCGCAGGAACAGCTTCCTGGCGAAGTGCCCGGATTCCGCGACCCGGGTGCGCAGCCGCAGCTTGTTTCCCTCCGGGGTGGGGATCAGCTCGATCTCCTCGGCGTCGAAACCGAGCTTGTTGAGCCGGTGCAGCCGCTCCGCGATCCGCTGCCGCTGCTCCTCCGGCCGCAGGATCTCCTCCTGGGTCAGCTCCTGCCACAGGGAATCGTAGCGTTTCCGCAGTTCATCGGCGATCTCGAAGGGGTCCACATCGTCCGGCAGCCGCTCCCCGGCCTGAAGATCGAGCAGTTCGCCGGCTATCCGCTCGGTGGCCAGCTCGATGTCGTACAAGCGCTGCCCATCAGACAGGGCCGGGTGCTGCTCGCTGGTCTCCGCGTCGACCAGGTACGCCTCAAGCGTGCCCGCGTCGTGCCGGAACAGCGTGTTGGACAGCGAACAGTCTCCCCAGAAGAACCCGGACAGGTGCAACCGGACGAGCAGTTCGACCAGCGCGTCCAGCAACCCGTCGATGGGCTGGATGCCCCGCGGGTGGGAGAAGACCGCGCGGTACGTCGCCGCGTAGGTGAGGAACTTGGTGACCAGGATCGCGTCGCTGTCCTGCTGCCGGGGCTGCGCATCGTCCAGGTCGACCGCGATCCCGACCGCCTCGACGGCCGGGACGTTCAGGTCGGCCAGCGCCCGCAGCACCTGGTACTCGCGCCGCGCGAGCCGTTCACTCAGCTCCTTGAGCGCGTACAAGGTGCCGTCGTCGTACACGAACCGCACCACGTGCCGCGAGATGCCCCGCTGGCGGATCTCGACCAGTCGGTCGTCCCGCCACTGCGCCAGCGGCACCGACCACGGCAGGGTCAGTAGCCCGGACGCGTGGTCGGCTGGAGGCGTGAAAACGAACCGCACGTAAACAGTCTCCCGCATCGCGGCCCGGGCCGGCGAGCGGTCCTAGCCAAGCTGGGCCGGCGACATGTTGGCGCCGCTGATCACCACCGCGACGTGCTCGCCCGGCTTCGGTTTGTACGCCCCGGCCAGCAGGGCCGCGATCCCTACCGAGGCGGCGGGCTCGGCGGCCACCCGGAACGCCTGCCACAGGGCCCGCTGCGCGGCCAGGATCGAGTCGTCGTCGACGAGCAGCACATCCTCGACGTAGGACTGGGTGATGGGGAACACCAGCTCGCCGATCCGCCGCGGCGCCAGGGCGTCCGCCGCGACGCTGCCCGCGGGGGCGTCGGCAGGCTGGCCCGCGGCCCGGGCGTAGGTCAGCGTGGGCGCGCCTTCTGGTTCCACCCCGATCACGCGGACGCCTCCGGCGAACCAGGAGGCAACGCCGGCCAGCAGGCCACCACCGCCGACCGGTACCAGCACGGTGTCCAGGCCGTCGGCCTGCTGGGCCAGCTCCAGGCCCAGGGTGCCCTGGCCCACGATGGTCTCGTGCTGGTCATAGGCGTGCACGCTCATCGCGCCCGAGCTTGCCTCCCAGTCCTGAGCCGCGGCCAGGGCGTCGGCATAACGCTCGCCGGTGACCACCAGGTCGGCGCCGAGCTGGCGGATGCGCTCGATCTTGGTCGGCGCGGACACGGTGGGCACGAAGATCTTCGCCGGGACGCCGAGCCGGTGCGCGGCGTAGGCCACGGCCACGCCGTGGTTGCCGCCGGACGCCGCTACCACCCCGGCGGGCGGCACGTCCCGCAGCAGCAGGTTCGTGAACGCGCCCCGGGCCTTGAACGAGCCTGCGCACTGCAGTTGCTCGAGCTTGAGCGTGCCGGCCGGCCGGGCCGCCGCCGACTCGTCGAGCTCGCCGAGGCTGACCTCGATGACCGGCGTCCGGCGGATGTACGGCCGGATCGTGTCGTAGCAGCGGCGGATATCGTCACGAGAGATCACCTCAGCACGATACTCGGCGCCGTGCGAGACTAGCTGTCATGACCGAGCACCCCCACCACCACGAAGAAGACTCGGCCTGTGCGGTAGCCCACGGAGCCGTCTCGCCCGTCATTGGAACGGCCGGGGCTCGCGACGCGGGGGAGCGCACGCTGGTCGCGGTGTTCGCCTCGCCGGTCGCTGGTTACCTGCTCAGATACGGTGCGGACCTGGGGTTCCGCGGGTTCCTGCTGGAACCGGACCAGGCGCGCGCGGCCGGGGCCGCCGCCCTCGGGTTCCCGCTACTGACAGCCGTGCCCGACGATCTCGACGGCTCCGCGGACGTGATCGTCACCGACCACCACCGGTCCGAGCTGGGTCTGATGCTCCGGGACGCGCTGGCCACCAAGGCGAGGTGGATCGGGATCATGGGCAACCCGCGGCACGTCGGGCCGCATGTGCAGATGCTCACCGACCTTGAGGTTCCGCCCGAGGAGATCGCCCGGGTGCACCGGCCGATCGGGCTCAACATCGGCTCGCGGACGCCGCCCGAGATCGCCATCTCGGCCCTGGCCGGCCTGCTGGCCGACCGCAACGGCCGTTCCGGCGGATTCGAGTTCTAATTCGACGCTCCACGGCGGCGGAATGTCAGTACCGAGAGATACTCTCAGGTTCGGCATTGGACCAGGAGCGTGATGACCATGACCGACTCCGCCACGCAGGCTCGGCCTGCCAGCCCCAGCGGCAATCCCCGGCCCAGGGGGAGGCCGGGCCGTAAGCCGAAGGGCAGCGTGCCCGTGGTCGTCCTGGAGACGCCGGACCAGCCCGATCCCGGCCATGTGCTGTCGTGGCGGCAGCGCAAGATACTACGGGCGATCCGGGAGTCGGTCCAGGAACGCGGCTACCCGCCTTCGATGCGAGAGATCGGCGAGGCGGTCGGCCTGGCCAGCACGGGGAGCATCTCGTACCAGCTCAGAATCCTGCAGCGCAAGGGCTACCTGCATCGGGACGTGGGGCGGGCGCGGACCATGGAAGTGCGCCTGCCGGGCCGCCCGCCGGTGCGTCCGCACGACTCGGTCGCCGGGAGCACCAGCGATGCCGAGCCGGCTGACCATCCCGGCAGCGACATCCCGTCGCGGGAAGCCGTGTACGTGCCGCTGATCGGGCAGATCGCTCCGGGCGGGCCGATCCTGGCCGACCAGTACGTGCGCGATGTGTTCCCGCTGCCCCGGCAGCTGGTCGGCGAGGGCACCATGTTCCTGCTCACGGTGGTCGGCGACTCCATGATCAACGCCGCGATCGCCGACGGGGACTTGGTCGTGGTCCGGCGGCAGGAGGACGCGCAGAACGGGGACATCGTGGCCGCCATGCTCGACGGCGAGGCGACGGTGAAGACCCTCAAGCGCAGCGACGGGCACGCCTGGCTGCTCCCGCACAACCCGGCATACGCCCCGATTCGCGGAGACGAGGCCAGCATCCTCGGCCGCGTCATCGCGGTCCTGCGCCGCGTCTGACCCGAATCCGCGAGTAGGCCGGTGACACGGCGGCGCAAATGCCGATAGGTGCCCCTTTGACCTGGGATGATGATCGCTGCGAAGTAATGATCATCTCGGGCGGAGAGGCACCTACCTGATGAAAAGGATACGCAGCGGGGCGGGCAGATCGCGGCAGCAGCCGCGGATCGGCGCGCCGGATCGGTCGCTGACGCCGAACGCGGGCCTGGCGGCCATCACCGAGCTGTGTGACCGGCTCGGCGTGATCAGCGCGCTGGATGCGGCGGTCGGCCCCATCAAGCAGCGCGACCGCGGGTTCGGGGCCGGGGAGCTGCTGACGGGGCTGGCTGCGGCGCAGCTGGCCGGGGAGGACTTCTTGACCGGGCTGGACCGCCAGCGTGCCGATGCGGCCGGGCAGCAGATCACGCCGGTGCCGGGGCTGGCGTCCACGACCGCGGC
>PLDT01000616.1:0-47426 GCA_003136255.1 Actinomycetota bacterium
TCGTGGACCGGGGCGAACATCGCCCCCCGGGTCCCTGCCACCACCCGGACCGTACCCCGCAACACGGCCAGCCAGCGGCGGTACCGCTCGGCCGGGCCGAGATCGGCGGTCAGCCAGACGTGGCCCTCGGCTCCTTGATTCACGGCGGTCAGCGCCGCGTCGACGCGGGCCAGGTCGCGGGCATCCGGGACGACGATGACCACGCCGCGGCCGGTGGCGGCCGTGGTGGCGGCGGCGATGGCGATCTCGGCGGGCCAGTCGGGACCGGGCAGGGCCGACCAGGCGGCGCGGACCGGGCGGCCCGCGGCCAGAGCGGCCAGGAACGCCTCGCCGGCCAGATACCGAGTCCAGGAGCCGGACTCGGGCCGGGAGGGCGGGGTTGCGTCCGGGGACAGGGCGGCGTCCTGAGACGGGGCGGCTGCGAGAGCGCCGGGGGCGTCGCGTTCGGCGGTGGCGTGCCGGGGCGGGATGGCCAGCCGGAGTACGTCGGCCAGGGTACCCGCGTACCGGTCGGCGACCGCGCGGGCCAGGTCGAAGATCTCCGGGGTGAGCACCGGCTCCGGGGAGATCACCCGTTCCAGCCGGGACAGCCTGCCCTGGTGCTCGCTGGTCTGGGTCCGGTCCAGCAGGTAGCCGTCGACCAGCTGGCCGGCGAACCTGACCCGGACCCGGCAGCCGGGCACGGCCGTCTCGTCCATGCTGGCCGGAATCAGGTAGTCGAAGGGCCGGTCCAGGTGGGCGAGCGAGATGTCGACCGCGACCCGGGCGACCGGCAGCCGCTCGGTGACCGCCTGCTCCTTCGGCCCCATCACCAAGACCTCCGGCGAAAGTTCCAGCCTTCACGCTGGGGAAGAATATGGAGTCCCGCGCAGCTGGGCAAGACAAAATGGCCAACCGTACGGTGTGGCTCCCGCAGTTTTTCGATTACACATACGACACTGTAAGAATGAGGACAGCATACCGGTGCCGGGCCTACCCCGACCAGGGCCAGCGTGCGGCACTGAATCGCACGTTCGGCTGCGTCCGGGTCGTGTGGAACCACAGCCTGGCCGAACGGCACCGCCGCTGGCACACCGACCACACGGGCATGACCTATGCGCAGTCCGACCGGGCACTGACCACCATGAAACAAGACCCGGGCCTGGCGTTCCTGTCCGAGGTGTCCTCCGTGCCGCTGCAGCAGACACTCCGGCACCAGCATCAGGCCTTCTCCGCGTTCTTCGCCAAGCGCGCCCGGTACCCCAGATTCAAATCCCGACGCTCCCGGCAGTCCGCGCACTACACCCGGTCGGCGTCCTCCCTGCGCTCGGGCGTGCTGCGGCTGGCCAAGATGAGCACGCCGCTGCCGTTTGTGTGGTCGTGGCCGGACGTGGACGTGACAGGCCTGGACCCGACGATGGTGATAGTCTCCCGCGAGGAGGACGGTCGCTGGTACGTCACTTTCACCATCGACACCGACGACCCGGAACCGCTCCCGGCGGCTGGGCGTGCGGTCGGCATAGACCTCGGCGTGACGGACTTCGCCGCCACCAGCCACGGGGACAAGATCGCCAATCCGCGGCACCTGGACCGGAAGTCTCGGAACCTGGCCCGCTACCAGCGGCGCCTGGCCCGATGCCAGAACGGGTCGGCCAACCGGGCGAAGGCCGCCGCCAAGCTCGCCCGCGCCCACCGGAAGGTCCGCAACGCGCGACGGGACTTCCTGCACCGCGTCAGTACCCGCCTCGTCCGCCAGAACGACGTGGTCGCGATCGAGGACCTGAACGTGGCCGGCATGGTCCGGAACCGGCACCTGGCCCGCGCCATCTCCGGCTGCGGCTGGGGAGAGTTCCGCCGCCAACTGGAGTACAAGTGCCAGCGGTACGGGCGCCGCCTGGTCGTCATCAACCGCTGGTACCCCTCGTCCAAAACCTGCTCGGCGTGCGGGCATTTGCTCGCCGACCTGAGGCTGTCCACTAGGCAGTGGACATGCCCGTCCTGTGGCACCCGGCACGACCGGGACATCAACGCCGCCAAGAACATCCTCGCGGCAGGTCTTGCCGTAGCCCCGGGCTCCCCGGGCGATGCCTGCGGAGCTGGCATAAGACACCCCGGAACCTCCTGGGTGCGGCCGGCGATGAAACAGGAACCCCAGCCGGTGACGGCTGGAATCCCCGTCCTTCAGCTTCAGGGCGAGGAGTAGTCAACACGGTTACGTCCTACCAGACCGGCGCGACGATATTAGGCGGCCAGGAGGCCTGACAAGCAATCCGGCGCGCCGAACAGCTTCGCCGCCCGATGCTCTCCGCGGCTAACCAAGGGATGTTCGCCGACAATCGCCAGTGCTTCCCGTACTACGCCTGTAGTTGGCGCGTTGCCATGGAGTGCGCGGAACGTCATCCGGATCTGGTCAGCGGAATGTCCCCAGACAGCACCTTGGTCGAGCCAACATCTCTGGAGGACAGCCTTGCGGTGGTCCATCAGCGCGGACTGGGAGAAGGGTCATCTAAGCGTGGCAGGACGCGGGCCATGGTGAGCGGGGTCATCTGGGTGAGGTGCACCTCGGTCTGGGACCGGAGGTAGTGGTGTAGCTCGTCGGTGAAGCTCTGGCGGACGTCCTCTGGCCAGCTCAGCACGATCGCTCTGGTGTTCTCCACGCCGATGACGACCCCGGCAGGTAGCACCATCCGCTGCGCGTCGATCCGGTCGACCGGCTCCTCGAACCTGCAGGAGTCGGCGATGATCTCGGCGTCGGCGGGCCGGGTCCGGGCGCGAGTATCGTCGCTGCGCGCGGCCCACATGCGCGACAGCGCCGCGCCGAGGGGATCGTCGAAGCGCTCTTCGGTGGCTAGCAGGCCGAGCCAGCCGCCGGGCCGCAGGCGCCGGGCGGGCTTGCTGAACTTGACCTCAGGGTCGACCCAGTGAAACGCCGTGCCCGAGCAGATCAGGTCGAACGAGGCTTCGGCCGCAGCGAAATCCTCGAACGAGATGACCTGGAACGAGACGGCTGAGTCGGGCAGACGACGCCGGGCGGCGGCGATCATCGACGGGCCGATGTCGATGGCTGTCACGTTGAACCCGTAGCCCGCCAGGCGTTCGGTGAGCTGGGCCCGGGCCGCAGCCGACCTCAAGGACCGTGCTGCCGACCCGCAGGCCGGCGGTGGTCACCACGAAGTCGACGAGTTCGGCCGGGTACCCACGGCGCGAGGCCGCATAGAGCTGAGCCACGCGGTCGAACAGGGTCCGCTGGTAGTGCCGCCTGCCGCGCTCCTGCTCAGTCTCTGCGCCCATGGCCACAGCCTGACAGTAAGGCACCCGCGGAGGAAACCGCGCTGGCAGGCTAGGTAAGCCCCCGGACCGCACGAACGGTCCGGGGGGACGAACCACGTTCGTTCGGAATGAAATTACACGCCTACGGCGGCGCGGAGCTGGTCGGCGCGGTCGGTGCGCTCCCAGGAGAAGTCGGGCTCGGTGCGGCCGAAGTGNNAGCAGGTCCAGCGCGTAGATGATGGCCCGCGGCCGCAGGTCGAAGACCTTCAGCACGGCGTCCTGGATCTGCTCCACGGGTACCTTCTCGGTGCCGAAGCACTCGACGAACAGCCCGACGGGAATCGCCTTGCCGATCGCGTACGCCACCTGGGCCTCGCACCGGTCGGCCAGGCCCGCGGCGACCACGTTCTTGGCTACCCAGCGCATCGCGTAGGCAGCGCTGCGGTCAACCTTGGACGGGTCCTTGCCCGAGAAGGCACCTCCCCCGTGCCGGGACATGCCGCCGTAGGTGTCGATGATGATCTTGCGCCCGGTCAGCCCGGCGTCGCCCATAGGACCGCCGATCTCGAACCGGCCGGTCGGGTTGACCAGCAGCCGGAACCCCTCGGTGTCGATTTGCAGGTCGGCCAGGACGGGGTTGACCACGTAGTCCCGGATGTCGGGGGCGAGGAGTTCCTTGAGGTTGATGTCGGGGGCGTGCTGGGTAGAGACCACCACGGTGTCGAGCCGGACCGGCTGGTCCCCGGCGTACTCGATGGTCACCTGCGTCTTGCCGTCCGGGCGCAGGTACGGCACCGTGCCCGTGCGGCGGACCTCGGACAGCTGCTTGGCCAGCTTGTGCGCGAGCATGATCGGCAGCGGCATCAGCTCCGGCGTCTCACGGCACGCGTAGCCGAACATGAGCCCTTGATCGCCGGCGCCCTGCCGGTCGAAGTCCTCGGTCCCCTCGCCCTCGCGGTACTCGAACGCGTCGTTGACCCCCTGGGCGATGTCCGGTGACTGGGCGCCGATCGAGACGGACACCCCGCAGGACGCCCCGTCGAAGCCCTTGGCCGAGGAGTCGTAGCCGATCTCGAGGATCTTGTCCCTGATGACGCCGGGTATGTCGACATAGGTCTGAGTGGTGACCTCGCCGGCCACATGCACCTGGCCGGTCGTGATCATCGTCTCCACCGCGACCCGGCTGCCTGGATCGTCCTTGATCATGGCATCGAGGATGACGTCACTGATCTGGTCGGCCATCTTATCGGGATGACCCTCAGTAACCGACTCAGAAGTAAACAGGCGCAGTGCCACGTCTTTCCCCTCCTAGGACCCAGGCAACGCTGGCGATTCTATCCGGTGTATGCAGGCCGACGGTTTGCTTCTGGTCGGCCGGTCACTTCGGGTTTGACGCGCAGAGGTCACTTTAGGTTGGCAGCGGCCAGGTCCCAAACCACGTTCGCGAGCGCTTCCTTAGGCCCGCGCGCGATCCGGGTGACCGTCCCGTCCGCGCCGTAGGCGATCGCCTCGTTGTCGGGCGTCCCGAAACCTAGCCCGTTTCCGACCGGGTTGACCACCAGCAGGTCACATCCCTTGCGCGCGAGCTTGGCCCGGGCGGCCTGCTCGGAGGTGTCGGTCTCGGCGGCGAACCCGACCAGGACCGGGTGCGTGCCGTCGGGTCCGCGCTGCGCCGCCAGCCCGGCCAGGATGTCCGGGTTCTCGATCAGGCCCAGCGGCTCGGGCGGCTGCCCGTCCTTCTTGATCTTGCCCTCGCTGCGGGCCTCGGGGCGGTAGTCGGCCACCGCGGCGGCCATCACGACAACGTCGGCGCCGGCCGCGGCCGCGAGGACCGCGGCCTGCATCTGGACGGCCGAGACCACCCGGGTGACCTTGGCCCCCGCCGGGTCGGGCAACGCGACGTTGGCCGCGATCACGGTCACCTCGGCGCCCCGGGCGACGGCCGTCCGGGCCAGCGCGTAGCCCTGCGTACCGGTGGACCAGTTGCCGATGAACCGCACCGGGTCGATCTCCTCCCGGGTGCCGCCCGCCGACACGACCACGCGACGGCCGGCCAGGTCACGTTCCCTGTGGCTGGTCCCCTCGAGCAGCCGGACCGCCACCGCGAAGATCTCGGGTGGCTCGGGCAGCCGGCCCGCGCCGCTGTCCGCTCCGGTGAGGCGGCCGACCGCGGGCTCGAGCACGACGGCTCCGCGGCTGCGCAGCAGCGCCACGTTGGCCTGGGTGGCCGGGTGCTCCCACATCTCGGTGTGCATGGCGGGTGCGTACAGCACCGGGCACCGGGCGGTCAGCAGCGTGGCGGTCAGCAGGTCCCCGGCCATCCCTGCCGCGGCCCGGGCCAGCAGGTCGGCGGAGGCGGGGGCGACCAGGACCAGGTCGGCCGACTGGCCGAGCCGCACGTGCGGCACCTCGGATACGCCGGTCCACACGTCGGTGGTGACCGGCTCGCCGGACAGGGCAGCCCACGTGGCCTCGCCGACGAAGCGCAGGGCGTCAGGAGTCGGCACGACCCGGACGCGGTACCCGGATTCGGTCAGCAGCCTGAGCAGCTCGCAGACCTTATAAGCCGCGATGCCCGCGCCAACGCCCAAGATGACGCGGGCCGGCGCCGGCACGGCTGCCTCGGGGTCGGCTGGGTCAGCCTTCAATGACCTCGACGTTGAGCAGCCGCTCCTTGATCTCACGGAGCGAGATGGACAGCGGCTTCTCCTGGCTGCGGGTCTCGACCAGCGGGCCGACAAACTCCAGCAGCCCCTCGCCGAGCTGGGAGTAATACGCGTTGATCTGCCGTGCGCGCTTCGCGGCCATGATCACCAGCCGGTACTTGCTGTCCACGACCTCGAGAAGCTCGTCGATCGGCGGGTTGATGATGCCGTCGGCGACCTGAGTCCCTGCCACGTTCTGCCTTCCGTCGTTTACTACTACAACAAAGGTATCAGCTGGCGGCACACGTCCTGGACGGACGTATTCACCAGCGTGATATCGAACTCGGCGGCCGCCGCGAGCTCATCCTCGGCCGCCGTGAGCCGGCGGGCCAGCACCTCCGGCGGCTCCGTGCCGCGGCCGGTGAGCCTGCGGACCAGCTCGTCCCACGACGGCGGGGCCAGGAACACCAGCCTGGCGTCGGGCGCGGCCCGCCTGACCTGGCGCGCTCCGGCGACGTCTATCTCCAGCAGGCAAGCCACGCCCGCCTCGAGTTTCTCGTTCAGAGGCGCGCGCGGCGTGCCGTACTGGTGGTCGGCGAACCGTGCCCACTCCAGCAGCGCTCCCCCGGCGACCAGCCGGTCGAACTCGCTGTCGTCGACAAAGTGATATTCGCGGCCGTCTACTTCGCCCGGCCGCGGCCGACGTGTGGTAACCGACACAGAAATCCAGATGTCGGGGCAAATCCTGCGGAGTTCGGCGACGACCGTGCTCTTCCCGACCCCGGAGGGTCCGGAGAGCACGGTCAGCCGCGAATGCACGGGGGTCGCGACCGCGGCTCCGCTTGGATGTCGCTCCCGTCTGCCGCGCGGTTCAGATATCGGCACCGAACTCTTGCTCAAGCGCGGCCCGCTGGTTGGTACCCAGCCCGCGTACGCGACGCGATTCCGCGATGCCTAGCCTTTCCATGATCTGCTTTGCCCGCACCTTGCCCACGCCAGGCAGAGACTCAAGCAAAGCCGAGACCTTCATCTTGCCAATCACGTCATCAGTCCCGCCTTCTTTGATGACATCAGACAAGGTCGTAGCTCCGCGCTTGAGACGGTTCTTCACCTCGGCGCGTTCTTTGCGTGCGCGGGCAGCCTTCTCCAGTGCCGCCGCACGTTCTTCAGGAGTGAGGGGAGGAAGAGCCACTCGGGGTCACCTCGGGTTTCGTTGGAAAAAAGGTTTGTCGGGAGGGGAAACTAGCCAATCATGTCCCTTTCGGCAACGCAAACCTCCGTTTACGTCATCACAAATTTAAATATATTACTGACAGTAAGCGATTTATTACTGAGAGTCATCAACACCCCGGTCTGAGCCTCGCCTGGGGGTCCCACCGGGCGATATTCCGTGGTCAAGATGCAAGGAACCAGGGTATGCCATCGGCGTGCGGCCGGTTGACCACCCTCCCGGCGCGTCGTGGATTCGTCACATATATCCGCGCCCCGCCGGAGCGCCGCCGACGTTATTCCGGTCAGCCGAGGCGACCTGTTTCCCCGGCGGTCTTCACCTTGACTCACGACGGCTTGTCTCGCTTCGATCCCGAATTATTACCATTTGAGATGACGTAGTGAACCTAGGTACCTACGAGACTCAAGCTACCCTTGAGGTCATATAGGCGCTTTGACCCTGTTTAGCCCCAACTGGACCCTCTCGAGCTTGCTGACATCATACTCGCTCTGTAAGCTGAACGTCACCCCAGGTCACCCGGCGCCCTGGGCGGAAGTATTCCGGCGACGGTTCCGTTGGCGTGCCCGGGTTCAGGCCGGGTCACGGGCGACACTGATCCGCCGGAGCGACGCCGCGATGGCGGCCGCGGCCGCTCCCGGATCCGGCGCCCTGGTGATCGGCCGGCCGATCACCAGCAGGTCCGCACCGGCCAGCAGGGCCTCCTCCGGCGTCGCCACCCGCGCCTGATCGTCGGCCTGGGTACCGGCCGGCCGTACCCCGGGCGTGATGAGCGTCACATCCGGGCCGACCTCGGACCGGACGGCGGAGACCTCGCGCGGCGAGCAGACCAGGCCCTGCGCGCCCGCCGCCACCGAGAGGGTAGCCAGCCGCAGTACCGCGTCCGGCACCGATCCGGTCATCCCGATCCGGCCCAGGTCATCGTCGCTCAGCGAGGTCAGCACGGTAACGGCCGCGACCATCGTGCCCGGCGTGGCCTCGACCGCCGCGCGGATGACGTCGGCACCGCCGACCGCGTGCACGGTCAGTATGTCGGGCCGCAGCCGGGCCACCGCCCGCGCCGCCCCGGCCACCGTGGCCGGGATGTCATGCAGCTTCAGGTCGAGAAACACCGAGACCCGGCTGGCGCCTCGTACCGTCGCCACGACCTGCGGCCCGTAGCGCAGGTAGAGCTCCAAGCCGACCTTGATCGTGCTCACGTGCGGCGTCACGAGCGCCGCCCACCGCGCAGCCGTCTCCAGGTCGGGGGCGTCGAGCGCGACGGCCACCGGCGCCGGATTGCTCACGGTCACTCCTTCCACTCTCCGCTCAGGTCTTATCACGTATTGTTGCGTACCTGGCTGCCGACTAGGACCGCCTGGCCAGTCCGCGGGCGGCTCGGCCATGACCCCCGTGGGCCTGCCCGATGACATCGGCGACCTGATCCGCGCCAATGGCCGCCAGCTCCTCTTCCAGTTCCCGCACGACGCGCCAGCACGCCGACGGATCATGCATGATCGCGGTGCCCACCCCGACCAGGGAAGCGCCCGCGAGCAGCAGCTCCAGCGCGTCCCGGCCGGTACGCACGCCGCCGGTGCCGATGATCGGCACGTCGGGAAACGCCTCGGCGACCTGCCACACGCACCGCACCGCGACCGGCCGGACGGCAGGCCCGGACAGGCCGCCGTACGCTCCGGCCAGAGCCGGACGCATGGTCGCGGGATCGATGGCCATGCCGAGCACCACGTTGATCAGCGAGAGCCCGGCCGCGCCAGCCGCGACGCAGGCGCCGGCCACCGCCACGATGTCGGTCACGTCCGGCGATAGCTTCGCGAACGCCGGTATGTCGTACCGGAGGCTGGCGCGCACCGCCGCGACGACGGACCCGGCGGTCGCGGGGTCCAGAGCGAACAGGCGCCCGGCGTCTTCGGCGTTCGGGCACGAGAGGTTGATCTCCACCGCGGACACGCCCGCCGCGTCGGACAGCCGGGCCGCCAGCACGCCGTACTCGCGGACGGTCTGGCCCGCGATCGAGACCACGACCCGCGCGCCGTGAGACAGCAGCCACGGCAGGTCGCGCTGCAGGAACGCGTCGATGCCCGGACCCTGCAGGCCCACGGAGTTCAGCAGCCCGCTGGGCGTCTCGACCAGCCGGGGCGCGGGGTTGCCGGTCCGCGGCTCGGTCATGATCGACTTGCTGATGATCGCCCCGACGCGGGCGACGTCGATGAACTGGGCTAGCTCGCGGCCCGCGCCCGCGCAGCCCGCCGCGGCCAGCACCGGATTGGGCAGCTCGAGCGGTCCCAGCCGGGCCCGCATGTCAGCCGGCATGCAGGTGCCCCTCGGCCTTGGGCTTCCAGCCCGGCGCGCCGAGCGCGTCGAACGGGATCGTGCCCACGTCATCCCAGCGGACCAGGTCGGCGCGGAAGATCGGGCCGTCGACGCACGCGCGCACGATCCGGGTGATCCCGTCGGTCCCGGTCACGGGCAGCACGCAACCCATGCAGACCCCGATCCCGCAGGCCATGGGCACGTCCACCGAGGCCTGCACCGGGATCGCGTACCGGGCGGCGAGCGCGGTCACGTCGCGCAGCACGGGCACCGGCGCGCTGGCGTAGATCACCTCCGTGCGCGCCTCGCGGATGACCTGCTCCAACATGGCGGTGACCGGGCCGCGGGCGCCGAGCGAGCCGTCGATGGTGGTGATCGTCGCGCTGCGCCCGGACCGGCGGGCGGTCAGCGCGCCGAAGACCCGATCCGCGCTCTGCGCGCCGAGCACGAAATCGACATCGCAGCCGCGCTCGGCCAGCTTGGCGGCGAGCGCGAACAACGGCGCGCTACCGTAGCCGACCCCGAGCAGCAGGCACCGGGACGGATTCTTCGGCACCGGGAACGGCCGGCCCAGCGGGCCCACGGCGTCCAGGGTGTCCCGGGCGCGCAGCGCGGCCAGCCACCGGGTGCCGGGCCCCAGCGCCTCGAACACGAACTCCACCGTGCCGCCGTGGTCGGGCCGGACGTCGTGCACGACGAACGCCCGCCGGCCGAGCATGGAGGTCTCCGGGCCGCCGACGGCGACCGTGACGAACTGGCCAGGCCGGAACCTGGTCGCGATGGCCGGGGCGACCAAGGTCAGCGCGTGATAGGCATCGACACGCCGCAGGGTCAGCACGGTAGCCCGGACCTGGACCGGCCCCGCGGCCGCCTCACTCACGGGCTGCCTCACTCACGGGGCGCGCGCAGCAGCGCGGCGTGCTCCTGCAGCGAGCGCACGCCGATCTCGCCGCGGATGACGGCCTCGATGCCCTGCACCGCGGCGGCCAGGCCGGCCACCGTGGTCACACAGGGGATGCCGCGGCGGACCGCGGCGGTGCGGATCTCGTAGCCGTCGAGTCGGGGGCCGGACTGCCCCGGACTGCCGAACGGCGTGTTCACGATCAGGTCGACCTCGCCAGCAAGAATCCGCGTCACCACGGTCGGCTCGCCGTCAGGCCCGGGGCCGTCGCCGTGCTTTCGCACGATCTTGGCACGAACCCCGTTACGGCGCAGCACCTCCGCCGTTCCGTCGGTGGCCCAGATCTCGAAACCCAGGTCGGCGAGGCGCTTGACCGGGAAGATCATCGACCGCTTGTCGCGGTTCGCGACCGACACGAACACCCGGCCTTTCACCGGCAGCGACCCGTACACCGCGGCCTGGGCTTTCGCATAGGCCGTGCCGAACATCGCGTCGATCCCCATCACCTCGCCGGTGGAGCGCATCTCCGGGCCGAGCACGGTGTCTACGCCCTGGCCGGCCGGATCGCGGAACCGCCCGAACGGCAGCACCGCCTCCTTGACCGCGACCGGCGCGTCCAGCGGCAGCTCGCCGCCGTCGCCGCTTTGCTCGAGCATCCCTTCGGCGCGCAGCTCGGCGATGGTGGCGCCCAGCATGATGCGCGCCGCCGCCTTGGCCAGCGGGACCGCGGTGGCCTTGGAGACGAACGGCACCGTACGCGACGCTCGCGGGTTGGCCTCGAGCACGTACAGCACCCCACCGGCCATCGCGTACTGCACGTTCAGCAGGCCGCACACGCCCACGCCGGAGGCAATGGCGGCGGTCGCCGCGCGGATCCGCGCGATGTCGCCGCGGCCGATGGTGATCGGCGGCAGCGCGCAGGCCGAATCGCCGGAATGGATGCCGGCCTCCTCGATGTGCTCCATCACGCCGCCGAGGTAGAGCTCGGATCCGTCGTACAGGGCGTCGACGTCGATCTCGATCGCGTCGTCGAGGAACCTGTCGATCAGCACCGGGTGGCCGGGGCTCACCTGGGTGGCTTTTGACACGTACGAGCGCAACGTGGCGTCGTCGTAGACGATCTCCATGCCGCGCCCGCCCAGCACGTACGAGGGACGGACCAGCACCGGGTAGCCGATCTCGTGGGCGATCGTGACCGCTTGGCCCTCGGTGGTCGCGGTCCCGTACCTGGGCGCGGTCAGCCCGGCTTCCTCCAGCACGCGAGCGAACGCACCGCGGTCCTCGGCCAGGTGGATGGCCTGGGGCGAGGTGCCCACCATCGGGACGCGGGCGGCTTCGAGCGCCCGGGCCAGGCCTAGCGGGGTCTGTCCGCCGAGCTGCACGATCACGCCCTGGACCGTTCCCGTGGCCTGCTCCGCACGGACCACTTCCAGGACGTCTTCTAGGGTGAGCGGCTCGAAGTAGAGCCGGCCCGAGGTGTCGTAGTCGGTGGAGACCGTCTCCGGGTTGCAGTTGACCATCACGGTCTCGTAGCCGGCCTCGGTGAGCGCGAATGACGCGTGCACGCAGGCGTAGTCGAACTCGATGCCCTGGCCGATGCGGTTCGGGCCGCTGCCCAGGATGATCACCTTGGGTTTCTCGCCCAGGGGGACCTCGGTCTCGTCGTCATAGGTGGAGTACAGGTACGGGGTGCGGGCCGCGAACTCCGCGGCGCAGGTGTCCACCGCGTGGTACACCGGGCGCACACCGAGCCCCCAGCGGATCTCCCGGATCACCGTTTCGGTGATGCCGCGCAGCTCGGCGATCTGCGCGTCGGAAAACCCGGCCTGCTTGGCGGTCAGGAGCGTCCGCGCGTCTAGCGCGGGCGCGGCGGCGACCTGATCGGCGATGTGGTTGATGTACTGGATCTGCTCGATGAACCAGGGATCGATGCCAGTCACGCCGGTGACATCGGCCAGGCTGGCCCCGGCCCGCAGGGCCCGGTGGATGGTGCCCAGCCTTCCGTCGTGCGGGGTCGCGCAGTCACGCAGGAGGCCCGCCGCGTCGGCGGAGGGATCTGTATTCCAGCCGAACGGAGCGTGGTTACTCTCCAACGACCGGAGCGCTTTTTGCAGGGCCTCGGGGAAGTTCCGGCCGATGGCCATGGCCTCCCCCACGCTCTTCATGTGGGTGGTGAGCGTGGGGTCGGCGCCGGGGAACTTCTCGAACGCGAACCGCGGCACCTTGACCACCACGTAGTCCAGCGCGGGCTCGAAGCAGGCCGGCGTCTGGCCGGTGATGTCGTTCGGGATCTCGTCCAGCGTGTAGCCGATGGCGAGCCTCGCGGCGATCTTCGCGATGGGGAAGCCGGTGGCCTTGGAGGCGAGCGCGCTGCTTCGCGAGACCCGCGGGTTCATCTCGATCACGACCATCTGGCCGGTCCGCGGCTCGACGGCGAACTGGATGTTGCAGCCCCCGGTGTCCACGCCGACGGCACGCATGATGGCGATCGCGGTGTCGCGCATCCGCTGGTACTCCCGGTCGGTCAAGGTCATGGCGGGAGCCACGGTGACCGAGTCGCCGGTGTGCACGCCCATCGGGTCGACGTTCTCGATCGAGCACACCACGACCACGTTGTCCTTCTGGTCGCGCATGAGCTCGAGCTCGAACTCCTTCCAGCCGAGAATGCTCTGCTCGAGCAGGACCTCGTGGGTGGGGCTGGCGTCCAGGCCGGCTCCGGCGATGCGCCGCAGGTCTTCTTCGGTTTTCGCGATGCCGGACCCGAGGCCGCCCAGGGTGAAGCTCGGGCGGATCACGACCGGGTAGTTCAGGCTTGCCGCGGTGGCGAGGCACTCCGCCAGGTCGCGGCAGATCTGGCTGGCCGGGACCTCGGCGCCCAGGCCGGTGACGATCTCCTTGAACCGCTCGCGGTCCTCGCCCGCCCGGATCGCGTCGATGTTGGCGCCGATCAGCTCGACGTTGTACTTCTGCAGGACACCTTGGTCGTGGAGGGCGACAGCGGCGTTCAGCGCGGTCTGGCCGCCCATGGTGGGCAGCACCGCGTCGGGACGCTGGATCGCGATGACCTTCTCCAGCGTCTCGACGGTGATCGGCTCCACGTAGGTCGCGTCGGCGAACTCGGGGTCAGTCATGATCGTGGCCGGGTTGGAGTTGACCAGGCTGACCCTGATGCCTTCGCTTTTGAGGACGCGGCAGGCCTGGGTGCCGGAGTAGTCGAACTCGCAGCCCTGCCCGATGACGATCGGGCCCGACCCGATCACTAGGACCGACTTCAGATCCTCACGCCGCGGCATCGCTCCCCCCCTCGAGCAGAGCGCAGAAGTGGTCGAAGTGGTCCGCGGCGTCGTGCGGGCCGGGAGCGGCCTCGGGGTGGTACTGGACGCTGAACACCGGGCGTTCGGCCAGGCGCAGGCCTTCGACCACGCCGTCGTTGAGGTTGACGTGACTGACCACGGCCGGCCCGTACGGCGTCTCGAACGGCAGCCGGGACCGTGACGGCACGTGGGCCCACGAGGTGCCGTCGCGCGTCTCCGCGGAAACGTCTGGCGCAATTGCGTCGCGCGTCTCCGCGGAAACGCCTCCCTCGTCGGGACCGTACGCGTCACCCGGCAGCGCCGCGGCGAAGCCATGGTTGTGGCTGGTGATGTAGACCCGGCCGGTGGCGAGGTCCATGACCGGCTGGTTCACGCCGCGGTGCCCGTACCGCAGCTTGTAGGTGCCCAGGCCCAGGGCCAGGGCCAGGATCTGGCTGCCCAGGCAGATGCCGAACACCGGCAACCCGGCGTCCAGCACCCCGCGCATCGCGTCCACCGCGTACGTGGCCGCGGCCGGGTCGCCGGGGCCGTTGCTGAAGAACACCCCGTCCGGCGCCTGGGCGAGGATCTGCGCGGCGGTCGTGGTGGCGGGGACCACGAGTACCTCGCAGCCCCGGGCGGCGAGGTAGCGCGGGGTGGAGGCCTTGATGCCCAGATCGACGGCGACCACCCGGTACCGCGCGGGCCCTTCCGGCCTGATCGTGTATGGCTCCGGCGTGCTCACCACCCGGGCCAGGTCGGCCCCGGTCATCTGCGGGCTGGCCAGCACTCGCTCCAGGAGCTTCGCCGGGCTGCTCTCCACGGTGCTGATCGCCGCTCGCATGGCGCCCTGCTCGCGGACCCGCCTGGTCAGCAGCCTGGTGCCGCGGACAGCGATGCCGGGCACGTTCTCGGCGCGGAGATAGGCGTCCAGGTCCCGGGTGGCCCGCCAGCTGGAGGCGAGCCTGGCCGGCTCGCGCACCACGTAGCCGCTGACCCAGACCTGGCCGGATTCGGGGTCTTCGTCGTTGACGCCGGTGTTGCCGATGTGCGGCGCGGTCATCGCGACGATCTGGCGGCAGTACGAGGGATCGGTCAGCGTCTCCTGGTAGCCGGTCATGCCGGTGTTGAAGACCATCTCGCCGAACGTCTCGCCCTCCGCGCCGAAGGCGGTGCCGTGGAGCGTGGTGCCGTCTTCGAGCACCAGCAGAGCCTGCTGTTGGGTCATCTCAGGCGAGCTTTCCGTCAAGCACGGTGGGCGTGCCGCGCAGGAAGGTGGCCACCACACGGCCGGGCAACGGCATCCCGGCGAACGGGGTGTTCCGGCTCTTGGACGCGCCGACCGGACTCACCGCCTCGGCTGGTGCCGCCGGGTCGTACAGCATGAGGTTGGCCGGGACGCCGACCGCGAGCAGCGCGCCGTGGCCGGCCAGCCGCCCGATCCGGGCCGGCCGGACCGACATCCGGTCGGCCACGCCGGACCAGTCCAGCAGCCCGGTGTCCACCATGGCCTGCTGCACCACCCGCAGCGCGGTCTCCAGCCCGGTCATGCCGAAGGCCGCCTCCGACCACTCCGTCTCCTTGGCCTCCACCGGGTGCGGGGCGTGGTCGGTGGCCACGCAGTCGATGGTGCCATCGGCCAGCGCACGCCTGAGCTCGGCCACGTCGGCCGCGGTGCGCAGCGGCGGGTTGACCTTGAACACCGGGTCGTAGCCGACCGCGAGCTCGTCGGTCAGCAGCAGGTGGTGCGGGGTGACCTCGGCGGTGACCGGCCAGCCCTTGGATTTCGCCCAGCGGATGATCTCCGCCGAGCCCGCGGTGGAGACGTGGCAGATGTGCAGCGTGGAGCCCACGTGCGCCGCGAGCAGGCAGTCGCGGGCGATGATCGCCTCCTCGGCCACGGCCGGCCAGCCGGCCAGGCCCAGGCGGCCGGAGATCTCGCCCTCGTTGAGCTGCGCGCCCTCGGTGAGCCGAGGGTCCTGCGCGTGCTGGGCGATCACCCCGTCGAAGGCCTTGACGTACTCCAGGGCCCGGCGCATGAGCAGCGGGTCGGCCACGCACCGGCCGTCGTCGGAGAACACCCGGACGCGGGCGGCCGAGTCGGCCATGGTGCCGAGCTCGGCGAGCCTGGTCCCGGCCAGTCCGACGGTGACCGCGCCCACCGGCTGGACGTCGCAGTGACCCGCCGCGCGGCCGAGCCGCCAGACCTGCTCCACCACTCCGGCGGTGTCGGCGACGGGTTCGGTATTGGCCATGGCGTGCACGGCGGTGAAGCCGCCCAGGGCCGCCGCGCGGGTGCCGGTCTCGATCGTCTCGGCGTCCTCGCGGCCCGGCTCGCGCAGGTGCGTGTGCAGGTCCACCAGGCCGGGCAGGGCGATCAGGCCGGCCGCGTCGAGGACCTGGGCGCCCGCGTCGGTCAGCCCGGCCCCGATGGCCGTGATCGTCCCGTCCGCCACCAGCAGGTCGGTGGGCCCGTGGTGGCCAGGCCCGGTGATTTCGACGTCCTTGATCAGCCACGCGGTCACGAGGCCACCTCCGGGAACTCGGTGCCGCCGAGCAGCAGGTACAGGACGGCCATCCGGGTGGTGACCCCGTTGGCCACCTGCTCCACGATCATCGAGCGGGCCGAGTCGGCCACCTCGGCGGCGATCTCCACGCCCCGGTTCATGGGCCCGGGATGCAGGACGATGGCGTGGTCGGGCAGCCGGGCCATGCGCGCGGTGTCCAGCCCGTAGCGGCGGCTGTACTCGCGCACGCTGGGGAAGTACGCCGCGGTCATCCGCTCCTGCTGAACGCGGAGCATCATCACCACGTCGCTCTTGGGCAGCTCGCTGTCCAGGTCGTAGCTCACCGCGCAGGGCCAGGTATCGACGGCGAAGGGCAACAAGGTGGGCGGTGCGGCCAGGGTCACCTCCGCACCGAGAGTGGTCAGCAGCAGGACGTTGGACCGGGCGACGCGGCTGTGCAGCACGTCGCCGACGATCGTGACCCGGATGCCGTCCAGCCCGGCCCCGCGGCCGCTGGCGGTGCTGCCTCGGGGGGACGACCCCCCCAGACCCCCCCGCGGGGCGATGCCCCCTTTGAAGAGCCTGCGCCGGATGGTGAACGCGTCGAGCAGGGCCTGGGTGGGGTGCTCGTGGGTGCCGTCCCCGGCGTTCACCACGCTGCCCCGGACCCAGCCGGCCAGGCGGTGTGCGGCGCCCGAGGCGCTGTGCCGGATGACGACCGCGTCCGCGCCCATGGCCTCGAGGGTCAGGGCGGTGTCCTTGAGGCTCTCGCCCTTGCCCACGCTTGAGCCCTTGGCCGAAAAGTTGATCACGTCGGCGGACAGCCGTTTCGCGGCGGCCTCGAACGAGATCCTGGTCCTGGTCGAGTCCTCGAAGAAGAGGTTGACGACCGTGCGGCCGCGCAGCGTGGGCAGTTTCTTGATCGGGCGGTCGGCCAGGCCGGCCAGCTCCTCCGCGGTGTCGAGGATGAGCAGCGCGTCGCCCCGGCTGAGATCGGCCGCCGAGATCAGATGACGCTTCATGACGGCCGCCCTTCGTCGCCGATCATCACCGCGTCCCGCGCGTCGACCTCCGCCAGCAGGACGTGGACCACCTCCCGCTGCGAAGTCGGCAGGTTCTTGCCCACGTAGTCGGCGCGGATCGGGAGCTCGCGATGGCCGCGGTCGACCAGGACGGCCAGCTGCACGGCCCGAGGCCGGCCCAGGTCAGTCAGCGCGTCGAGCGCTGCCCGCACGGTGCGGCCCGAGTAGAGCACGTCGTCGACCAGGACGACCGTCTTCCCGTCCACCCCCGAAGGTGGAAGGTCGGTGCGGCCCAGCGCGCGCGCCGGGTGCAACCGCAGGTCATCGCGGTGCATAGTCACGTCGAGCGATCCGCAGGGAACCTCGAGACCCTCGAACTCCCCGATCCGGGCGGCCAGGCGGCGGGCCAGCGGCACGCCGCGCGTCGGGATGCCGAGCAGGACTACCTCTTCGCCGCCGTGCGTCCGTTCCAGGATCTCGTGGGCGATCCTGGTCAGTGCGCGCCTGATTTCCTCGGTATCGAGTACCGCGAGGCCATCACGCCCCGCGACCGGATAGCCGGTTGCGCTCATGAACGGACCTCCTTCCCCGCCTCTCCGGACGGTCCTTAAAGGATGTCTTCGGTCAAGATCATACGGGGAGTTACCAGTGGGCCGGGCCGCAGCGCGCCGCCGGGCACAGTGTGTGATTTCCGTCACACCAGACAGACACGACCAGAAGGTGACGATCGTCCGCCGCGTTCCGCGCGACCTGCCCGCAGCGACGTGAAACCTGATCACAGCTGGATTCTTGCGGCCGGCGGAGGGTAGGTAATGATCCGGGATGGCAAGCCGGTTACCGTACGAGTTAAGCCAGTTTTTGCCATTCGGCTTGACCTTGTCGCGCTCGCCGCCTACCGTCACTGAGCGTAACCGTTACCGTAAGCGACGAATGGCCGGGAACCGAGGAAATATGCCATCTGAGTATGCCAAGACGCTCGGCGCGCGGCTGCGCGCCATCCGCACCCAGCAGGGACTGTCCCTGCACGGCGTTGAGGAGAAGTCCCGCGGGCGGTGGAAGGCCGTCGTCGTCGGCTCCTATGAGCGCGGAGACCGGTCGGTCACCGTCCAGAAGCTCGCCGAGCTCGCCGAGTTCTACGGGGTGCCCGTTTCCGAGCTGCTGCCCGGCGACGCCTCCCCGACACCGCTGGTGCCCTCGCCCAAGCTCGTCATCGATCTAGAACGGATGGGTCAGCTGCCCAAGGACAAGGTCGGCCCGCTAGCTCGGTACGTCGCGACCATCCAGAGCCAGCGCGGCGACTACAACGGCCGCGTCCTGTCGGTCCGGCACGAGGACCTCCGTTCGCTCGCGGTCATCTATGACAAGTCCCCCGCTGACCTCACCGAGGAACTCATCAGCTGGGGCGTGCTGGACGCCGACGCGCGCGGCGCGATGGATGGGTTCTAAGCTCCGCTAACCGGCCGGCCGCAGCGGGAGCGGAGACTGTACCTCGACGCCGAGCGCGGTCTCTGCGAGCGACAGGAACGTCTCCGCATCCCGCAGCAGGTCGTCGGCCTCACGGGCAGACGCCGCGCGCGGCAGGCCGGCCTCGGCCGCCGCGCGCTTGCCTGCCCCGGCCGCGAAGTAGGCGGCCCACTCACTCAGGGCAGGCTCGACCTGGGGCAGGAGGTCCCAGACGCTGTGCGGCTTCCGGCGCCTGGTCTTGGGCTCGCCTCGGGCTGCTACCACCGCCGCCGCGGCGCGCAGCGCCGCTAGATGCGCCGTGACATAACGGGCGCCAGCCGACGTCTCGTCAGCAGCTTCGTCCAGTCCCCGGCGCGCGGACTGGAGCATGCTCAGCACGGTCGGCGCCACAGGAACCCCGGGGACCCTCGGTATTCCAGCGTGCCGCGGGCCGATCCCGCCGCCCGTCCGCACCTCCGCTGCGTTCACCATCGCTTCTCATCTCCTCCGGTGGCCCGGCCAGGTGAGACGCTTCCCTCACCCCACCCGGCCGACGCTGGTACATCTATTCGAACCTAAATTCGTTCGGATGTCCAGTAGCTATTCGATTCTTGTTCGAAGGTACCGCGAGCGTCTGACATTTTGCCCGGCCGGGACAGGCGGGAGGCGGCGCCGCCGGAGCCGTCGCGACCTGGCCGAGGACGCGCCGGGACGACGACACCGCGGGCCGGGGCGCGCGCCGTGGCCGGCCGGCAAGCTCGGCGGTATGCGACGGGTCAAGTTATTTATGTTATTTAGGCGCAACGTGTCCGTTTGCGTACAGAGCCTAGAGGGCCTGTATTTTTATCGCGTGCGCTCCCATCCGCTAATAACGATGGGAGCGCAAAACCAGTCGCCAAGGGCCCGACGCGCGTCGGGCCGGCGGTGAGGATGTCACACCGGATGCTTACGGGGAGTCCTGTGCGACGGGGATACGGGTCATGTCTGGCGTTACCAACGCGGGCGCTGGGCCCCCGGTGGGTGAGGTAAAGGACGGCACCGAGCCCATCGGGGTCGTCATCGAGCCCACTTTGGTGACCGACGACGTGGGCTTGGACGCCCTGGCGAGCGCGACCCTGACCGACGCGGTCCCCGATACCGGCACGGGAGACGGGCCGGCGGGGGTCAGCGAGTCCGACGGGGGTTCAGACTCAGCGGGCCGTCCCGGCTCCGCGGCCAGGCCTGCCGCCCAGGTCGGCACCGACCTGACAGACCCGGTGCCGGAAGGCGGGGCCACGGCCCCCGCCCCGGGCCGCGCGAGCGGCGCATCGCCAGAGCCGGCCCGGGGCGGCGAGTCGGACGGAGGCCCTAAGCCGAATCGGGCCGCCGCGGGAAGCCGGGGAGCGACGACGAGTGCGCCGCCGCCGAAACCCAGAAAGGACCCGACGGGCCGACCGACCGCGTCAGGCAGGCCGCCCCGACAGCGGACGGGGCAGGCGCAGGCCGCGCAAGCGCGGACCGGGCAAACGCGGACTGGGCAAACNNACTGGGCAAACGCGGACTGGGCAGGCACAGGCCGGACAGGCGCGGAGCGGGCAGGCGCGGACCGCGCCGACCCGCCCGGCTCCCACAGAGACCGCGCCGGCCCACTTGGCTCCCGTAGAGACCGTCCCGGCCCGCCCGGAAACCGCGCTGCCCCGCCCGGCTCTCGCAGAGACCGCGCTGGGCCGCCCGGCTGCGGCGGAGACCGCAATCTCCCCGGCTCAAATCTCGTGGGCTCAGGACGCGGTGGCGCACGAGGGCGAGACTGAGACCAAGTCCAAGCGGCGGATCTCGCGGCGCGCACTGATCCAGGCTGGCCTGATTGGCGGGGCCGGGGTCGCCGCGCTGCGGGTGCTGACCCTGGTCGGGAGGGTGTCGCGGCCGAACGAGCCGCAGCCCACCAACCTGAACTTCTCGCTGAACTCGAACTGGCTGTTCGGCGGGCAGTACATGGCGGGCTCGGAGAGTTCGTTCTACGACGACAGCGGCTTCGCGCTGGTCACGGTGCCGCACACGGTCACTCCGCTTTCGTGGCGTTATTGGAACGCCAGCGAGTGGCAGCAGATGTGGATCTACCGGCGCCATTTCAACGGCGGGCCACTGCTCACTACGCGTCGGCCGGGCAACAGGATCATGGTCGATTTCGACGGGGTCATGGTCAACGCGACGATAGTGATCAACGACCACACGGTCAGCACCCACCAAGGCGGGTACCTGCCGTTCTCGGCCGAACTCACCGGCCACGTCACCTCGGGCGACAACCTGCTCGCGGTCCTGGTGGACGCCAACTGCCTGCCGGTGCCGCCGATGAGCCTGGGCGACGGCCCGGTCACTATCGACTTCTTCCAGCCGGGCGGGATCTACCGCGACATCAGGCTGCGGGTGCTCCCGCAGGCGTTCCTGTCCGACCTGTTCGCCCTGCCGGTCGACGTGCTCACCTCGCAGCGGCGGGTAGACGTGGAGTGCAGTGTCGACTCGGCGCTGCCAACGCATGCCAACGGCAGCCTGGTGGTCGAGCTGTTCGACGGAGGCCGACTGGTCGCCACCCAGGCCACATCGGTCAGCCTGGACACGCCCGGCATCACCACCTGGAAGCTGAGCCTGACCGGACTCGGGAATATCACCCTGTGGTCGACGGACAACCCCAAGCTGTACACCGTGCAGGCCACGCTGGCCTTCCCCGGCGTGGGCAGCCACGTCCTGTCCCGGCGGATCGGGTTCCGGGACGCGTCGTTCCAGCCCGACGGCTTCTACCTGAACGGCGAGCGGCTGCAGCTGTTCGGCCTGAACCGGCACCAGCTCTACCCGTACGCTGGCATGGCGATGCCCGGCCGGGTTCAGCGCACGGACGCGGAGATCCTGAAGCAGGAACTCAACTGCAACATGGTCCGCTGCTCGCACTACCCGCAGTCGCCGCACTTCCTCGACGCCTGCGATGAGCTCGGGCTGCTGGTCTGGGAAGAGGCACCGGGCTGGCACAACGTGAGTGCCGCCCCGGGCTGGCAGGACCTGGTCGTGCAGAACGTGCGCGACATGGTGACCAGGGACCGGAGCCGGCCGTCGGTCATCATCTGGGGCACCCGGCTCAACGAGACACCGGACCTTCCCGGCCTGTGGGCCGCCACCAAGCAGGCCGCCGCCCAGCTCGACAGCTCGCGGCCCAGTTCGGGGGCGATGGCCCACCACGAGGTCGCCGGGTGGAACGAGGACGTCTTCGCCTACAACGACTACCACCACGACATAAAGCTCGGTGAGGCGTTGCTGCGGCCGCCGATCCCCGGCCTGCCTTATCTGATCACCGAGGCGGTGGGAGTGGACGAGTGGAAGCCGCATCGCTTCGCGTGGACCGACTCGCCCTCCCAACTGGCCGAGCAGGCTTCCCTGCACGGCCAGGCGCAGAGCCTGGCCCGGTCTAATCCCAGCTACTCCGGGATGCTGGCCTGGGCCGCGTTCGACTACGACTCACCAGAGGGCCTGGATCCGGAGTCGGTCAAGTGGGCGGGAGTGGTGGACCTCTTCCGGGTCCCCAAACCCGGCGCCGGCATCTATCAGTCGCAGGTGGACCCGAGTGTCCGCCCGGTCATCGTGCCCGTGTTCTTCTGGGAACTTGCCGGGGTGTTCCCGATTACGTCCCCGACCTCGATGATCGCCAGCAACTGTGAGCGGCTGGAGATCTTCGTCAACGGCGCGCACGTGGCCACCGGGCTGCCGGCGACCGGGCCGTCGCTGTACGGTCACCTGGCTTACCCCCCGTTCCTGGTCACTCTCCCGGCCCGCGTCAAGGGCACCAGGCCGGAGCTCATGATCGAGGGGTACGTGGGCGACCAGCAGGTGACGGAGCTCCGTATGTCGTCGGACCCGGCCGGTGACACGCTGGCCCTGACGGTCGATGACGCGACCATCGTGGCGGACGGGTCCGACGCCACCCGGGCGGTGTTCCGCGCGACCGACAAGTACGGCAACCTGCGCCGGTACCCAGCTGGGGAAGTGACGCTGACGCTGACCGGTCCGGCCACGCTGATCGGCGACAACCCCTTCGCCTTCGGTGCCTACGGCGGGCTCGGTGCGGTCTGGATCCGCTCGCTGCCGGGCCAGACCGGGACCATTATCCTGGCCGCCAGCCAGCCGGAACTCGGCCAGGCGCAGGTCCAGGTGCGGTCGGTGCCCGCGACCCGAGGCAGCCAGCTGGCGTGATCCGCTGGTCGGCCGACAATCGGCCTTCTCCTAAGCTTGCGAGGATGCGGCGAGTGCTTTCGGTCAGCGAACTGAGTCCGGGCGAGTTCGTCGCGCGGCTCGAGCAGATGATCACGGTGTACGCGGCGGCCATGCAGCCGCCCGTCGAGATGCTGGCGGGCCGGCGGTCGATCATGGCCGGGCACGCCGCCAACCCGCGGTTCCGCGCGCTGCTGGCCACCGAGGACGGGTCCGGAGCGCCGGCCGGGTTCGGCTACGGTTTCCACGGCGCGGCCGGCCAGTGGTGGCACGACACGGTAGCCCGCGCGGTGGCCGCCAGCCACGGCACGGCGGTCGCCGCGGCCTGGCTGGAGGACTCGTTCGAGGTTGCTGAGCTGCACGTGGCCCCGGACCATCAGGGCCACGGCGTCGGGGCGGGCCTGCTGCTCCAGCTCACTTCGGGTCGGCCGGAACGAACCGCCCTGCTGTCGACCAGGGACGCCGACTCACCGGCCCGGCGGCTGTACCGCGGGGTGGGTTTCAGCGACCTGCTGACCGGTTTCGCGTTCTTTCCCGGCAACGAGCCGCCCTACGCGGTGATGGGCGCCGAGCTGCCGCTGCGCGCCGCGGCGGGCAAGCCACGCTCAGCCAAGCCCAGGCGCTGGTAGATCTCCCGGGTGGCCCGGGACCAGTTGAGCGTGTAGAAGTGCAGGCCGGGCACGCCCTCGGCGAGCAGTTGCTCGCACATCCAGGCGGCGTATTCCACACCGATCTCGCGGACCGCGGACCGGTCCTCGGCCACCGCTTGCAGCCGCTCCCACAGCTCGGTAGGAATCCGGCAGCCGCCCAGCTCGATCGCGCGCTCGATCACCCGCAGGCTGGTGACGGGCATGATGCCGGGGATGATCGGCACGTCGCAGCCGTAGGCGGCGACCCGGTCCCGCAGTCGCAGGTAGTCCTCCGGGTAGAAGAACATGTTGGTGACGGCGAAGTCCGCGCCGGCCCGGCACTTGGCCACGAAGTAGCGCGCGTCGGTGTCCGGATCGGGTGAGCCCGGGTGCTTCTCGGGGAACGCGGCCACCCCCACGCAGAAGTCACCGACCGACCTGATCAGGCCGACCAGCTCCGCCGCGTGGTTGAGGCCCTCCGGATGGGCGACCCAGTCGGCGTTCGGGTCGCCGGGCGGGTCACCGCGCAGCGCGAGGACGTTACGCACCCCGACCGCGGCGTACGAGCCGATCACCTGGCGCAGTTCGGCCACCGAGTGGTTGACCGCGGTCAGGTGCCCGACGGGGGTCAGCGTGGTCTCGGCGGCGATCCGGCCGGTCATCCGTACAGTCCGGTCCCTGGTCGACCCGCCGGCCCCGTAGGTCACCGAGACGAAGGTGGGCCGAAGCGGTTCGAGCTGCCGGATGGCGCGCCACAGCTGCTGTTCCTCCGCCTCGGTCTTGGGCGGCATGAACTCGAACGAGAACGCCTGGCCGCCGACCGCGAGTAGGTCGCGGATCAGCGGCTGGTGCGACAGTCGCGGCTGGCCGGCAGCGCGCTTCGATGTCGCGCCCGCGGTTCGCCGCGGGCGCGGTGGGCTCGGCGGCATGCCGTCAGCCTAGCCGCTCCTAAAAGGCCATGGCCTGAGCTCGCCGGTTCACCTCGGTCGCCCGGTGCTTGACGATCGCGTCGATCGGCGTGCCCGGCAGCGAATCGTCCGCCGTGAACAGCCAGCGGAGCGCCTCTAGCTCCTCGAATCCGCAGTCGAAGAGCAGGGTGAGGGTTCCGCATAGGCCCTTGACGACCTGGTGGTCGTCCAGGAAGGCGGCCGGGATCGCGAGCGTCCCTTCGGGACGGGTCACGGCGAGGAGTTTCCGGTCGCGCAGGAGCTGCTTCACTCGCCCTACTGGCATGCCTAGCACGCCAGCTACCTCGGGGAGTGACAGCCATTCGCCGACGAGAGCGTCGGTCGCGAGGTCGATCTGTGCCACGAATCCAATGTCCCACGTCCGGGCGTGCTCCAAACACCCGGGTGAAGGGTGGGTTACCGCTAAACAAAAACCGCGTCTTTGACCGGCACGGCGGGGTCACTCAGGCGGCCGGGATCGACCGGACTGGCCGAGGCGATCACACGGCGGCCCTGGAGCAGGTCGCGAGGGCGATCCACGGTTACGATGGCCACCAGCCGGCCAACGGCGAGCCAGCACGCCGCCCAGGCCGGATCGGCCGGGTCGCCCCGCCAGACCAGCCGCTCGGCGTCGCCGTGGTATCCCGCGTACTGCACCATGCGGCCGAACTGCTCCGACCAGAAGTACGGCACCGGGTCGTACACCTCGTCGCCGCCGAGCACGTTGGCCGCGACCACCTCGGGCGCGTGCAGGGCCACATCCCAGTGCTCGAACCGCAGGCGCCGGCCGAATCGCCGCGACTCGAACGCGGCGCAGTCGCCCACCGCGTAGACGCCGGGCAGGGACGCCCGCAGGCCGGCATCGACGGCCACGCCGTTCTCCAGCCAGATACCCGAGCCCTCCAGCCAGCCGGTGGCCGGTCGGACCCCGACCGCGGTGACGATCTCGTCCGCGGCGATCCACCCGCCGCCGGCCAGGGCGAGGCCGCCGGGCTGGACGGACTCCACCACCGCTCCGGTCTGCAGTCGCACGCCCGCGGCCGCGTACCAACGGGAGGTCTGCGCGCCCACCGGGGCGCCCAAGGCCGAGGCAAGCGGAGCGGGTCCGGCTTCCACCACCGTGACCTCGCAGTCGTGGGCGGCCGCCGCGGTGGCCAGCTCGGCGCCGATCCAGCCGGCCCCGACGATCGTCAGCCGGAGCCCAGGCCGGAACAGGGCCCGCAAGGCCAAGGCGTCGTCGTAGTTGCGCAGGAACCGCTGCCGCCCGGGACCGGGAAGCGCCACCGGCAGGGCCCCGGTGGCCAGGATCAGCCGGTCATAGGGGTACTTGTCACGATCAGTGGCCAGGGTCTGGGCATCCATCGCGGTGGCGGCCTCGCCGGACCGGAAACTCACGTCCAGCGCGCCGAAGTCGGCCTGCAGCGACGGGTCGACACCGTCGTCGGTCAGCACCTTCTTCGACAGCGGCGGCCGGTCGTACGGCGGCCGCGTTTCCGCCCCGATCAGGGTGATCTGGCCGGTGAAGCCGCGCTCACGCAGTCCGGTGACGGCACGGAGGCCGGCCAGGCCCGCACCGGCCACCACCACTCGCCCGCCATCGGTCACAGTGTCCCAGGCTACGCGGGCCGACGGGACGAGCTGATAAGCAACGCACATCCGCCCAACCACCGTAAAATCATCGCGATGGACGATACCCTGGCCGACTTGCTCGCCGGGCGCCTCCTAGACGGGCGCTACGCGGTGGCGGCGCGCATTGCGCACGGCGGGATGGCCACCGTCTACCTGGCCATGGATACCAGGCTGGACCGCGAGGTGGCGCTCAAGGTCATGCACGCCGAGCTGGCCAGGGATGAGGAGTTCGTCCGCAGGTTCATCGGCGAGGCCAAGTCCGTCGCACGGCTGTCGCATCAGAACGTGGTCGCGGTCTTCGACCAGGGCTCCGACGGGCCGTTCCTGTACCTGGCCATGGAGTACGTGCCCGGACGCACGCTCAAGGAACTGCTGAGCGAACGCGGGCGGTTCGCCCCGGCGGCGGCGCTGGACATCATGGCCGGCGTGCTCGACGGCCTCGCCGCCGCGCACGCGTCGGGCATAGTGCACCGCGACGTCAAGCCCGAGAACGTCCTGCTGGCGCCCGACGGCCGGCTGAAGGTGGCGGACTTCGGCCTGGCCCGAGCGCAGGCGGCCGCCGCGCACACCCGGGCGGGCCTGCTCATCGGGACCGTCGCCTACTTGCCGCCCGAGCAGGTGACCGGCGACAGCATGGGCCCGCGCTCGGACGTGTATTCGGCGGGCGTGGTCCTCTTCGAGCTGCTCACCGGCCGCCAGCCGTTCACCGGCGACACGCCGATCGCGGTCGCCTACCAGCACGTCAACCAGGATGTCCCGGCTCCTTCCACGCTGGTGCCCGGCATACCGGCCACGGTCGACCGGCTGGTGCTCGCCGCCACCAGCCGGGATCCCGCTATGCGCCCGGCTGACGCCGGGGAGTTCGCGCGCGCGGTCCGCCGGGTCAGGGAGGGCATCGGTGAGCCGAGCGGGCTCACCGGGGTGATGGGAGTAGGGGTCCAGGGCCTGGCCGAAGCCCCCTGGCTCAACCTCGACACGCCCGCCGCCACCAACGGCTGGTGGGCCCGCGGTACCGGGGCCATGCCCGCGGCCAGCCCGTCCGGCACCGGGGAGTGGCGGGGTCCCGCCGACACGGCACCGCCGTCAAACGCTCCCGGCACCGGGCCNNCGGCAACGGGCCGTCCGGCAACGGGCCGTCTAGCGGCATCTGGCCGTCCGGGTATCCCGGGCAGGAAGACGGCAGCTCGCGGACGCTCGTCGTGCACCGCGAGGAGAGCGGCCGGTACCGGGGTACGCGGGAGCCGTTCCTGCAGCGCTGGCTGTTCAGCCCGCGCCTGGTGATCGTCGTACTGATCCTGGCGCTGGGCATCGGGCTCGGGCTCGGCGGCTGGTGGCTGGCCTCCGGCCGGTACGCCTCGGTACCGGTTGTGGCCAACGATTCGGTGACCCAGGCGACCGCCGTGCTGACCGCGGACGGCTTCACCATCGCCAAGGTGTCGTCGGTGCGCAGCAACGAGATAGCGAAGGGCACGGTGATCGGCACCCGCCCGTCCGGCCGGGTCGCGAAGGGCTCGGCGATCACCATCGTGGTCTCCGCCGGGCCGTTCACCTCCGTCGTGCCCGGCGTGAGCGGAGACAAGCTCCCCGCCGCCCAGGCTGCCCTGCAGCGGGTGCACCTGACCTACAGCGTCGACCGGGTCGGCTCCGACGCGGCGGTCGGCACCGTGCTGGGCACCAAGCCCGCCGCGGGCACGTCCTGGCCGCAGACCAAGCCGGTTACGATCATGGTCGCCGAGGGCCTGCCGCTGCCGGACTTCGTCGGGCAGAACGTGCAGGCGGCCGAGCAGTGGGCGTCCGCGCACGACGCGAACCTGCAACAGCAGCAGGTGCAGAACAGCCAGCAGCCGCAGGGCACGATCACCGGCCAGGAGCCAGCGCCCGGTGCGCTGTATCAGCGGGGCGAGACCGTGGTGGTGAACGTCTCCGCCGGTCCCCCCGAGGTCAACGTCCCGGACGTGGCCGGCCTGAGCGTGCAGCAGGCGACCCAGGAGCTCGAACAGGCGGGCTTCCAGGTCCAGGCCAACACGTTCGGCCTATTCGGCAGCCGGGTGTTCGACTACAGCCCGGTCGGGCAGGCCCCGCGCGGCAGCACGATCACCCTCGACGTCGGCATCTGAGGGACGGGGAAGACTGCTACGCTGTCTGCCATGCGTGAGCAGTTCTGGTTTTGGTTTGGCTACCGGCCCGGGTCCCGGACGGTCGCCTGCCAGACCTTGCTCTGACAGAAGCGACCTAGCAAGAGCCCCGGGCCAGCGGCCCGGGGCTTTTCTTATGACTGGAGGCGGACGACATGGTGGTAGTCATGGCGGCGGAGGCCGGGGCGGCTGAAGTCGACGGGGTGGTCGAACTGGTCCGCGGGGCGGGCGGCGACGCGTTCGTCAGCCGCGGCGTATCCAGGACGATCGTCGGGCTGGTCGGGGACATCGATCAGCTGGACGCGCTGAACCTGCGCGGCATGCCCGGCGTGAGCGACGTGGTGCGGATCACCGCGCCGTACAAGCTGGTGAGCCGGGAGCACCGCCGGGAGCGCTCGGTGATCCGGGTTGCGGGGGTGCCGATCGGCCCCGACACGCTGACCGTGATCGCCGGGCCGTGTGCGGTCGAGACGGCCGAGCAGACGCTGGCCTCCGCGCTGATGGCCAAGGCCGCCGGGGCGTCGCTGCTACGCGGCGGCGCGTACAAGCCACGCAGTTCGCCGTACGCGTTCCAGGGTCTCGGCGAAGCCGGGCTGAAGATTCTCGCCGACGTGCGCGCGGAGACCGGCCTGCCGATCGTGACCGAGGTCGTGGACCCGGGTGACGTGGACCTGGTGGCCAGCTACGCGGACATGCTGCAGGTCGGCACCCGCAACATGCAGAACTTCCCGCTGCTCCAGGCGGTCGGCGGGGTAGGCAAGCCGGTCATGCTCAAGCGCGGCATGAACGCCACCATCGAGGAATGGCTGATGGCCGCCGAGTACATCGCCCAGCGCGGCAACCTCGACATCGTGCTGTGCGAGCGGGGCATCCGCACCTTCGAGACGGCCACCAGGAACACCCTGGACATCAGCGCGGTCCCGGTCGCGCAGCGGCTGTCGCACCTGCCGGTCATCGTGGACCCGTCCCATTCCGGCGGCCGCCGGGACCTGGTGGTACCGCTGTCCCGGGCCGCGATCGCGGTCGGCGCTGACGGCATCATCGTCGACGTGCACCCGCACCCGGAAAGCGCGCTATGCGACGGTCCGCAAGCCCTGGTGGAATCCGACCTGCGCGAGCTGGCCAGCGTGGCCGCCCACCTGTCCCCGCTGATCGGCCGGACCCTGACCCCGGCACCGTCCGTCTTCGGCGGCCCTCCGCGCGAGCCCATCCCGGCCTGAGGCCGGTCAGGGCTGGGTAATGGCCAGGAGGGGTTGGGTCTGGCGGGTGACGTACAGGTCGGCGCGGAACCGTTCGGAGAGCTGGTCGTGGGAGGCCTGGATGTCATCGATTCCGGTGGCGGGGGTCGCAAACAGGGCCGTCATGGAATCGTCCCACCAGCTCAGTTTGCGGCGGTCGCCCCACTTGGAGTCGATCGGGGCGCGCAGCAGGGCGTCGGCGCCGGTGGTGGCGTACATGGCGAACAGGGCGGTCATGAAGTGGTGGTAGGCGGCAAACAGCTCGTCGGAGAACAGCACCCGGCTGGCGTACATGGTCTCGTCCAGCTGGCGTTTGGTGGCGATGGCCTGGCGGGGCTGGATCTCCTTCCAGGCGCCGACGAAGGTCGCGAAGCACAGTAGCTGGTTCAGGCCGGGAGCCAGCTGGGCGAAGATGTCCAGGCGGCGGGTGACCACCGTCTGGTTGGCCCACTGGACCTGCTCGATCCGGCGGCTGGCCCGGGCGAAGTAAAAGCCGAGCCCCGCCACGGTCAGCGGGGTCAGCGCGTCCACCGTCACGGTGACGATCTGCACGCTGGTCCACGAGTCCGCCATCAGTCGTCGCTCTCCTTCTGGCTGGCCTCGGCGACGAGCCGCTCGACGGTGGCCAGCGGGTCGGGGTCCAGGCCTGGCGGGACCAGCCGGGCATGCAGGACGTCAGCCTTGGCCGCCCAGCCATGGTCGACGTGCTCGGCCTGGTCGAGCAGCGCGTGGGCGCGCAGGGCGTCGAGTTCGTGCCAGGCTAGCTGGTGGCGGACCGCCAGCCGCAGCGCGGCGTCCGCGGCGTCGCGGCCCTGGAACAGCAGATCCGGGTTCATAGTGATGGTGGCCTGGGTGGCGCGGATGCGGGCGCGTGCGGCCAGGGCTGCGCAGTGGGCCGGGGCCAGGCCGCGAGGGCCGGCGATGGTGATGGCCTCGGCCGCGTGCCGGTTGGCGCCGTCCAGGTCCCCGTCGACCCGGGCGTGCTCGGTCAGGTCGGCCAGGGTGACGGCGAGCTCGGTCAGGTAGTCCCCGTCCCGGAACATCGCGGCCGCCGCCGCCAGGTGCCCGCCGGCCGCCGCGATGTCCCCGGAGGCCAGGGCCAGGCGGCCCAGCATCCTGCCCGACCGGGCCACATCCTGATTCCAGCCGTTTCTCCGGCAGATGTCGGTGTTGCGTTCGGTCAGCGTCCGGGCCGGGCCGGGCCGCCCGGTGCGGGCCAGCCAATCCGCCCACCGGGTCCCTCGACCCCCGTACAGGTGATGTCGCTCGCTGTCGTCGATGACTTCGATCTGGTCGGCGGCGGTGAACTGCTGCTCGGCCTCGGCCGCGTCGCCGGCCAGGCCAGCCAGCCAGCCTAGGAACGCGTGCGCGTACCCCATCTGCTCTCGGTCGTGGGTGGTCTCGGCGCAGGCGAGCGCTTCGGCCGCGGCGTCGCGGGCCGGGCCTAGTTGCCCGAGATAGCCGAGGCACTCGGTCAGGTTCTGCGAGCTGATTCCCAGGTTTACCGTGTCCCCGGCGTCGCGGAAGTAACGGGATCCCAGCGATATGTATTCGCGTGCCGGGGCCAGGTCACCGGCGTACATCGCGAACAGGCCGACGGCGCTCACGTGGAGGCTGAGACGTCGGGGGCTGAGCTGGGTCACGCAGGCGTCGCGGCGGGCGGACGTGGCCACGAACGCGGCGGCGGCGCGCTGGCCGAGCCGGGCCGCGGGAAGATCCCTGAATACATATCCTCCATCGCAGCGATTCTGGTACATGTCGTCGGCGGCCCGCCATTGGCCGACGTCGAGCAGCAGTTCGATGACCTCGACCACCCGCAACGCGTCCGCCCGGGTGGGCACGGTCCCGGCAGGCATCCCGGCCAGGGCGGTATCGGCGGCGGTCCGGGCGGCGGCCATTACCAGCGGCCGGAAGGTATCGCGGACCAGCGGGTGGGCGGAGATCGTACCGTCGGGATGCCAGGACGCCAGCCCGGCCAGCCGGCCGCGCACCGCGGCCTGCACCATCGCCGGAGTCCACCCGGTCAGCCGCGACTCGAACGCCTCATGGTCGGCCACCGCCAGTACCGCGCCGGGATCGGCGGGCCGGGCGAACAGCGACACCGCGGCGAGCAGGTACCGGTCCGGCTCGGCCATCGTTCCGGCGTAGAACTCCAGCACCTTGCCGACCCGCATATCGGTACGGGTGGCCTCGGTCAGCCCGGCGCGCAGCGCGGCCAGGTCGCTGGCAGGCGGGCGGGCGGCCAGCAGCCCGGCCAGCACCCCGGTGGCCAATGCGTGCCCGTCCACTTCCCGGACCAGGGCCTGCCGCTCGCTATCGGGCAGCCAGCCGCCGCCCGCTGCGGCCAGCAGAGTCGACCCCTCCGCCGGGGTGAACGGCGGAACCTCCAGCATCCGGGCGATGCCGCCGTCGAAGGTCTCCAGGTCCGCGAACGGGAACCGGGACGTCAGCAGGACCAGGCCGCCATGGTCCAGCTGGCAGGCNNAGCACAGCAAGGCCAGCGCCGCCTCGGCCGGTCGGCCGGTGCCAGCCACCACGATCCCGAACTCCTGCCGCGCCCACTCCAGCAGGCTGTCGGCCCAGTGCTCGGCGGAAGGGTCTGCGTAGAAACTCCAGCCAAAAACCCCACGCAGACCGGGATGCTGCGCATGGAGTACCCAGTGGGTGACGAGAGCGGTCTTGCCGGCGCCGCCCCAGGCGGTCACGCCGACCAGGGAGACCTGGGGGTCGGCGGCCCAGCGGTCCAGGCGGGCCAGTTCCTCAGACCGGCCAGTGAAATGCTCTACCGGCTCCGGGCCGGGTACCCATCGCACCGGGATGCCCGGCGAGGTCTGGGGGACAGGGGCGGCGCGGGCGGGGAGGTCGACGGCCGACGGGAAGCGGTCGTCGATCAGGTCGGCCAGCAGCCGACCCAACACCGTATGATCGCCGGCGGGCGCCGGGTACAGCACCAGGTGGGCGCCGTAGGCGATCTCGGCGCGGCGGGCCAGGATCCCCGGGTCCCTGGCCTCGGCGGCCGGGTCCCAGGCCATGACCGCGACATGACGAGGCGCGGCGCCCGGGTCGATCCGGGTGCCGGTCCGGTTGTCGATCTCCCGCAAGATTGCCGCGATCCGCTGGTCGGCGAAGCTGAACCCGAGCCACACCAGGTGGCCGTCCATCAGGCGGGCTAGGACGTGGGGGAGCTTACCGGCGTAGGCCCGGCGATACTCGGTGGTAGCCAGCACGATGCTGTCGGGGCGGTTGTGCTGGCCGTGAGCGAACAGCACCGGGAGTTCGGACTCGCCGAACACGTCGCCGGTCCGCCAGCGGTCAAGGCCCAGCTCGTCTTCCCAGGTGGTGAAGCCGGTGGAGGAGGCGCCGGGGCGGACTCGGATGCGGGCGTCGACGATGCCGGGGTCGTAGTTGGTGGTCACGACCGCCTTGAACGCGCAGCGGCACACCAGCTCCTGGACTGGCGTCCAGGAGCAGCCGGTTTCCGGGTCGGTGCGGGCCCGCAGCACCTGACGCAGCACTTCCCGGTAGGCCGGTACCCCAAGCTGCTGGCGGATGATCTCTACGACTTCCTCCGGGCTGTCCCGCGCCAGGGCCCGGCAGGTGTCCGCTTCCTCGGCGGACATGCGCCCGGCCGCCGCGTCGACCAGGTCGCCGATCAGGCCGACCCACAGGGGGTACAGCGGTGCCGACGCGCCGGCGCCCAGGAACGCCACCGCCTGGCCCGAGGTCAGGTACCCGCGCAGCGCACTTAACCCGGGTTCGTTTACCCGGGTCAGCTCGGCTCGCTGGTCCGCAGGCAACCCGGCAAGGTAGTCATCGGCATGATCCCCGCTCATGGATCCGATCTTGCCGCATCCGCGGCGTGAACGGGGGCGGAGGCGCGCGCCACGGCCGTTCCGTATAAAAAGGGTTTTACCGGCGATACTCCTGCGCGCTCAGGGCCAGTTCCTCGGCCAGGTCGGCGGCGTCCAGCCGGCCTTCGATACGGCGCAGGTCGTCGATCCGGGCCTTCGTCTCGACCCGGCGCGGGGTGAGCAGGGTGCAGCAGTCCTGGTCGGGGAGTTCGGAGATGGACAGGGTGCGGATGCGCCGGGCCTCGGCCATGATCTCGGTCTTGTCCCAGCCGATCAGCGGACGCAGGATCGGCAGTCGTACCGCGTCGTCCAGGGCGATCAGGTTGGTCAGGGTCTGGCTGCTGACCTGGCCGAGCGAGTCGCCGGTGATCAGGGCGGTGCCGCCGAGCCGCCGGGCGAGCGCCTCGCCGGTCTTGAGCATCAGCCGCCGCTGGGCCATGATCTGCAGCCGGTCCGCGCCGGAGGAGGCCAGCGCCTGCTGAGCCTTGCCGAACGGCACGACGAACAGCCGCGAGCCGCCCTGGAACCGGTCCAGGCCGCGGACCAGCGCGTAGGCCTTGTAGATCGATTCGGGGCCGGTCAGCGGCATACCAGAGAAATGCAGGAAGAAGCAGCGCAGGCCGCGGCGCATCATCCGGTACGCGGCCACCGGCGAGTCGATGCCGCCGGACATCAGCACGACGCCGCGGCCGCTCATCCCGACCGGCAGACCGCCCTGCCCGGACAGGCCCTCGGTGAAGACGAAGACCTCATCGGAATCGACTTCGATGAAAACCTTCATGTCCGGGCGAGACAGGTTGACGGCCAGCCCGTGCGCCTCCTGGACCTCGCGGCCGACCAGGACGGCTATCTCCGCCGAGGTCAGCGGGAAGCGCTTGTCCCGGCGGCGGGCCCGGACGGCGAACGTTCCATTCTTGTTCGCGGTCAGCGCCACCGCGGCGGCCACGACCGCCTCGGGCGTCTTGGTCACCCGCAGCGGCCGGGCCACCGTGACGATGCCCGGGACGTCCCGGACCCGCTCGGCGATCTCGCTCGCGGCCGCCGTCCAGCCGGCCGGGCCGCGCTGCTCACCGTCGGCGATACGCAGCAGGATGACCCCTTCTCGCTGCCGGACGTCGACCGGAATGCCGGTGTCCTTGAGCGCGGCGCGGATGTTGGCTTGCAGCATGCGCTCGAACTGCTGCCGGTTCCGCCCCTTGAGCACGATCTCGCCCAGCTTGAGCAGCACGCAGGGCTCGTCCTGGCGCGGCGTACGGTCCTGGACCTGCGCGGTCTGCGGGGCGGGGATCACTGGCACCCCCCTAGTCTGCCAGCAGAAATCCGTATCCCGAACGGTTCGCGGGGGGTCGGTTTCGCGGCTTTTGCCGCCGGGCTTTGCCGCGGGCTTTGGTGGGGCCAGCCTGAGCGTAGAACCGGGTGGTAGCCCCAATGTCCCGCGCGCGGCCCGCGGTTAGCGTGGCGCCATGAGCATCAGGGATGAAGTGCGGGCCTCGGCGGAGGCGCATCGCGATCTCGGCCCGGGGTACGACACGGCCGTGGCCGAAGGCCTGGTCGAGCGGATTGGCGAGGAGATTGACCGGCGGGTGGACGCACGGATGTTCGGGCAGCTGCAGGCTCCGGTGCCGTCGCGGCCGCGCCGCGCCCCGGTGCCGGGCCGCATCGGAGTGGCGCCGGTGTTCCTGGCCCTGGGCTCGATGGGGTGCGCCATCGGGGGAACGGCAGCGGTACTGCACCCGGGGAACTCGACGGGAGCCATGTCGGCCGGCCAGGTGCTACTCATCGCGCTGATCTGGATCGTCATCGGGCTGGTCAACATCGCCTACGCCCGCCGTAACTGAGATATTTTTGACTTCCTCTTCCCGTCTAGAGGCGGGAAGGTTCCTGCCGTACCGCTTCACGCGGCACCTCGGAGGGTTCCTGCTTCACCGCGCTGTGCCGGGATCACTCCCGGTCTTACCTGCGCTCCACAGGCTGACACCGCCAGCCCGGCCGCCCTAGCGACGTTCACTGCCGCGTTCACGTCCCGGTCCAACCACGCACCGCATTCCCGGCACTGCCAGGCCCGCACATGCAGCGGCTTGGGCCCGTCTTTCACCCCGCAGGCCGAGCACACCTGGGACGTGGGCTCGAACCGGCCGATGCGGCGGAACTCCCGCCCGTACCGGCGGGCCTTGTACTCCAGCATGAGCAAGAACGCCGACCACCCGGCGTCGTGGACAGCCTTGGCCAGCCGGGTGCGGGCGAGACCCCTGACCGCCAGATCTTCCACGGCGACCGCTTGGTTTTCGCGGATCAGCGCCGTGGACAGTTGGTGGTGGAACTCTCGCCGCGCATCGGCTACCTGGGCATGCACCCGGGCGACCCTGAGTCTGGCCTTGTCCCGGTTCTGGCTGCCGTCCTGCTTGCGGGACAGCGAGCGCTGCGTCCGCCTGAGCTTCTTCTCCGCTCGGCGCAGGAACTGCGGGGAGGCGATCTTCCGACCGTCCGACAGCACCGCGAAGTGACTCAGCCCCAGGTCGAGGCCGATCACCGGCTGGGTCTCAGGCAGGGTGACGGGCTCGGATTCCACGACGAAGCTGGCGAAGTACCGGCCCGCTGAGTCCTTGATCACCGTGACCGATGACGGCGCCGACGGCAGCGCCCGCGACCATCGCACTGGCACCTCCCCAATCTTCGGCAGCCGCAGCTTCCCGCCCAGCGTGACCTGGAACCGGGCATTGGCGGTGAACCGGACCGCCTGCCGGCCGTCCTTCCGCGACCGGAACCGGGGCGGCCCGATCTTCGGCCCCATCCGTGTGCCTTTGATGGAGGCGAAGAAGTTCCGCGACGCCGTATTCAGGTCCGCCAGGGCCTGCTGTAGCACTACGGAGGACACCTCACTTAGCCACGCCCGCTGCGGGGTGGCTTTAGTGGCGGTCAGCCGCGCCGACAACTCCGCGTCGGTGAGGTACGGCAGCCCGGCCGCGTGCGCTTCCTGCCGGGCGCGGAGCGCGTCGTTGAACACAAACCGCGCGCATCCGAACGCCTTGGCTAGCGCGGCGCGCTGGCCCGGGGTCGGGTAGAGGCGGTAGTTATACCGAAGATGCACATCTCGATCGTACTTACGCTTTTAAGGCAGATACAGCACATCCACGTCATGGAGGCATCGTGTCGCCCTCCCCGTGCCCTTCATCGGTCTCCACCACCAAAGACCGACACAAGGTGTTCGCCGCCCCGCAACCCATCGGACAGACCATGCCTGACGCGTGCTGACCCCGGAACCGAACCGGACAGAGTCCCACCGCCAGCCCGACGACCTCCACCACCGGCTGGTGAACGTCCCACCGGCTGCGGCCATCTCCCGGGCGTTGAACAACTTCACGGGCAACTCCTTGCGGCCAGAGTCCCGGGCCAGTGGCCGCACCGCCCAACGCCTGGGCTCCGATGCTACGTCGCAGGGCCCACCGACGGCGCCCTCTTCCGGTCTGGCCCAGCTGAACCGACAGTACAACCGCTTCGTCTGACCGGCTCACGTCCGTCCGCTGACACCACCAGCCAGAAGGCCGAGGCACTGGCGGACAACTTGGTAGCGGCCCTCTACACGTTGTACCGTGCGCACATGGGCAGCGACCACGAGGCGGAGATCCGCGCCTCCGTGAGCGCGCGCCACGACCTGGGGCCGGGCTACGACGACGCGGTGGCCGAGGGCTTGGTCGAGCGGATAGGCGCGGAGATCGACAAGCGGATCGACGCGCGGCTAGGACAGTATGGCGCACCGTTCGGGCCGCCGTACGGCCCGTACTTCGCGCCGGGCGGTCCGTCGGCCGGTCCTCCGCCCAGTCCGCCGGTCGGTGAGTCGGCCGAGCCTGCGGCGCCTGAGGTAGCTGCGGCACCGCAGGGTTATCTCGCTCCTTCCGGATACCCGCCCGCCGGTTACCACGGTTATCCAGGGTATCCCGGCTATCCTGGCTACTCTGGGTATCCTGGCTACCCTGGGTATCCTGGCTACCAAGCGCAGGTGCCAGCGGCCCGGGCGTCCGCACGGTCCGGCGGACAGCACAGCGTGGCGATGACCGTCATCGCGCTCGGGTCGATGACGCTCGGCGTCGCGGCCACCGCGATCGTGGCGCACGCTCAGCACGGCGGGCAGGCCGTGATGGTCTTGCTGATCTGGGCCGCCATCGCGATCGTCAACATCGCCTACGCCAGGCGCTGCTGATCCACCCGACCCCCATTCCGGGAGCGGAACGATGTTCGAGCGTTTTACCGACAGGGCCCGGCGGGTCGTCGTCCTAGCGCAAAACGAGGCCAGGGACCTGGGGCACAACTACATCGGGACCGAGCACATCCTGCTGGCCCTCATCGACGAGGGCCAGGGAGTAGCAGCCAAGGCGCTCGAGGCGCAGGGCATCGACCAGGACGCGGCGCGGCAGCGGGTCGAGGAGATCATCGGCCGTGGCCAGGGGGCGTCCGAAGGCCACATCCCGTTCACCCCGCGGGCCAAGAAGGTGCTCGAGTTGTCGCTGCGCGAGGCGCTGCAACTCGGCCACCACTACATCGGGACCGAGCACATCCTGCTCGGCGTCCTCAGCGAGGGCGCAGGCGTGGGCGCGCAGGTCCTGGTGGGCTTCGGCGCTGATCTCGACGGCACCCGCGAGCAGGTGATCCAGATCCTGCACGGCAGGCAGCCCGAGGGGGCCGCGCCTGCCGATCTCAGGGCTGAGCTGGCCGCCGTGGCCGCCCGGCTGGCCGTGATCGAACGCAAGCTCAGGGACCAGGGCGCCGGGGCGGGCTAGCTTCCGCTAGCTAGGGCTGGCTTCCGGCAGCCGGGGCCGGGCAGGACAGCGCATAGCAGGCGGTTGTCGCCGCGCTGCCAGAGCGTGCCGATCTCGGCGAACCCGGCCTGGGTGAGCGCCTCGACGTGGGTGGCGAGCTGGTTCGATTCGCTGCCATGGTGACCGGCATCCACCCGGCGGCGCGCGCGTTCGGCTACGTGTCCGGCCAGCAGCGGGTCAGCGGCGGCGGCCTGCCACCAGGCGGACCAGCTCTCGGAGTGTCCGCCGGGAAAGCGCCGCTGGTCCTCGCGCCGCCGCAGGGCCAGGTCGAGCCGGGCCAGCGTGGGCGACTCCTTCACGTCGAGAGTGAAGTGATCGCCGTCGAGCAGCAAACCGCCTGGACCGAGCACGGTGGCCAGCTCGGCGTACATGGCTCGCAGGTCGCGTTCGGGCAGCCAGTGCAGGGCGGTGGTGCTGACCGCCGCGTCCGCGGGCCGGGCCAGGTCCAGCCGGGCGGACCAGCCGGGCTCGCGCAGGTCCAGGTCGATGAGGCGAAGTCCAAGCCGGCCGGAGTAGGCGGCTTGGCCCAGCGCCAGCGACACCGGGTCGGCGTCGATACCGATGACGGTGGCGCGCGGCAGCCGGTCGAGCAGACGGACCGACAGCGAACCGGGGCCACACCCGAGGTCGAGGACCAGCGGGTCCGAGCGTCCGGTCCCCTCTTCGACCGCGTCGATCAGGGCGGTGAACCGGTCTTCGCGATCGGGCAGGCTCTCCTCCTGCTGGCGGTCCCAGCGCTCGATCCAGTCCAGTGCGGTGTCGCGGTCAAGTTCCGGCACGCCGGGCCTCCTTGCTCAAGGGCTGTTACTGGCTAAGCTTCTTTGGACAGTAACAACCTAGGCGCCGAGGTGTAACTGGTCAAGTGAATTTCAACAGTCACACAGATGTCGTGGTCGGGGTGGCAGTGGCCCTGGTCAACCTGCTCACGCCCGGCGAGGACCGTGGCCGCGGCTACCAGCCGCCCGAAGGCGACGACCGGACGGCGGCCGTGGGGGCGGTCCTACTCGCGAGCGGCGGGCGCGAGGCCACCTGGGAGGAAGCGGCCGAGCTGTGCTTCGTCGCGGCGGAGCTGCGCGGGGTGTTCGAAGCGGTCGGCGCGGGCACCATCGATGACGCCGCCGCGCAGGTCAACGCGCTGCTGATCCGCACCGGCGCCCGGCCTGAACTCGAACGGCACGACGGGCAGGCCTGGCACCTGCACTTCCACGCCGCCGACGACTCGCTGCCGAACGGGTGGGCGGCCGGCTGCGCCACGGGCCTGGCGGTCGTGCTCGGCGGCTCCGGGGCCGATCGGCTCGGCGTCTGCACCGCGCCGGGGTGCGACCGGGTCTACGTCGACACCTCCCGCAACGGCACTCGGCGGTACTGCTCCACGTCCTGCCAGAACCGGGTCAAGACGGCCGCCTTCCGGGCCCGACTGACCTGACCTCGATGAGGTGCACACTAGAGAGGTCGGGTCCTGCCTTCGAAGGATCAAGATCCGGCGGCGGGGGGCCGGCCTGAATCGGAGACAGTCATGTTCGAACGGTTCACCAATCAGTCGCGGCGCGTTGTCGTCCTCGCCCAAGAGGAGGCACGCACACTCGACCACAACTACATCGGCACCGAGCACCTGCTACTCGGCCTGCTGCACGAAGGCCGGGGTTCGGCCGCCCAGGCCCTCGAGGGTATGGACGTCACGTTGGTCGCGGCCCGGGACCAAGTCGTCGCGATCATCGGCCGGGGCAAGACGCAGCCATCCGGGCACATCCCGTTCACGCGCCGGGCCAAGAAGTCCCTGGAGCTGTCCCTGCGGGAGGCCTTGCAGCTCCGCGACGAATACATCGGCACCGGCCACCTCCTGCTGGGGCTGATCCACCAGGACGACAACATGGCGATCAAGATCCTGGGCAACCTCGGCGCGGACCTGAAGGAGCTCCGGGCCCGGGTGACCCAGGAATTGCGGGATCATCCGGAGGAGGGCCAGGGCTTGCCGTCGGCCGGGCGCGAGCGGCACCAGCTCGATGTGATCCTGCGCGGCCAGGTCCAGGGCCTGCTGGACACGATCGACGATCGGCTGAGCACGATTGAGCGGCGGCTGGGCATCACCCGCTCCGTTTCCACGGCGCTGAGCGGCCTGGAAGAGCGGATCGCTCAGGTCCGGCAGGCCAAGGAAGCAGCCATCGACGTCCAAGACTTCGGCCAGGCGGCGGTGCTGCGCGATACGGAGAAGCAGCTTATCGAGGAGCGGGCGCGGGTCGAGCAGGAAACGGCAGCCGGTGCGCAGAGCGCTGGCGACACGGGCCCGGAGGGCGACGCGCCCCCGGAGGTCGACGCGGGCGCAGGCGTGGATGCGCAAGCCGGCGCGGGCGCCGAGCCGGGAGCCGGCGCCGGCACCCGGGAGTCTGATGAGCTCGGGCGGCTGCGGGCGCGGGTGGCCGGCCTCGAGGCGCGGCTGCGTGAGCACGGCATCGATCCCGATGCGCCCGCGGAGCCTCCCGCCGCCGCCGGGTAGAGCCCTTGCGGTGGCTGTGTGCCGACGGCCAGCGGGAGATCAGCGGCCCGTCAGCGCCGCGCGGATCCGAGTCGCGATCATCTCGGTCAGGGCCTTCGTCTGCGACGCGGCGCTTATGGCCTCCGTCGGGGTTATGCGTCCCATGCACACCGACCAGGCGCTGAGGATGAGGGGACGGGTCCGGGCGACCGCCCCTAGGCGGTCGAGTTCCTCCGCTTCCAGCGTGACGTGCTCCCGGTAGCCAAGCAGCACCGCACCTGCCCGGCGCGGATCCTTCGCGGCCTCCGCGTACAGGAGGAACGCCAGTGACCACAGGCGCGGCCCCCGGCCAGCGCCTGCCCAGTCGACGAGGACCATGCCGCCCGGCGTCGCGACGACGTTCGCCAAGACGAAATCCGGGTGGATGAGTCCCTCGGGCAGACCCTCCGCCGTGTCCAGTTCTGCGACCTCCGCCCGGAGCGCGTCGAACGCCGCACGCTCGGCATCGGCAATGACGGGCGCGGCCTCGGCGAGCATCCCGCTAGCAGCTGCGACCTCCGCCGACGGCGGCCCGTCCGCGAGGTGATGCCAGGCACCCCCCGGCCGCGCGGCCGCCCCGTCGCCAGCGCTTGTGGCCGGCGTGGTGTCCAGAGTGTGCAGGCGGCCGAGCAGCGCGCCGAGGTGGCTGAGGCCGCCCGCCGCGAGGATCGCGTCCCGCCGCTGCTGCCGGGGAACTGTGTCGGCCCACCCGGTGACCAGTACGGAGCGGCCGTCGAGGACGGAGACCGGCTCGTCCGCCGCGCACCGCTCGGCCGGGAACTCGTGCGCCGCCAGGTAGCGGAGGATCGCGGCGTCGCCCGCCACCGCCTCGGCGGCCCTGCGGGCGGGGAACCAGCGAGCCACCCAATCCGGGCCGTCCGCGCGCCCGACCCGCCATACGCCCAGGTCAAGCTCGGTCATCGCGTCCACCGTGATCCCGTATCGCGTCTGCAGGTGCGCGCGCAGGCGCTCGCCCGGCCGACCGGGCATCGGCGAGCCGAAGCGGATCAGGTTGCCATCCGGGTCGACGTGGGAGCCCTCGCGCAGCTTGTACGGCGTGTCGCCGACCCGGCGGGTCAGTCCGCCGACGCCGGGCCGCGCCCACTCGTCGTACAGCGCGTCGGCGTCCTCGACATACAGGTATGCGGTGCCGACGTGCTGGTGGTCGGCCTCGGGCCCGTGCCCTTCGTCGAGTGACAGGTGCAGGCTCACCTCGTCCCGCCCGGCGAACCCGTACCCGTCCCCATCGGCGTAAGGTTCCACCTCGAAGCCGAGCGACGCGTAGTGCGCCAGCGCACCCCGCAGGTCGCGCACGGGGAAGACCGGGCTGAAGCTGCTGAACCTGTTGCGAGGCACCACGTCATCGTCCACGAGGCAAGCATCTCGTATGCGTCTGACCATCCTTTTGGGCACCCGAAAATGTCGTACCCCCCTCGTAGCGTGGGGGCATGAACCACCCTCCACGGAGACGCCGCGCCAACCCGCCGGAACAGCGGTGCCGGTGCGCGGAATGCGATGCGATGGCCGAGGGGATAGACCTCGACCCGGAGGCCTGCATGCGGGCCATTGCCGAGGACATCGGTACCGTCGGCTGGTCGGTATCCGCGGTGCTCGGCGACGAGATCGCGCCGCCCTGGGCGTACACCATCGGCCTGTGGCTCAGCCACCAGGGCCCGGAGCTGACCATGTTCGGGCTCCCCGTCGAGCACATGACGGTCATCTTGAACTCGGTCGGCGAGCGCATCGCGAACGGTGCGGTAATCGAGGCCGGAGATGAGCTCGACGGGATCTGCGCGTGCTCGCTGGCGATCCGGCCGGTTCGTTCGAGCTGGCGGTCGACCACCCTGTTCACCGTCTCCGACCGGTACTACGGCTACGTCAGGCCACCGTCCCTGCAGGTGGTCTGGCCCGACCGGAAGGGTCGCTACCCCGGAGATCCGGGCTTCCAGCTCCGGTACGAGGGCAGGCAGCCCATGCTCTGGCTGCCTCGCGAAGACAATCCGCCGGGCGTGTGGACCCGGATCGACCAGCTGTGCTGACCGGCGGGCGCTAAGGGGAATCACCCGGCGGGAAAACAAATTGCCGCTCAGTTGTGTTGCTAGCTAGCGTCAATGAGGTAGGCACGCCGACCGCAGCGGTCGGGGGCTGCTGGAAGGGATCAAGCCGATGTTGCGGGGTGGGCTCGTCCGCCGGTACCCCGTACTGGCGATCCGGGACTTCCGGCTGCTGCTCGCCGAACGGCTGATCGCGCCCGCCTCGGTCGGGTTCTCCATGGTGGGCGTCTCGTTCGCGGTGCTGCGGGCCACGGGCTCGGTCACCGACCTGTCCTACGTGCTCGCGGCCCAGATCGCGCCGGCGCTGGTGTTCGCGCTTGTCGGCGGGGTGGCGGCCGACCGGTTCCGGCCGCAGCGGGTGATCATCGCGGCCAACCTGCTCATGGCGGTCGGCGAGGGGACGTTCGGCGTGCTGGTGCTGACCGGCCATCCGCCGCTGTGGGCGATGATCGGGCTGGAGGCGGTGACCGGCACCGGGATCGCGGTGTTCTACCCGGCCTCCCAGGCGCTGCTCCCCCGGGTGGTCCCCCGCGGCATGCTGCAGGACGCCAGCGCAATCAGCCGGCTGGCCATGAACACCGGGCAGATGTCCGGTGCAGCCGCGGCCGGCCTGCTGGTAGCGGCGGCCGGACCGGGCTGGGCGCTCGCGCTGTGCGGGATCGGCATGGCGGGGACGGTGCCGATGCTGCTGTCCATCCGGGCCCGGGCCGTCGGATCGGACGCATCCGAATCGGCGACGTCCGGGCTGTTCCGCCAGCTGCGGGAGGGCTGGTCGGAGTTCCGCTCGCACACCTGGCTGTGGGTGATTGTGGCCCAGTTCAGCGTCGTGATGATGGCCTGGTACGGAGCCTTTTCCGTGCTCGGCCCGGTGGTGGCCAGGGCGCACCTGGGCGGCCCGGCCGCCTGGGGCGCCATCACCGCCGCCGACGCGCTCGGCCTGATCGCCGGCGGGCTGGTGTCGCTGCGGGTCACGCCACGTCGGCCCATGCTGTTCGTGGTGCTCACCGGGGGCGCGGTGGCGATCTCGCCGCTCTCGCTGGCCATGGTCTTGCCGCTGCCAGCCGTGTGCGTCGCGTCGTTCGGCCTCGGCGTGTTCGTCGAGATGATGATGGTCCAGTGGACGGTGGCCATGGCCCGGAACATCCCGCCGGCCAAGCTGGCCCGGGTCTCCTCGTACGACGTCCTCGGCACGGTGATGGCCATGCCCGCCGGGGCGCTGGTCGCGGGCCCGCTGGGCGCCGCGATCGGGATCTCCTCGGCGCAGTACGCGGCCGCGGCCGCGATCGTCGTGGCCTCCGCCCTGGCGCTCATCCCCCGCGACATCCGCACCATGCGCGGCGGTGATCCCGAGCTGCTCCCGGTTCCAGAAGAGCCGACGGCCGAACTGGAAGCCGCAGTCATCTAACCAGCAGCCGCTTCCCGTGACCGACATGGACCGTTGACCGACATGGACCGTTGAGTGCGAACGGCCAGCGCGGCGGGCGCCCCCGTGGGCCCGCCGCGCTGGTGTCCTGGCTGAACGCGCTCAGACGTTCTTCTGGTACGAGCGGAACGTCACCACCGACACCGCCACGCACACCACCGCGAGGACGAGTAGCCCGCCGCAGCGGACCCCGATCGCGCCCCAGTCCGGGTGGGTTGAGACCGCCGACCGGCCGATCTGGACCACCCAGTTGAGCGGGTTGCGCGACGCGATGGCCTGCATCCAGCCCGGCATCAGCTGGGTCTGCATGAACGCCGAGGACAGGAACATCAGCGGGAGCATGAAGAACGTGTAGACGCCGATGATCGCCTCACGGGACCGCAGCAGCATGCCGACCGCATTGGACAGCGCCCCGAACACCACGCCGACCAGGATCGACGCCGCGACGAGCACAGCCACCCCGGCGGCCCCGCCGTGATAGCGCGCTCCGCCCGCCAACCCCAGGCCGATGATGATCAGGGACTGGACGGTGGTGCTGACCGCCTGCTCCACCACGCTGGCGTTCATGATCCCGACCCGGCTGGCCGGCGCGGCCAAGAACCGGTTCAGCGTGCCCCGGTCGATCTCCTCGATCATCGTCATGCCCGCCCACATGTTGTTGGACATGGCGTTCATCGCGATCAGGCCAGGCACCAGGTAGTCCAGGTACGTGCCGCCGAAGGCGAAGCCCGGGATGTCGATGATCTTGCGGAACAACTGCCCGAACAGGAACAGCCAGATCACCGGCTGCACGACGCTGAACGCGAGCACCCAGGGCTGGCGCACCAGGGCGTGCAGCTTCCGGCCGGTCAGGTACCAGGTGTGCACCAGGGTCGTGCCGAACGGCACGGTGTTGGGCGGTGCGGTCGTGACGGCCGCGCCCGACGGCGCGGACTCCAGTTGCGCGGTAGCCATTACTTGCTCGCCTCCACACTTTCCCGCTCGTGACGGGCTTCCTGCCCGTCCGTCTCCGACTCGCTGTAGCGGCGCCCGGTGTGCCGCAGGTACACGTCGTCGAGCGACGGCCGGGCCACCGCCACCGACAATGCGTTGATCCGGGCACGCTGCAGCGCCCCGAGCACGACGGGGACCGCGGCCGCGCCGTCGTCGCTACGCGCCGACACGTTGCGCCCGGCGATGACCACGTCCCGCACCTCCGGCAGGCCGGCCAGCACCGAGCGGACCAGGCCCGCGTCGGCGTCGGCGGGCAGTTCCACCTGCACCACGTCGCCGCGCAGCTGGCCCTTGAGCCCTTCCGGGGAGCCGGTCGCCACCACCCGGCCGCGGTCCACGATCGCGAGCTGGCTGGCCAGCCGATCGGCCTCTTCCAGGTAGTGCGTGGTCAGCAGCACGGTCATCCCCTCACCGCCCGCCAGCCGTGCGATCTCCTGCCACATCGCGGCCCGGGACTCCGGGTCCAGGCCGGTGGTCGGCTCGTCCAGGAACAGCACCGCGGGCCGGTGCATCAGGCCGAGCGCGACGTCCAGCCGACGCTGCATACCGCCGGAGTACGTCTTGACCAGCCGTCCCGCCGCCTCGGTCAGCCCGAAATGGTCGAGTAGCTCGTCGGCGCGGGCCCGGACCGAGCCGCCGCGCAGGCCGTACAGCCGGCCCTGCAGCATCAGGTTCTCCCGGCCGGTCGCGGTCGGGTCGGCGCCCGAACGCTGGGCCACGACACCGATCAGGTGCCGTACCCGGCCCGGCTGGACCAGCACGTCGATGCCCGCCACCCGGGCCGAGCCCGCGTCGGGCCTGGCCAGCGAGGTCAGGATCTTGACTGTGGTGCTCTTGCCCGCGCCGTTCGGGCCGAGCAGGCCGTAGATAATGCCCCGGGGAACGCCGAGGTCGAGGCCGTCCAGGGCCCGGATGCCGTGCTTGTTGCCACGCACGGCGTAGGTCTTGACTAGCTGATGCGCCTCGATGGCGCAGTCGGTCGAACTCACTGTTTCTCCTACGGTTACGGATCGCGACGATCCAGCCCCGCGAGGAGAAACCCGGCTACTCTTGATATTGGGACCTCGGGTTCCGCGCTCGCGGGATCGACTTGAGGTTGACGGCCCCGGCCGCCGGTGTTGCCGCACCAGGCCGGGGTCGTTTGATCAGGTATCGGCCGCGCTTCCCCCTTCCTGGTCGACGAGCGCCTGCATGTAGTCAGGGACCTCGCCGGTCGCGTGGAAGCGCCGCCAGGCCTCCAGGCCAGGGAACGTGCCGCCGGTGAACTCCTTGAGCAGCCCGCGCACCCACTCCTCCTCGGCCCGGCGCTGCCCGAGGTAGTACTCCGATTCGATGAGGAACAGCCGGGGTACCTGGGTGACCAGGGTGGCCAGCTCAGCCTGGATAAGGCCGTTGGCCTCCTCGAGCGCGGCCAGTCGCTGCTGCAGCAGGCCGATCAGCTCGTCGGGGGCCAGGACGGCGGACTCGCCGAGGGCCGCCTCGAAGCTGTTGTGCTCCCGTTCGGGCACGCTGAGCAGCTCCCGCAGCCAGTCCATCAGCTCCGCGCGGCCCGCGTCGGTGATCTGGTAGGTGGTCCGCTCCGGCTGCCTGCCCTCGCGTACGACCTCGACGGCCTCGATGAACCCGTACTTCTCCAGGTTCTGGACCACCGTGTAGAACGATCCCCAGTTGACCTTGATGGCATTGTCCTTGCCGCGTTCCCGCAGCAGCGTCGCCATCTCATAGGGGTACATCGGGCGCTCGGTCAGCAGCGTGAGCAGCGACAGCGCCAGCAGGTTGCCGACCTTGCGTCGCTTGGCCATCCCGCACCACCTCGTCTCCGAGTCCTCGTTCACGATGACTCGTTTTTAAGTACTCGTAGCCGAGTATACGCTCGCGGGCCTTCGACGTGTCAACCCGTAGTCAGAAGATCTTTCTTCCGAACCGTGGTTATCGCTGTCCACGGGCGGGGCACCCACGTGGTGCGGGGTTTCGCCCATCTGCTCGCCGCCGGACGTAGATGGGACCCGCGACTCCTACAAGACCAGGAACTTCATGGTGGCAGAAGTGTCGGTGTACCCGAGATCAAACCGCTGATCGGGTCCAAGGATCCGCTAGCGAACGGAGTTCCGTCGACCTGGACGTTGTAGATGAAGGGCAGCACAGCGCCGATAACAATACCTATGCCACCCCACAGCGCCAGCACGAAGCCGTTCTCTCGCATCGCNNGGGAATCCCGCGTTCCTTGGTGAGTACACCATCGGTGCGCTCCGTTCCGTGAAGGGTAAGGAACTTCTAGCCCCACCGCTTGGCCAGGTTGAGGTCAGACATGATTGCCACTTGACCTCGCTGCCGTCGCTGTGTGTCGTGGGTGCTTCACTTACGGGGGGC
>PLDT01000552.1:0-5261 GCA_003136255.1 Actinomycetota bacterium
ACCCAAAGGAGGACATGACTACGACCGAGAACCCGACGGGCACCTGTGCCGATGTCTGCCAGCACCTGGATGAGCCGGAACGCCGCCCGCTGCTGGTCCGGGTGGACCGCAAGACCGACAAGGACACCGAGATCATGCCGCTGGTGCGGTGGCAGTTCCGGGGATTGTCCCGGGACCAGCGCAAGGGCTGGCTGTTCTCCAACGTGACCGACTCGCGCGGGCGCCACTTCGACGGGTCGGTGGCGGTGTCGATCCTGGGCGCGTCGCCGACCGTCTACGCCGCGGCGATCGGCGCCGACTCCCCGGCCGGCATCGCCGACAAGTGGGCCCTGGCGCAGAGCTCCCCGGTCGAGCCGCGTGAGGTCGACGCCGCCGACGCGCCGGTCAAGGAGGTCAAGATCCTCGGCGACGATGTCGTCTCCAGCGGCGGCGTCGACGCCTTCCCGGTGACGGTCACCAACCCCGGCAGCGACGCGTCGGCATACTTCAGCGCCCCGGTGTGGATCACCAAGGACCCCGAGACCGGGGTCTACAACGCCGGCACCTACCGGGTCATGGTCAAGGCGGCCGACCGGCTGGGCATCTCGATGCTGTCGGGCCAGGACGGCCGCGCGCACTGGGAGAAGGCGCGGGCGGCGGGCCGGCCGCCGGAGGCGGCGCTGATCTTGTCCCCGCCGCCGGCGCTGTCTTTGTGCAGTGTCAACAAGCTCGACATCTCCGAGTACAACGCGGCCGGGGCGATCAACGGCGCGTCGCTGGAGCTGGTCAAGGCCGAGACCGTCGACCTGCTCATCCCGGCCTCCGCGGAGATCGCGATCGAGGGCCGGTTCCGCACCGACATCCTGGAGCGGGAAGGGCCGTTCGGCGAGTTCGGCGGCTACGTCGGCGCCCAGGACTACCAGCTGGTCTTCGAGGTCACCGCGATCACCCACCGCAAGTCACCGGTCCTGCAGGCATTCATCTCCGAGATGCCGCCGTCCGAGAGCTCGTGCATGCGCAAGGCCGGCTTCGAGGGCTTCCACATGGCCGAGCTGCGCCCCAAGGTGCCCAACCTCAAGAAGGTCACCTACTTCGAGATGGGCGGCAGCGCCCGGGCCCTGGCCATCACCCTGCACGAGCCCGGGCCCGGCGAGGCCTGGGAGGCCCTGCGCGCCGCCGCGTCCGCCCGCAACATGCCGATGAACAAGTGGATCATCGCCGTCGATGACGACATCGACGCCGAGGACCTCGACAGCGTCCTGTGGGCCCTGTCATGGCGGGTCCAGCCGCACCGCGACATCCAGATCCAGCGCGGTCGCAACACCGACCTCGACCCCTCCGGCGCGCCGGTCGACGCCCCGTTCGACGAGCGCACCTACTCCGAACAGCTCGGCGGCTCCCAGATCCTCATCGACGCCACCCGCAACTGGGCGTACCCGCCCGTCAGCCTGCCCTCGAAAGACCTCATGGAGAAAGCCCAGAAGATCTGGGAAGAGCCCAAGTGGCCCGAGCTCACCCCCCGCGTCCCGTCGCACGGTTACCAGCTCGGCTACTTGCCCGACGACTGGAACGAGGCGGCGCAGCGCGCTGTGCGCGGCGACTACCTCAAGACCGGCGAGGAGTTCCGCCAGCACCGTACCGAGTCCTCGTACTTCGAGACCGGCGTCGTCGTCCCGCCCGGGCAGGACAAGTCATGAGCAGGCAGCGGCTGGTCATCGGGGTGACCGGCTCCAGCGCCCCGCAGCTGGCCTGGGCCGTGCTGGGGGCGCTGCACGCCAGCCAGGCGGTCGAGACCCACCTGGTGCTCTCCGCGGGGGCCGAGAAGACGATCGAGGCCGAGATGGGGCTGACCCGGGACAGCTTCGAGGCCCTGGCCGACGTCTCCCATCATCCCTCCGACATGGGCGCCGCGGTCTCCTCGGGCTCGTTCCAGACAATGGGCATGGTCGTCGTACCCTGCTCGATGAAGACCCTGGCATCCATCGCCACCGGCGTCAGCAGCGACCTCGTCGCCCGCGCCGCCGACGTCTGCCTCAAGGAACGCCGAAAGCTGATCCTCGTCACCCGCGAGACGCCGTTCAACCTGATCCACATCCGCAACATGGAAACCGCCACCCTGGCCGGCGCGACCATCCTGCCGCCCGTGCCAGCCTTCTACCACCAGCCGAAAACCATCGACGACCTCCTCAACCAGACCGCCGGCAAGATCCTCGACCAGTTCGCCATCGGGCACACCCTGTTCCGCCGCTGGGATGGGACAACGCCCGCCCGCGGGTGCATCGCCGGCGCCCTCGTCTTCATCCACAGCAGTCGGCCGGCCGTAGCTGCTTGCCGGTGGAAATTCCGGTTTCCTGCCCAGAGGCCACACCTCCCCGGTAGCCGAAAACGACTGCTAGGGGCATGGCGACCTGTGCTAAGCGGACGCTCACCCATAGAGAGGTTAAGGAGACGCATATGACCACAACAGCTTTCATGACCGCCGTCGTGACGACCGCGACCGCGCAGGGCAGCTGTCTCGGCACCCGATTCGCACTGAAGGAGTCCTAGTGAACAGGCTCACCGGTCAGCGCGCCCTAGTGACCGGCGGCGGTCGCGGCATCGGCGCGGCNNGAGGCCCTCGCGGCAGAGCTGGCGGCGAGCGGGGGCGGCGGGGAACGCGGGGATGCCCGCGCGCTGACCGTGCAGGCTGACGTCAGCGACCCGGACCAGGCGCGGCGCGCCGTGGACGAGGCCGCCGACGGGCTCGGCGGACTGGACATCCTGGTCAGCAACGCCGGGGTGGAGTACTTCGGGCCGCTGGAGAAGATCACCGTGGCGGACTACGAGAGAGTGTTCGGCATCAACGTGGGAGGCCAGCTGTTCATCACGGGGGCAGCCGTGGCCCGGATGGAGCGTGGCGCGCGGATCGTGCTGACATCCTCGGTCAGCGCGAGCATGGCGGTGTATGAGCACACCCTCTACGCCGCGAGCAAGGCGGCCGTCTCCGCGATGGTCCGAAACCTGGCCCCGGAGCTCGCCCGGCGCGGCATCGCGATCAACGCCATCGCGGCGGGCGGCACGAACACGGCGATGGCCGCAAAGAACCTGCCGAAATACGCTCACCCCGAGCTGCGGGACCTGCCGCCGGAACAGCTGCCGTGGCTGTTCTCCGCCGTGGGCCGGCTGGCCGAACCAGAAGAGATAGCGGCGGCGGTTGCCTTCCTGGCCTCAGCGGACGCGTCCTACGTCACCGGTTCCACACTGGCCGTAGACGGCGGGAAGCCCTGAGACCCTGGACGGCCGCTCTCAAAGCTCCTTCAGCACGTCCGGAAAGTAGGTACGCATCATGAACAGCATCAGCATCATCGGCGCGGGAACCATGGCCCGTATCCTTGCCGCCCGCGCGCTCGCGGGCGGCAACACCGTGGAGGTCATCGGGCGTGACGCGGCCAAGGCGGCCGCCCTGGCCCGTGCGCTCGGCGGCGGCGCCACGGCGGGAACGTTCGGCAGCGCCCCGGCCGGCGAAATCGTCATCCTCGCCCTGCCGTACGCCAGCGAAGCACCGGTCGTCGCCCAGTACGGGGACGCACTGGGCGGCAAGGTCATCGTCGACATCTCCAACCCCTTCGACCCGGCCCACACCGGGCTCGTCACCCCGGCCGGCAGTTCCGGGGCGCAGGAGATCGCGAAGGCCGCCCCCGCGGGGGCGCACGTCGTCAAGGCGTTCAACACGATCTTGGGCCACGTCCTGGCCGCAGACCAGGCCGGGGGCCGTCCGCTTGACGTGTTCTTCGCGGGCGACGACGCCGGGGCCAAGGCGCGCCTGTCGTCGTTCATCGAGAGCCTCGCCCTCCGCCCGCTGGACGTCGGCGACCTGAAGATGGCGCACTGGCTCGAGGGAGCCGGCCTGCTGATGGTCGCCCCCGGTGTCGGCAAAGCCGCGAAGGAAAGCAACTTCTGGCTCGGCATCAACACGCTCGGCTGATCCAGCACCCTCGCCGGTTCGGCACTCATGTCAGTAACTGATAGCGCTGCCTGGCCGCGATGACCGATGGAAGTCCCCCCTTTCCCCAACCGGAGGATTCGCATGCGCCTATTCATCGCCGGCGCGCCTGGCCACATCGGCTCGCCCCTCGGAAACGGTGGCCTGTGATCGGACGGGCAGCACGGAGCCCCCGGGCCGCGCGGACGCCCGCCGGGCTGGTTGCCCTGGCACTGGCCAGCTTTGCGCTCGGCCTGGCTGAGTTCGTCATCGCCGGCCTGCTCCCGAGCGTCTCCCGTGACCTGTCGGTCAGCGGCGGCACGGCAGGCCTCCTTGTGACGACGTATGCCATCGGCGTCATCGTGGGCGCTCTCGTCGTGACGACGGCGCTGAGCCGGATCCGGCCCAAGACAGCCTTGATCGGTCTTGTCGCCGTGTTCGCGGGCGCGAACCTCTTGTGCGCTCTTGGACCGGACTTCGAGATTGTGCTCATTGCGCGGGTCATTGCCGGGACCGCCCACGGGGCCTACTTCGGCATCGGCGTAGTCGTCGCCGTCAGCCTGGTCGAGGAGAGCCGCCAGGGACGAGCGATCGCGGTCATGCTGACCGGGCTGACACTCGCCAACGTTCTGGGCGTTCCGCTCGGCACCTTGGTCGGGCAGCATTTCGGCTGGCGGGTCACATTCGGCGTCATCGTGGCTCTCGCCGTTGCCGCGATGCTGGCCATCATCGTGCTTGTTCCTCAAGTCGCCCCCGCCCCGACACGCTCGCTTGCCGATCTGCGGCAGCTGCTGAACCGGCAGGCCCTGCTTTCGATGGCGGTCGCGACCCTCGGCTTCGGCGGCATGTTCGGCATATTCACCTACCTCGCGTTCACCCTGACCAGAGTCACCGGCTATGCCAGCAGCACAGTGCCCTGGCTGCTCCTGCTCTTCGGCATCGGGCTGGTCATCGGCAACGCACTGGGCGGCCACCTGGCCGACCGAGCGCTGGACGCAACCCTGGCGGCAGCCCTCCTGGGTCTGCTGATCGTGCAGGTGACATTCGGACTGGTCGCCAGCTCGAAGATCGGCGCGGCCGTCGCAATAATCCTCATGGGGATGTTCGGCTTCGCCGCTGCGCCGGGCTACCAGCGCCGCGTGATGCGTTCCGCAGTGGCAGCCGGAGCGATCGCATCCGGGGCGCCCGTCGCAGCAGTGAACCTCGGAAACGCCCTGTGCTCCTGGACCGGCGGGTTCGCGATCTCGGACGGACTCGGCTACGTGTCACCAATCTGGATCGGCGCGGTAGCCACCGCGCTCGCGTTGATCCTTCTGGCGGT
>PLDT01000188.1:0-23357 GCA_003136255.1 Actinomycetota bacterium
TACGTGACGACGGTCAAGTCAGGCAGCGGCGTCAACGCCCGGACCTCGGTCAGCCTCAGCCCCGTGGGCCGCAAGGCGCTGAGCACCTACACAGCGGTGCTGCGGCAGCTACTGGATTCAGCCAGCACCAACGGGAGGTGAGGTCTGGGCTAGCGGCGGGCGGGCGGGGGGCCGGAGTCGGCGACGACGACTTCGACGCGCTGGAACTCCTTCAGGTCGGAGTAGCCGGCGGTGGCCATGGTGCGGCGCAGCGCGCCCATCAGGTTCATCGAACCGTCGGGGACGGTGGAGGGACCGTGCAGGATCTGCTGCAGGGTACCGATGGTGCCGACCTGGACCCGGACGCCGCGGGGCAGTTCGGTGTGGTTGGCCTCGCTCCCCCAGTGGTAGCCGCGGCCGGGGGCCTCGGCGGCCCGGGCCAGCGGCGAGCCCACCATCACCGCGTCGGCCCCGATGGCCAGCGCCTTGGCGATGTCGCCGCTGCTGGTCATCGAGCCGTCGGCGATCACGTGCACGTAGCGGCCGCCGGACTCGTCCAGGTAGTCGCGGCGAGCCGCGGCGACGTCGGCGATCGCGGTGGCCATCGGCACCGCCACTCCGAGCACGGTCACGGTGGTGTGGCCGGATCCGCCGCCGAACCCGACCAGGACCCCGGCGGCGCCGGTACGCATCAGGTGCAGCGCGGCGGCGTAGGTGGCGCAGCCGCCGACTACCACCGGGACGTCGAGCTCGTAGATGAACTGCTTGAGGTTGAGCGGCTCGGCCCGGCCGGAGACGTGCTCGGCCGACACCGTGGTGCCGCGGATCACGAAGATGTCCACCCCCGCGTCCACGACGGCCTTGTAGTACCTGGCGGTGCGCTGCGGTGACAGGCTGGCGGCGGTGGTCACCCCGGCGCGGGCGATCTCCTCGATCCGGCGGCCGATCAGCTCCTCGGAGATCGGCTCGGCGTACATGGCCTGCAGCCGCCGGGTGGCGGCCTGCTCGTCGAGCTCGGTCACCTCGGCCAGCAGCGGCTCGGGGTCCTCGTACCGGGTCCACAGGCCTTCCACGTCGAGCACGGCCAGGCCGCCGAGGCGGCCGATGGCGATGGCCGTGGCCGGTGACACGACGCTGTCCATCGGGGAGGCCATCAGCGGCAGGTCGAACCGGTAGGCGTCGATCTGCCAGGCGATCGAGACCTCCTCGGGATCGCGGGTCCGGCGGGCCGGCACGATCCCGATCTCGCTGAGCGCGTACGCCCGGCGGCCGGACTTGCCGCGGCCGATCTCCACGTCGGTCACCGGCGCTCCGTCAGGTCGGGGCGGCCGCCGTAGTTGGGCGCCTCGACGGTCATCTGGACGTCGTGCGGGTGGCTCTCGGTCAGGCCGGCCGCGGTGATCTGGATAAACCGGGCCTCCTGCAGCTCGGCGACGGTCTGCGCGCCGCAGTAGCCCATCGCCGCGCGCAGCCCGCCGACCAGCTGGCCCGCCACGGCGGCCAGCGGGCCACGGTACGGGACCTGGCCCTCGATGCCCTCGGGGACGAGCTTGTCCTCGCGTAGCACGTCGTCCTGGAAGTAGCGGTCCTTGGAGTACGAGCGGCCGCGCTCGCGGTTCCGCATGGCGCCCAGCGAGCCCATCCCCCGGTAGAGCTTGTACTGCTTGCCGTTGATGAAGACCACCTCGCCGGGACTCTCCTCGCACCCGGCGAGCAGGCTGCCCAGCATGACCGTGTCGGCGCCCGCGGCGATCGCCTTGGCGATGTCGCCGGAATACTGCAGCCCGCCGTCTCCGATCACCGGCACTCCGGCCGGGTGCGCCGCCTGCGCCGCCTCATAGATGGCGGTCACCTGCGGGACGCCCACGCCCGCCACCACCCGGGTGGTGCAGATCGATCCCGGCCCCACGCCGACCTTGACGCCGTCGGCCCCGGCGTCCACCAGGGCCCGCGCGCCGGCCCGGGTGGCCACGTTGCCGCCGATCACCTCGGTGTCGGAATTCGCCTTGATCTGCATGATCATGTCCAGCACGGCCTGGGCGTGCCCGTGCGCGGTGTCCACGACCAGGAAGTCCGCCCCGGCCTCGGTCAGCGCCTGGGCGCGGCGCTTGGCGTCCTCACCGACCCCCACCGCGGCACCGACCACCAGCCGGCCGGCCGGGTCCTTGGTCGCGGAAGGGAACTTCTCGCTCTTGGTGAAGTCCTTCACCGTGATGAGCCCGCGCAGCCGCCCGGCCGCGTCCACCAGCGGTAGCTTCTCCACCTTGTGCTGGCGCAGCAGCCGCAGCGCCTCCTCGGACGCCACTCCGACCGCCGCGGTGACCAGGGGCATCGGAGTCATGACCTCGGTGACCCGGCGGCCGTGGTCGTTCTCGAACCGGATGTCCCGGTTGGTCACGATGCCGAGCAGGACACCGTCCGGGCCGGTCACCGGGACGCCGGAGATCCGGTACCGGCCGCACAGCCGGTCCACGTCGGCGATGGTGGCGTCAGGCCCGCAGGTCACCGGGTCGGTGATCATCCCGGCCTCGGACCTCTTGACCATGTCCACCTGCTGGGCCTGCTCCTCGATGGACAGGTTGCGGTGCAGCACGCCCACGCCACCCTGGCGGGCCATGGCGATCGCCATCCGGGCCTCGGTGACGGTGTCCATGGACGCCGACACCAGGGGAATGCGGAGCCGGCAACGCCGCGTGATCCAGGTGCTGGTGTCCGCCTCGCTGGGCAGTACCGCGGAATGGGCGGGGAGCAGGAGCACGTCATCAAAGGTCAGCCCGATGGGCGCGAATTTGTCCGCCTGGTCAGGGACAGCGTGATCAGTCATGGCACCTTCACCGGGAGTGGCAGCGGGGATACCTCCATCCTAGGGTGGGCTCGGAGCGAAAGTAGGGTGACCTCGGCCAGGCGGGCTCGGTTACCCTCCGGCGAGGAAGGCCAGGTCGGGAACGAACTCGGCCGCGTTCACCGTGCCGACGCCGGAGGCCAGGTTGTAGCCGGGACCGGCGGAGAAGCCCCGCACGGTGTACTCGCGGCCGCCTTGGCTGAACGCCACGGTGTTGTTGCCGGTGGTGACGTCGACCAGGCCCGGATCGTGCCGCGCGGACATCGCGTACAGGGCGGGGTTGATCAGGCCGAGCGGGTGGTGGGCCACCTGATCGGCCAGGGCCACGATGCCNNCAGGCCGCGCTCATCGAGATGTCGGGCACGCCGCGGGACCGGCCCACGACGTTGCGTACCAGGTTCTGGTACGACGGCCGGGCGAAGAGAACCGACTTCCCGCCACCACCAGCCAGCGGGTTGGGCCCGTTATCGCCGAAGATGAACTGCTGGGCCGGCACGTTGAACGTGTCGTTCCACACCGTGTCCGGCGACGTGTGGTTGCCGTCTGTGTCCAGGTGCAGCTGGGTACCGCCGACGCCGGTCACCAGCGGGTCGCTGTCCGGCCAGGACGTGACGGGGAAGGTGTAGTACGTCTGCCCGTCCAGCCCGACGTCGGCGGCACCGCTATCACCCGCGGCGGTGAGCACCGTGATGTGGTGCCGGTCGGCGTCGAGGTACGCGCCGCGCAGCGCGTCGACGGCGGCCTTCGAAGGGAAGGTCTGCTCGGTGGCGCTGAAGCTCTGGCTGATCACGTCGCCGAGATGGTGATTGATCACGTACTCCTCGGCCCGGATGATCTGCGGGAATCCGGTCACGCCCTCGGTCTCCGCGACCGGCGTCTCGACCAGGAGAATGTTGGCCCCCGGCGCGATCGTGTGCGCGTACTCCACGTCCAGCGTCGTCTCCCCGGCCCAGCTGACCATCAGGCCGTCGGACGGGTTGTACGGCTGGACAGCGCCGGCGGGCTGGATGATCCGAAAGGACGGGGGCGCGGGCAGGCCGAACTGCCCGTCGAAGGTGGCCAGGTCGTTGACGATCGTGGGCGAGCCGAAGGAGTCGACGATGACGATCGTCGCCCCCTGGCCGTTCACTCCCTTGGCGTAGAGCACGGGAAGGTTGTACGCCTGCTGGATCTGAGCCGGCTCGTAGCACGCGACCTGGAACGTGCTCTCGCAGTCCGCGGTGGTCGGCGGCTGCCTGGAGCTATGCCCCACGTGCAGCACGCCCGGGTGGATGAGCACGGTCGCCTGCGTAGGGCTCGCTGTCGCTAGGGCCGGCCCGCTCAGGCCGGCCAGGAGGGCCCCGACGCTGACCGTGATCGCGGCCTTGCCCCTGCGACGCATGGTGCCCCCTGCTCCGTGGTGCGGCTCTCGGATCAAGACCGATCACACATCGTAGCAATTGCTCACTGGTACAGCATTTGGCAGATGCGGCAGGGGGAGGAGGAGAGGGGGGCAGACAGCATGAAAACCCGGGTTTCACGACGCTAGGGAGGTCGTGAAACCCGGGTTTCGGGGGGTGCGTCTTAGTGTGAGTGACTGTGGCCGTGGCCGTCGCTCGCGGACGCTTCCTTCTCTTCCGGCTTCTCGACCACCAGGGTCTCGGTGGTGATCAGCATGCCCGCGATCGACGCGGCGTTCTGCACGGCGGACCGGGTGACCTTGACTGGGTCGATGATCCCCTGGGCCATGAGGTCGCCGTACTCGCCGGTGGCCGCGTTGTAGCCGTGCCCGGTGGGCAGGGTGGCGATCTTGGCCACCACGACCGAGCCCTCCGCGCCGGCGTTCAGCGCGATCCAGCGGGCCGGCTCGGACAGCGCGCGCTCGACTACGCGGACGCCGGTCCGCTCGTCGCCCGTGCGGCCCAGGTCGCCCAGTTCGGTGGCTACGTGCACCAGGGCAGCGCCGCCGCCGGCGATGATGCCCTCCTCGATGGCGGCCCGGGTGGCGGAGATGGCGTCCTCAAGGCGGTGCTTCTTNNTCCTTGAGCTCCACCTCGGTGGCGGCTCCGGCCCGCAGCACGCAGACCCCGCCGGACAGCTTGGCCAGCCGCTCCTGCAGCTTCTCGCGGTCCCAGTCGGAATCGGTGTTCTCGATCTCGGTCCGGATCTGCCTGATCCGGTCCTCGATCTCGGTCTTGTCACCGGCGCCGTCCACGATCGTGGTGTCGTCCTTGGTGACGACGATCCGGCGAGCGCGGCCCAGGGACTCCAGGCCGACCGACTCCAGCTTGATACCGAGTTCCTCGCTGACCACGGTGCCGCCGGTCAAGATGGCCATGTCGGCCAGCATGGCCTTGCGGCGGTCGCCGAAGCCGGGCGCCTTGACGGCCGCCACGTTCAGCAAGCCGCGGATCTTGTTAACCACCAGGGTGGCCAGGGCCTCGCCCTCGACGTCCTCGGCCACCACCAGCAGCGGCCTCTTCACCTGCGCGATCTTCTCGAGGAGCGGCAGGAAGTCGGACATCGAGGAGATCTTGGCCTGGTGGATCAGGACGTACGCGTCTTCGAGGACGACTTCCAGGCGCTCGGAGTCGGTGATGAAGTACGGCGAAATGTAGCCCTTGTCGAACTGGAGACCTTCGGTGAACTCCAGCTCCAGGCCCATCGTCGGCGACTCTTCGACGGTGATGACGCCGTCCTTGCCGACCTTGGCGAACGCCTCGGCGATCAGGTCGCCGATCTTGCTGTCCTGCGCGGAGATCGTCGCGACGTTCGCGATCTCGCTCTGCTCTTCCACGTCACGCGCGGACTTGAGCAGCCGGTCGGAGACCTCGGCCGCGGCGGCGTCGATGCCGCGCTTGAGGTCCATCGGGTTCGCGCCGGCGGCCACCGAGCGCAGCCCGTGGTGCACCATGGCCTGGGCCAGGACCGTCGCCGTCGTGGTGCCGTCCCCGGCGATGTCATTGGTCTTAGTGGCGACCTCCTTGGCCAGCTGGGCCCCGAGGTTCTCGTACGGGTCCTCCAGCTCCACCTCCTTGGCGACGGTCACGCCGTCGTTGGTGATGGTGGGGGCGCCCCATTTCTTGTCGATGACGACGTTGCGGCCGAGCGGGCCGAGCGTCACCTTCACGGTGTCGGCGAGCTTGTTGACGCCGCGCTCGAGTGAGCGCCGGGCGTCCTCGTCGAACTCCAGGATCTTGGGCATTAAAATTCCTCAACCTACGGTTGGATCGAGTTCATGGGCGTCCGGCGGGGCAGGCTCCTAGCCCGCCCCGCCGATCCGCGAGCTCTACTTTTCGATAACGGCGAGCACGTCGCGGGCGGAGAGCACCAGGTACTCCTCGCCCGAGTACTTCACCTCGGTGCCGCCGTACTTGCTGTACAGCACCACGTCGCCGACCTTNNAGGACTTCGCCCTCCTGGGGCTTCTCCTTCGCGGTGTCCGGGATCACCAGTCCGGACGCTGTGGTCTGCTCCGCCTCAAGCGGGCGGACCACAATCCGGTCTTCGAGCGGCTTGATTACTACTTTGGTGGCGGTCGTCACGATCTGACCTCCCCCTCCGGAAAGGCTAATGGTGAGGTTGCTAGAGAGGGCGAACAGGGCGGCCTGCCGTCGCGGGGATCAGACTACCTCGTCGCGTTAGCACTCTACACTAGTGAGTGCTAAACCCGAACAGTAGTGGCACCGGGCGAACTCGTCAACACGGCCCGCCGGACAGCCGGCGGCATTTTCGCTCACCGTGCGCAATTGATTACATGAAGCTACTAGAGTTGGCGGGTGCTGATGCCGTCCGGACTGGTCGCAGGCGGCGGCGGGGCAGGCCACCACCCCTCTGAAGGAGCATCATGGATCAGCCGGGTAACCACTTCCTGCTGCGCGGGAACCCGACCGGCGCCGCCGACCGCATGCGCGAGCTGCTGGCGCGGACGGTTCAGGACCACGTCACGGACGAGCGGTCGAACGCGGGCGCGCTGGAGGAGATCCGCCTGCGGATGGAAGGGCTCGAGTGGCTAGTCAAGGAGGTCCGCGAGCGGGAGATCCCGGGGCTGGCCATCCGGCTCGACGGGCTGGCCGGTCACTTCGACCGGACCGCGCAGCGACCGCCGGGCTGGGCCGAGATGCTGACCGAGCACATCGAGCTGCTCCGCGCGCAGGTGGCGCCGCTGGCCGGGTTGCACTCGCTGCCGGCCGACGTGGGCACCCTCGCGGAGAACGTCGAGCAGGCCCTGCCGCAGTTGCAGGCGGTGGCCGAGACCATGGGCCAGACCCTGGAGACTTTGCTGGGGCAGGACGAGCGGCTGGCCCGGCTCCAGCACAGCGTGGGCAAGCTCCAGCAGAGCATGGAGACGGCGGCGGGCCGGTTCGGCCGGCTGGACAAGGCCATCGCCGAGCTGACCCAGCGCACGGCGCAGCTGGACACGCAGATGTCGGCGGTCAGGGGGCGCACCGAGGTGGGGTTCGGCACGCTCACGGCCGGACTCGACCAGCACGCCGAGGCTACCTCGGCCCAGGTCGGCGAGGCGGCCGAGAAGATGGCCGCCGCCACCCGCGGCCTGGCCGAGACCGTGACCGGCATCGGCGGGCAGGTCGACATGCTGGGCGGCCAGGTCCAGGTGGTGCACGGGCGGATCGAGGGGCTGGACGACCGGCTGGCCGAGACCGACGACAAGCTCGGCTCGCTGGACGCCAAGCTGACCGCCGCCAACGCCAAGCTGACCGCCGCCGACGCCAAGCTGACCGCCGCCGACGCCAAGATGGGGTCGGCCGACGCCCGGGTGGCCGCCCTGGACACCAAGCTGGAGCGCCTCGACGAACGGCTGGATGACCAGTACGACCGGGTCAGCATCATCGACAAGGGCCTGGTCTCGGTGGACGGCAAGCTCGGGGCCATGGCGGGCAAGCTCGGCCCGGTGGACAGCAAGCTCAGTGCGGTGGACAGCAGGCTCGGCACGGTCGACGGCAAGGTCGGCGCGCTCGGCGGCCGGCTGGACGGGCTGGACGGCCGGATGGAAGGCGTGGGCGAGCGGATGACCGCGCTGGACGGGCGGATGGAGAACGTCGGCGACCGGGTGAGCGCGCTGGGCGGACGGCTGGACTCGGTGGACGAGCGACTGGCCGGGCAGCAGCAGCACCTGGCCGGCCAGCTCGAGCCGCTCACCGACGAGCTGCGCTCGCGTCCCGGCCAGGCCGAGGTCGCCGACGCCGTGGCCAAGATCGTCGACGCGGCCCAGGGCGAGGTGACCGCGCGGATCGGCTCGCTGGAGGAAACCGTCCTGACCCTGGCCGAGGCGCTGCTGCGCCCGCAGGGGCACCATGCCGCGGCCCGCGAAGGCGGCCGCTAGGTGATCGGCCGTATCTAGGGGGCCGGCACTGCGCGTTATCGTGTGCGATATGGCCGAGGTGCTGCTGGACCGGGGGTACGCCGGGAAGCTGGACGCGGCGGACTCGCTGGCCGGATACCGTGAGCGGTTCCTGCTCACCGATCCGGCGCTGATCTACCTGAACGGCAACTCGCTCGGCGCGCTGCCGCTGGCCACCGTGGCGCGGATGGAAACCGTGTTCCGCGAGGAGTGGGGCACCGCCCTGGCCCGGTCCTGGGACCACTGGGTGGACCTGCCGGCCCGGGCCGGCGACCTGGTGGGCGAGCTGGCCGGCGCCGCACCCGGGCAGGTGATCGTCACCGACAACACCACGGTGAACCTGTACAAGCTGGCCGCCGCGGCGCTGGACGCGCGGCCCGGGCGGCACGTGATCATCACCGACGACGACAACTTTCCCAGCGACCGCTACGTCATGGCCGGGCTAGCCGCCCAGCGCGGCGCGGAACTGCGCCTGCTGGCCACCGACATCAACCAGGGCGTGCACCCGGACCTGGTGCGCGCCGCGGTGAACGAGGACACGGCGCTGGTGAGCCTGTCCCACGTGGCCTACCGCAGCGGCGCCCTGGCCGACATGGCGGCCATCACCGCGATCGCCCACCAGGCCGGAGCGCTCATGCTCTGGGACCTGTGCCACTCGGTCGGGGTGGTGCCGGTCGACCTGGACGGCTGCGACGTGGACCTCGCGGTCGGCTGCACCTACAAGTACCTCAACGCGGGGCCCGGCGCCCCGGCGTTCGCGTACGTCTGCGCCCGGCTCCGGGAGGTGCTGCGCCAGCCGATCTGGGGCTGGTTCTCCCAGCGTGACCAGTTCGGCATGGGGCCCAGCTACGACCCGGCGCCGGGCATGGCCAAGTTCATGACCGGCACGCCGTCGATCCCCGGCGTGGCGGCGGTGCAGGAAGGCGCGCGGCTGCTGCTCGAGGCGGGCCTGGAGCCGATGCGGGCCAAGAGCATGGCGCTGACCGGCTACCTGATCGAGCTGGCCGACGCCTGGCTGGTCCCGCTGGGGTGCACGATCGCCACGCCGCGGGAGGCCGGCCGGCGCGGCAGCCACGTCAGCTTCTGCCACCCCGACGCCGAGCGGATCGTGGCCCGGCTGGCCTCCGGCGGCATCATCACCGACTACCGGACCCCGGACCGGTTCCGGTTCGGCCTGTCCCCGCTCACCACGCGCTTCACCGACGTCTGGGACGCCGCCGACGCCGCCCGGGCGCTCATCGCAGGGGCCGGGCATGGCTGAGCCCGTCACCTACGCCGGCTACCTGCGGCTGGACCAGCTGCTCGGGGCCCAGCAGCCCCGGTCGGACGAGCACGACGAGATGCTGTTCATCGTCATCCACCAGATCTACGAACTGTGGTTCAAGCAGCTGCTGCACGAACTGACCAAGCTGCAGGCCCTGCTCGAGTCCGGCGAGACGACGCACGCCATGCGCACGCTGCGCCGGACGCTGGCCATCTTGAAGATCGTGGTGGCCCAGCTCGACGTGCTGGAGACCATGACGCCGACCCAGTTCACCCGGTTCCGGGAGGCGCTGGGCACCTCGAGCGGCTTTCAGTCGGCGCAGTTCCGGGAGCTCGAGGCGGTCCTGGGCCGCCGGGACCCGATGATGCTGGCGCAGTACGCGGCGGACAGCACGGAGCGGGCCCAGATCGCGGCCGCGATGTCCCGGCCGTCGGTGTTCGACTCGTTCCTGAGCTACCTGGCCGGCCAGGGCTTCGACGTGCCCGCGGACGTCCGCGCCCGCGACGTGACCCAGCCGCTGCTGGCCTCGGACGCGGTACAGCAGGTGCTGAAGAAGGTCTACGACGACGACACCGACGCCACCGCGGTGTGCGAGCTATTGGTCGACCTCGACGAGGGCATGCAGGAGTGGCGGTACCACCACATCAAGATGGTGGAGCGGACGATCGGCGCGCGGCGCGGCACGGGCGGCTCGGCCGGTGCCACCTACCTGCAGAGCACGCTGGGGAACCCCACCTTCCCGGACCTGTGGGCCATGCGGAGCCTGGGGTAAGGGGCGGGCCTTGCTGGGCCCGGGCACGGGCACGGGCAGGGGCACGGGCACGAAGCCGTTGGACGGCGCGGGAACCTCGCCGGCGTCGGCGAAGGCCGGCTCGGCCAGCTCGGCGGGGCTGGCCAGCTCCGCTAGCTCGACGCGGTTGCGGCCGTGCCGCTTGGCCGTGTACAGGGCCGCGTCGGCTAGGCGCTCGAGCCGTTCCAGGGTGCCCGCGTGGTCGGGGAAGGCGGCCACCCCGACGGAGACCGTGACCATCACGTCGCTGCCCGGCAGGGTGATTTCCGCGATCGCCGCGCGGATCCGCTCGGCGATCTCCAGCGCCGCGCCGGCCTCGGTGTCGGGCAGCAGGACCGCGAACTCCTCGCCGCCGTTGCGGCCGGCGAAGTCCCGGCTGCGCAGCGCGGTCCGGAGCGTCGCGCCGACGTTGGCCAGGACCTGGTCGCCCACCGGGTGCCCGCGCTGGTCGTTGATCTGCTTGAAGTGGTCGAGGTCGAGCACGAGCAGCGCGAGCGGCGCCTTGGTCATCAAGGCCTGGGCGAACGTCCGCTTCAGCGCGTCGGTGACCGCGCGCTTGTTGGGCAGCCCGGTCAGGCCGTCGGTGGCGGCGCGGATCTCGGCCACGGCCAGGTTGCGGAGGTTGGCCAGGACGGGCGCGGCCAGGCCGACCGAGTCGCGGATCCGCTGCTCCTCGGCGTCGGAATAGCGAGCCGGCCGGCTGAGCAGGACCGAGCCGATCACCTCGCCCCCGACGGTGAGCGGGACGCACGTGGAGACGCCGGGCACGGGGGCGCATACCGAGCAGCACAGCAGGGCGGGCCGCCCGCCGTTCTCCTGGTGGGTGCGGCCCGAGCGCACCGCCAGGCACGAGCGCGGCTCCGCGCCGCGCAGGGTCCCGGCCAGCGCCGAGCCGGCTGGCAGGGGCGTGACCGCCTCCAGCCGGTCCGCGCTGTTGTTGCGGTTGAGCACCACCGCGCTGGTCTGCGTCAGGCTGCGCTCGAGGTGGCGCTGCAGGAGCCGGTACGTGTCGTCCTCGTCGTTGGCGAGCTGCAGGATGTCCGCGAACTCCGCCTGGTCCTGGCTGGGGGCCAGGTCCCGGCGGATGCGGCCGATCCCGAGGCCCAGGAACAGCAAACCGATCGCGATGCCCAGCACCGCGACGCCGATGAGCACGCCGGTGTCGCGGACCACGGCGGCGTCCGCCTGCGTGTGGTCGATGTGCGCATCGTTCACCTCCTTCTGGATCAGCGCGTCCAGGTGCGCGCTGGCCGGCTGGTAGACGGCGGTCAGCTGGGCGGCGAGCATCCCGGCGGGCTGTGCGGTGAGGGCGAACGTGCTGAGCAGGTCGCGGACGGCGGTCCACTGCCCGATGAACAGCACGAGGTCGGCGTGCTCGGCCGGCGGGTCGCCGACGTGCAGCGCCTCCAGCGAGAACAGCTCACTGTCGATCGCGGGCAGCAGGCTGGTGTCGAGCGAACCGAGCAGCCGGGACCGCTGCGCGGGCTGGGTGGTCAGGGCGGCCTGTTCCCCGGTGGCGTACGCGGCGTCGATGTCCCGGGCCAGCTGGTTGGTCACGATCGCGGTGGTCAGCTCGTCGCCCGCGATCGCGTCGCCCTGGTCCTCGGCCGAGCGGGTATTCAGGATGCCGACGGCGGCTACCGCGACCACCGCCAGCGCGAGCGCGATGCAGAGCGCTACGAGCGAGCGGGTCGCGGCCCTAGCGAGCGTCCGCATTCATCTGTCCTAACCCGGCGATCTGTGCCATAAAAGACATATGCCATAAAAACCTAGGCCATAAAGAATGTACGATGACAAGCATATCGGAAAGCGGCGGACCTGAATAGAATGCGCGACCGTTATAATTATCCGGTGGCTCGGGTCGTGTTAATATACCTCGGCCTAGGCGCAGGCCCGGGACCAGCTGAGGGACCCGCTTGCGGTAGCGCGGATAATCGTCGGGAAATTCGGCCAGCATGAGCCGTTCCTCGATATGCAGCTTGATCTCCACCAGCAGGAGGAAAACCGGAAAGGCGACGATCCAGCGCCCGCCGCCGGAGGGGCGGGGTGGGTGTCGGGGAGCGGGGACCACGGTGCGTTCGGCGGGAAAAGGCTTTTACTCCCACTCGATGGTGGCAGGAGGCTTACTGGTGACGTCCAGGACGACGCGGTTGACCTCGGGGACCTCGTTGGTGACGCGGGTGGAGATCCGGGCCAGCACGTCCGGGGGCAGCCGGGCCCAGTCCGCGGTCATGGCGTCCTCGCTGGTCACCGGGCGGAGCACGAGCGGATGGCCGTAGCTGCGGCCGTCCCCCTGCACGCCCACCGAGCGCACGTCGGCCAGCAGCACGACCGGGCACTGCCAGACCAGGGAGTCGAGCCCGGCGGCCGACATCTCCTCGCGGACGATCGCGTCGGCCTCACGCAGGACCGCGAGCCGGTCCGCGGTCACCTCGCCGACGATCCTGATGGCCAGGCCGGGTCCGGGGAACGGCTGGCGGCGGACGATGGCCTGGGGCAGGCCGAGTTCGGACCCGACCCGGCGCACCTCGTCCTTGAACAGCGCGCGCAGCGGCTCGACCAGGCGGAACTTCAGGTCGTCGGGGAGGCCGCCCACATTGTGGTGGGACTTGATGTTCGCGGTGCCGGTGCCGCCGCCGGACTCGACCACGTCCGGGTACAGCGTGCCCTGGACCAGGAACTCGCACGCTTCGCCGTGCTCGCCGGCCTCGGCGGTGATCTCCCGGGCGGCGCGCTCGAACGCGCGGATGAACTCGCGGCCGATGATTTTCCGCTTCTCCTCCGGGTCGGTCACCCCGGCCAGCGCGGTCAAGAACACGTCGGCCTCGGTGGCGACCTTGAGCCGGACGCCGGTGGCGGCCACGAAATCCTGCTCGACCTGGTCCGCCTCGCCCTTGCGCAGCAGGCCGTGATCGACGAACACGCAGGTCAGGCGGTCGCCGATGGCGCGCTGGACGAGCGCCGCGGCGACCGCGGAGTCCACCCCGCCGGACAGGCCGCAGATCGCCCGGCTGCCGCCGACCTGCTCGCGGATCGCTTCCACCTGGTCCTCGACGATGTTCAGCATGGTCCAGGACGGCCGACACCCGGCCAGTTCCAGGAAGCGGGCCAGGATCCGGGTGCCGTACTCGGTGTGCATCACCTCCGGGTGGAACTGCACGCCGAACAAGCCCTGGTCCGGGTTCTCCACCGCGGCCACCGGCGTGGCTGGCGTGCGCGCGGTCACGGTGAAGCCGGGCGGGGCCGCGGCGACGGTGTCGCCGTGCGACATCCACACCTGCTGCTGGGCGGGCGTGCCGGAGAGGAGGCGGCTGGGGTCGGTCTGCAGGGTGGTGGCGCCGTACTCGGCCAGGCCGGTCCGCTCCACCGTGCCGCCCAGCTCGGCCACCAGCAGCTGGAAGCCGTAGCAGATGCCGAGGATGGGGACGCCGGCCTGGAGCAGGCCTGGGGGCGCGGGCGGGGCGCCGTCGGCGTAGACCGAGGACGGGCCGCCGGACAAGATGATGGCCTTCGGGTGCCGGGCCAGCATCTGCTCGGCCGGCATGGTCGAGGGGACGATCTCGGAGTAGACGTGACACTCGCGCACCCGCCGGGCGATCAGCTGCGCGTACTGCGCGCCGAAGTCCACCACTAGCACGGTATCGAAGCCGCTGGGCACGCTAACCGCCTTCCACCTGGGATTTCTCTGAGGAGTCTAGCCGGGCCGCGGGAACGGCCGCGTCGGTGCGGGGCGCGATGCGCAGGCGGGCGATGCGGCGGCCGTCGAGCTCGGTGACCGTGATCGTGTGCCCGNNGTGGTCGCCTGGCGCTGCTCGGTGTCGTATTCGTCCCTGATGTCGCCGATCAGCTCCTCGACCAGGTCCTCCAGGGTGACGATGCCGGCCGTGCCACCGTAGTCGTCGACCACGATGGCCAGGTGGGCCCGCTCGCGCCGCATCTCCGACAGCGAGGACAGCACGGTCTTGCTGATCGGCAGGAACTTCACCGGCCTGCTGATCCGGCCGACCGGTCCCGAGCGGTTGATGACCGCGGGCCCGAGCAGGTCCCGGATGTGCACGAAGCCGATCACGTTGTCGTAGCTGTCCTGGAACACCGGCAGCCGCGAATGCGGCACGTCGGCCGCGATCGCGGCGGCCGCGGACACCGGGGTCTCCGCGTCCAGGAAGACCACCTCGGTGCGCGGCACCAGCACCTCGCGGATCTGCCGTTTCCCGGCGTCGAACACCTCGCCGACGATCTGCCGCTCGTCCGGGCTGAGCGCCTGCGCGCCGGTCACCAGGTCGCGCAGCTCCTGCTCGGTCATGGCCTGGCGCCCGAGGCGGGGGTCGCCGCCGAGGATGGCGATCACCCCGTTGGTCGTCACGGTCAGCAGCCAGACGACCGGCCGGGCCAGCGACGCGATCCGGTCCAGCATCGGCGCGGCCAGCAGGGCCAGCCGCGGCGCCCGCTGCAGCGCGAGCCGCTTGGGCGCGAGCTCGCCCAGCACCAGGCTGACGAACGTGATGCATACGGTCACGATGACGAACGACAGCGCCGACGCCCAGCCCGCCGACACGTGCTGGCGGACCAGCCAGGTCTTGAGGAATCCGGCCAGGGTCGCGGCGCCGTAGGCGCCGGAGACCAGGGTGGCCAGGGTCACCCCGATCTGGACCGCGGAGAAAAACCGGGTCGGGTCGCTGGCCAGCCGCGCGGTCCGCTGGCCGCGCTTGCCGCGCTTGGCCAGCGCTCGGACCTGGCCCTCGCGCAGCGAAACGAGGGCCATCTCAGAACCCGAGAAGAATCCCCCGATGCACACGATGACCACGACGACGAGGATGTCCAGGAGTATTTTGCTCATTTTCTGTCTGCCGCCCGCGGACGATGTCTGGCCAGTCTAGAACGGATAACGTAAGGGTCCCGTGGGCACGCAATCAATCTGGAAGGCCAGCACCCGGCTGGCCGACGGGCGCGAGATCGTCTACTTCGACGAGGCGCCCGGGCTGGACCGGGTCCTGGCCCGCGACACCCGGCCGCTGCCCCCGCGGCCGCCCGGCCCGCCGGGGCCGGTCGGGTCGCCCGAGCAGGGTATCCGCTGGGACCCGCTGGCCGGGGAGTGGGTGGTGATCGCGGCCGCCCGCCAGGACCGCACCTTCCTGCCGCCGGCCGATCAGTGCCCGCTGGATCCGTCGGCACCGGGGCGGCCCACCGAAATCCCGGCGTCCAGCTACGACGTGGTGGTGTTCGAGAACCGGTTTCCCTCGCTGCGCGAGCCGCTCGGGCGCTGCGAGGTGGTCTGCTTCACCTCCGACCACTACGCCTCGTTCGCCCAGCTCACCCCGCGGCGGGTGCGGACCGTGCTGGAAGCCTGGGCGGACCGCACCGAGGTGCTCGGCGCGCTGCCGGAGACCAGGCAGGTGTACTGCTTCGAGAACCGGGGCGAGGAGATCGGCGTCACGCTGCGCCACCCGCACGGGCAGATCTACGCGTTCCCGTTCGTGGCCCCGCGGCTGGAGCGCATGGTGGCGCAGGCCCACCTCTACCAGGGCGGCAACCTGTTCGACGACCTGGTCGCGGCCGAGCTGCGGGCCGGGACGCGGATCGTGGCGCGCAACGAGCACTGGGTGGCGTTCGTGCCCGAGGCGGCGCGCTGGCCGTACGAGGTCCGGATCTTTCCCCTGGCCCGGGTCCCTGACCTGCCCGCGCTCGGCGAGGCGGCGCGCGAGGCGTTCGGGCCGCTGTACCTGGACGTGCTGCGGCGGTTCGACGGGCTGTTCGGCGGGCCCGCCCCGTACATCGCCGCGTGGCACCAGGTGCCGGTGGCGGACCAGGCGGCTCGGGGGGTGTTCGCGGCGCACCTTCAGGTACTGTCGATCCGGCGCGCGCCAGGCAAGCTGAAGTATCTGGCCGGCACGGAATCGGGCATGGGCGTGTGGATCAACGACATCGTCCCTGAAGAGGCGGCGGAGAGACTCAGGGAGGCTGGCTGATGAGGGTGCTGGTCACCGGCGGGGCCGGGTACATCGGCAGCGTCGTCGCCGGGCAGCTGGTCGCGGCCGGGCACGAGGTCACCGTGCTCGATGACCTGTCGACCGGGTACGCCGAGGCAGTGCCGGCCGGGGCCGCGTTCGTCAAGGGCACGCTGCGCGCCTGCGCCGCCGAGGTGCTCGCCGACGGCATCGGGGCGGTCCTGCACTTCGCCGCCAAGTCGCTGGTCGGCGAGTCGGTGGCGAAGCCCGCCGCGTACTGGTCGGCCAACCTGGGCGGCACGATCGCGCTGCTCGAAGCGATGCGCGAGATCGGCGTGCGCACGATCGTGTTCTCCTCCACCGCCGCGGTCTACGGCGAGCCGGAACGCACGCCCATCACCGAGACCGACCCCACCCGCCCGACCAGCCCCTACGGCGCGTCCAAGCTGGCCGTCGACACCACGCTGACCGAGTTCGCCCGGCTGTACGGGTTCGGGGCCGTCAGCCTGCGCTACTTCAACGTGGCCGGCGCGCACCGGGCGGCCGACGGCACCTGGTTCGGCGAGCGGCACCACCCGGAGACCCACCTGATCCCGAACGTGCTGGCCAGCGTGACCGCGGGCCGCCGGGTGCAGGTCTTCGGCGACGACTACCCGACCCCGGACGGGACCTGCATCCGGGACTACATCCACGTCACCGACCTGGCCGACGCGCACCTGCGCGCGCTCGCGGCCAGCCCGCACGGGCAGCACCGCGTGTACAACCTGGGCGACGGGACCGGCTACTCGGTCCGCCAGGTGATCGACGTGTGCGCCGAGGTGACCGGCACCGAGATCGGCGTCGACGTGACCGCGCGGCGGCCCGGCGACCCGGCCGTGCTGGTCGCCTCCTCCGAGCGGATCTCGGCCGAGCTGGGCTGGCACGCGGAGCGCGACCTGCGGGCCATGGCCGCCGACGCCTGGGCGTTCACCCAGGCTCGCAGGTGAGCCCTTCGGCTGACGCGGTACTGGAGCTGTTCCGGTCGCGGTTCGGCGGGACGGCCGACGGGGTGTGGGTGGCGCCGGGGCGGGCCAACCTGATGGGTGAGCACACCGACTACAACGAGGGGTTCGTGCTTCCGTTCGCGCTCGGGCAGGGCATCGCGGCCGCCGCGAGCCGCCGGAGCGACCGGCGGCTGGTGGTGTACTCGGNNCGGGTGGGCCGCCTACCCGGCCGGGGTGGCCTGGTCGCTGGCCGCGGCGGGTTACGAGGTGCCGGGGGCGTGCCTGGCGATCGACTCCGACGTGCCCGCGGGCGCGGGCCTGTCCTCCTCGGCCGCGCTGGAATGCGCCACCGCGCTCGCCCTGACCGAGCTGGCCGGGGCCGGGCTGGCCGGTGACCGGCGCGAGCTGGCCGCGATCGCCCGGCGGGCCGAGAACGACTTCGCCGGGGTGCCGTCCGGGATCATGGACCAGTCCGCGTCACTGCTCGGCGAGCGCGGCCGCGCACTGCTGCTCGACTGCCGCTCGCTGGAGACCTCCCAGGTCCCGTTCGACCCGGCCGCGTCGGGCGCGCAGCTGCTGCTGATCAACACCCGGGCCAGGCACCAGCTGACCGCCGGGGCGTACGCGGAGCGGCGCGCCGAGTGCGAACAGGCCGCGCGGCTGCTCGGGGTTCCTTCCTTGAGATACCTAACGGCCGTGGCTGACACCAGCCGGCTCACCGATCCAGTCTTGCGGCGGCGGGCCCGCCACGTGGTGACCGATGACCAGCGGGTGCTGGAGGTCGTCGCGTTGCTGAGATCGGGGTCGGCAGACGCGTACCCGCAGATCGGGCGGCTGCTGACCCAGGCGCACGTGTCGCTGCGGGACGACTTCGAGATCTCCTGGCCCGAAGCGGACGTGACGGTCGATGCGGCGCTGGCGGCGGGCGCGCTCGGGGCCCGCATGATCGGCGGCGGGTTCGGCGGCTCGGTGCTCGCGCTGGTCGGCTCGGCGGCGGAGGTGCGCGCCGCGGTGGCCGAGGCGTTCTCCCGGCGCTCGTGGACCGCGCCGCAGTTCCTGTCGGCCGTTCCGTCCGATAGCGCGCGGCGGGTGGCATTAGGGTGAGTTCTCTAGGAGGCAGCGGTGGACGTACGGGATGAGGCGGCACGGATCTCCGGCGAGATCGCCGAGCTGCGGCACGCGATTCACCGCGAGCCCGAGATCGGCCTGGACCTGCCGAAGACCCAGGCCAAGGTGCTGGCCGCCCTGGACGGGCTGCCGCTGGAGATCAGCACCGGGCAGGGGCTGAGCTCGGTCACCGCCGTCCTGCGCGGAGGGCCGGGGCCGGTCGTGCTGCTGCGCGGGGACATGGACGCGCTGCCGGTGACCGAAGAGACCGGCCTGCCCTACGCGTCGGTGATCCCGGGCGCGATGCACGCCTGCGGGCACGACCTGCACACCGCGATGCTGGCCGGCGCCGCCCGGTTGCTGTCGGCCCGGCAGGTGCCCGGGACGGTGATCTTCATGTTCCAGCCGGGCGAGGAGGGCTACGCCGGGGCCCGGCAGATGATCGAGGAACGGGTCCTGGAGGCGGCGGGTTCGCGGCCGGTTGCCGCCTACGGCCTGCACGTGACGTCGCAACGGCTGCCGTGCGGGACGTTCTCCACCCGGCCCGGCGCGATGCTGGCCGCCGCGGACCAGATCACGGTGACCGTGCACGGGCGGGGCGGGCACGCCTCGACGCCGCACCACGCCGCGGACCCGATCCCGGTCGCGTGCGAGATGGTGACCGCGTTGCAGACGCTGGTGACCAGGAAGTTCGACGTGTTCGATCCGGTGGTGATCACCGTGGGCAGCTTCCACGCCGGGACCGTCGACAACGTGATCCCGGACGAGGCCCGGTTCTGGGCCACGGCCCGCTCGTTCAGCGAGGCGTCCCGCGGCAAGCTGGCCGAACTGGTGCCGCGGCTGATCGGGGACATCGCGCGCGGGCACGGGCTGACCGCCGACGCCATCTACGACGTGGGGTACCCGGTGACGGTCAACGACGCGGTGGAGGCGGCGTTCGCGGGCGAGACGATCGCGGAGGTGTTCGGGGCCGAGCGCGGCGAGCGGGCCGAGTTCCCGCTCACCGGGGCCGAGGACTTCTCGTTTGTCCTGGAGCAGGTGCCAGGGGCGTTCGTGATGCTGGGCGCCTGCCCGCCGGGGACCGACCCGGCGACCGCCCCGAGCAACCACTCGGCGCACGCGGTGTTCGACGACGCGGCCCTGGCCGACGGCACCGCGCTGTATGCCGAACTGGCCCTGCGCCGGCTGGCCGCCGGTTAAGCATGACAGGGCCGCCTGGCAGAATGGGGTCATGAGCGCCGACCTGGATGAGCTGCGCCGGCTACGCCGGGCCCGCGACCGGATGGACCGCGAGTACGCGCAGCCGCTCGACGTGCCGGCGCTCGCCCGCACGGCGCTGATGTCGCCGGCGCACTTCAGCCGGCGCTTCCGCGAGGCGTACTCCGAGACGCCGTACTCCTACCTCATGACCCGGCGCATCGAGCGGGCCAAGGCGCTGCTGCGCCGCGGCGACCTGAGCGTGACGGACGTCTGCTTCGCGGTCGGCTGCTCGAGCCTGGGCTCGTTCTCCGCCCGGTTCAGTGAACTCGTCGGCGAGGCGCCGTCCATGTACCGCGCCCGCAACCACGACGAAGTCCGTGGCATGTCGGCCTGCCAGGCGATGCTGACCACCCGGCCGCAGCGGGCCCGGACCGGGGGCGGGCAGAAGAAATCAGTTTCTGAGAAGCGCCCGGTCGCCGCGCCCGCCTAGCATCAGGGCCATGAACACTTCAATTAGCGGCGTGCACGTCACCGTCGACGACGTCGACGCCGCCCTCAGCTTTTATCGCGACACCCTCGGGCTGACGGTCCGCAACGAGGTCGCCAACGGAGGCTTCCGCTGGATCACCCTGGTCACCGACAGCCAGCCCGAGATCGCCATCGTGCTGTCCGAGCCGCACGCGGGCCGCTCCCAGGAGGACGGGGACGCCCTCGCGGCCTTGCTGGCCAAGGGCGTGCTGCCCATGATCCAGCTTCGCGCCGACGACCTCGACGCGACCTTCGACAAGATCGCCGGCGCGCCCGGAGTCGAGGTGCTGCAGGAGCCCACCGATCAGTTCTGGGGCGTCCGGGACTTCGCGGTGCGTGACCCGGCGGGCAACATGGTCCGCGTCGAGCAGGGCGCCGGGCAGGGCTAGGCCGTTACAGGCTGGCGACCGTTACAGGCTGGCGACGTCCGCTTGCTTGGCGCGGACGGCGTCGGCGGCGGCGTGCAGGGCGGCCAGTTCGGTCTCGGTGAGGTCGCGCTCGACGATGCGGCGGACGCCGACCGCGCCGATCTCGGCCTCCACGCCCAGGTAGACGCCGGAGATCCCGTACTCGCCGTCGACCCAGGCGCAGACCGGCATGATCGCGCCGGCGTCCTCGGCCACCGCGCGGGCCATCCGGGCCGCGGCGGCGGACGGGGCGTAGTACGCCGAGCCGGTCTTGAGCAGCGCGACGATCTCGCCGCCGCCGTTCCGGGTCCGGGTGACCAGTTCCTCGACCTCGCCGGTGGGCAGCAGGTCGGCCAGCGGACGGCCGTCGACGGTGCAGGCCGAGGGCACCGGGACCATCGTGTCGCCGTGCGAGCCGAGGGTCAGGGTGCGGACCGAGCCGACCGGGACGCCGAGCTTTTCCGCCACGAAGTAGCTGAACCGGGCGGTGTCGAGCATGCCGGCCTGGCCCATCACCCGGTGGTGCGGGAAGCCGGAAACCTTGGCGGCCAGCGCGGTCATCTCGTCCAGCGGGTTGGACACCACGATCAGCACCGCGTCCGGCGCGTACTTGGCGACGTTCTCCACCACGCTGCGGACGATCTTGGCGTTGGTCTCGATCAGGTCCATCCGGCTCATGCCCGGCTTGCGCGGCAGGCCGGCGGTGACGATCACGATGTTCGACCCGGCGATCGCCTCGTAGCCCTCGCCGCCCAGGCCGGTGGTCTGGCCGGTCACCTTGGTCTCGAAGCCCTCCACCGGGCGCGACTGGTTCATGTCCAGGGCCAGCCCCTCGGGCTTGCCCTCGACGATGTCGGTGAGCACGACCTCGTCGAAGATGTCGTACTCGGCCAGCCGCTGCGCGGTGGTGGAGCCGTAGAACCCGGCGCCGACGACGGTTACCTTGCCCTTACGTGCCATGCTGAGGTTCTCCTGTGGTGGGTCCTTACGGGTGGGCATGCCCGGGGCACGCACTACGGCCGTTCGGAATAATGGTTTTAAGAATTCATCGCCTTGCGCAGGTTACCGTCCAGGGCGGCGAGGAACTCCTCAGTGGTCAGGAACGGGGTGCCCCGGCCGACGAGCAGGGCCAGGTCCTTGGTCATCTTGCCCTCCTCGATCGTGTGCACGCAGATATCCTCCAGCGTGCGGGCGAACAGGGCGACCGCGGGGGTGTCGTCGAGCTTGCCGCGGTGCTCAAGGCCGCGGGTCCAGGCGAAGATCGACGCGACCGGGTTGGTCGAGGTCGGCAGGCCCTGCTGGTGCTGGCGGTAGTGCCGGGTCACGGTGCCGTGCGCGGCTTCGGCCTCGACCGTNNGTCATCAGCACGCTGGTCATCAGGCCGAGCGAGCCGAAGCCCTGGGCCACCACGTCGGACTGCACGTCGCCGTCGTAGTTCTTGCAGGCCCAGACGATGCCGCCCTCCCACTTGAGCACCTGGGCGACCATATCGTCGATGAGCCGGTGCTCGTAGGTGATCCCGGCCGCCTCGTACTCGGCCTTGAACTCGGACTCGAAGACCTCGGCGAAGATGTCCTTGAACCGGCCGTCGTAGGCCTTCAGGATGGTGTTCTTGGTGGACAGGTAGAGCGGGAACCGGCGGTCGAGCGCGTAGCGCATGGTGGCGCGGGCGAAGTCGCGGATCGAGTCGTCGAAGTTGTACATGGCCAGGGCGACGCCGCCGCCGGTGAAGCGGGCCACTTCCATCTCGATGGGCTGGTTGCTGCCCTCGTCGGGGACGTAGGTGATCGTCACCGTGCCGGGGCCGGGCACCACGAAGTCGCTGGCCTTGTACTGGTCGGCGTGCGCGTGGCGGCCGATGATGATCGGCTTGGTCCAGGTCGGGACCAGCCGCGGGATGTTGGAGATGACGATCGGCTCGCGGAAGATGACACCGCCGAGGATGTTGCGGATGGTGCCGTTCGGTGACCGCCACATCTTCTTCAGGCCGAACTCGGTGACCCGGGCCTCGTCCGGGGTGATCGTGGCGCACTTGACGCCCACGCCGTGCCTTTTGATCGCGTACGCGGCGTCGATCGTGACCTGGTCGTCGGTGGCGTCGCGGTGCTCCACGGAAAGGTCGTAGTACTCCAGCTCGATATCCAGGTAGGGCAGGATCAGCTGGTCCTTGATGTACTGCCAGATGATCCGCGTCATCTCGTCGCCGTCGAGTTCGACGACGGGGTTCGCTACCTTGATCTTGGCCATTGTGTGCCTCGTTCCCTCTCCTGTTTATGCGGCTGCTTATGGCAGCGACGCTGCGACCGCGAGCACCGCGGCACCGAATACCGCGAAGGCCGCCACGTCCATGGCCTTCCCCCGCGACGCCAGCAGGCCGGCGTAGCGCGGCGGCAGAGCCAGCCGGGCCACCGCGGCCACCAGCAGCGCGGCACCCACCGTCGCCGCGCCCCGGCCCGCGTACCGCGTGCCCTGCCAGGCAATGAACAGCCCGGTGACCGCGCCCGCGAGCACGATCAGGTACGGCAGCCAGGTCACGATCTGGTTTGCTGCGGGGCCGGGTGGCGGCGCGGCGGCCGGTCCTCGCTGCGGACCAGCGCTGTGCGCACCGGTCTTCGCCGACCTATTCGCCATGCACGTGCCTCCCGGCTTTCCGCTGGGAAGTTTACCGGCGCGAAGCCGGGGCGTTGCCACGCAGTACCCCGTATCGGCAGGCAATCTCAGAGTGGGACTAATGACACGGGGGGTAGCCCGATGGTTAGATATCCATGACGACCTCGACAGAAGGGAACCCCTGCGTGGATACACCGTTCCTCCGCATCGAGGAGAGCGGCCAGGTTTTCCCGCTACGCGACGAGGTGACAACCGTCGGCCGGGGCCAGGGGGTTGATATCCGACTCGACGACCCCAGCGTCTCGCGACTGCACGCCGAGCTCATCCGTCGCGGACCCTACGTCTACGTCGTCGACCTCGG
>PLDT01000471.1:0-3007 GCA_003136255.1 Actinomycetota bacterium
CCGCCCGGATGGGCACCGGACCCTGGCGTGATCGCGGTGACGGAGGCGCCGCGACGGGCCAGCAGGGCGCCCGCGTACAGGGCGTCGCCGCCGTTGTCGCCGCTGCCCGCCAGGACCACGACCCGGGCGCCGTAGACGTGGCCTGGGTACCGGGCCAGCAGGGACGCGCAGACCGCCGCGAGCCCGGTCGCGGCGCGCCCCATCAGCGTGCCCTCGGGGAGCAGGTCCATCAGCGCGCGTTCGGCGGCCCGGACCGCCTCGACCTGGTATGCGCGTCGCATGCTAGTGCCCCGCGAGGGCCAGCCGCACCTCGGCCTCGAGCTGCCCGATGACCTGCTCGGCCAGGACGGTGTCCGAGGCCTGGATCATCAGCCGGATGAGGGGCTCGGTGCCGCTCGGCCGGACCAGCACCCGCCCGTTGCCGCCGAGCGCGGACTCGGCCCGTGTGACCGCGGCGTCGACCTCCGGCCCGAGCTGCGAGGCGTCGCCGGGCACGTTGACCAAGACCTGCGGGTACCTGCGCATCATCTTGGCCGCCGCGGCCATCGGCAGCCCGAGCCGGTGCACCGCGGCGAGCAACTGCAGGCTGGTCAGGATGCCGTCGCCGGTCGGGGCGTGCTCGAGCATGATGATGTGCCCGGACTGCTCCCCGCCGAGCGCGTACCCGCCTTCCCGCATGGCTACCGACACGTGCTTGTCGCCCACCGGGGTCTCGATGACCCGGATGCCGGCGTCCCGCATCGCCACGTGGAAGCCCTGGTTCGACATCACCGTGACCACCACCGCATCGCCAGCCAGCCGGCCCGTTGCGGCCAGCTCGGTCGCGAGCACGGTCAGGATCTGGTCCCCGTCGAGCAGCTGCCCGTCGGCGTCGACCGCGAGGCACCGGTCGGCGTCGCCGTCGTAGGCCACGCCGGCGTGCGCGCCGTGCTCGAGCACCGCCGCGGCCACGGTGCCAAGGCAGGTCGAGCCGTAGCCGGCGTTGATGTTCAGGCCGTCGGGCTCGGCTCCGATCGCGATGACCTCGGCCCCGGCCCGGGTCAGCGCCAGGGGTCCGAGCCGGTACGCCGCCCCGTGCGCGCAGTCGACCACCACCCGGAGGCCAGCCAGCGGGTGGTGGTCGCCCGGCTCGGCGGGCAGCGTGGCGAGCAGGTGATCCAGGTACAGCTCCTGGGTGCTCTCGGCGTCGCTGATCCGGCCGAAGCTGGTGCTGGCCGCGGGGGCCGACCCGAGCCGGTCCTCGATCTGGTCCTCGACGGCGTCGGGCAGCTTGATCCCGCCGCNNAGGACGTCGACACCCGCGCTGGCCAGCCCGGCCACGACCGCGGCCTCGAGGAACTCCCCGGAGACCCGCGGATCCCGGCCCACCACGGCCACCGGGGCGCCCGCGGCCACCGGGGCGCCCGCGGTCGCCGGGGCCGAGCCGTCTCCCGTGGCGGCACCGACACCGCCGGCGCCGAGGACAGCGGCGGCGGCGATGCCCAGATTCAGAGCCAGGGAAGCGGTCAGATCACACCCAGCGACCCCCCGGACACCGTCCGTACCGAACAGACGACCGCGCTGATCCGATTCACCCATCTCGTCTCCCGCTCGTATGCGTTGACGTACGGCTCGACCGGCGCGAGCGGGCGCTACCGCTTGGAGTACTGAGGCGCCTTCCGGGCCTTCTTCAGGCCGTACTTCTTGCGCTCCTTGACCCGGGCGTCCCGGGTNNGATCCGGGCCACCACGTCGAACTTGCCCTCGGCGCCAAGCGTCACGAACGGCTCGTTGACCAGCTGCTGGTGCACCTTGTTCGGGAAGTACGCGTCGAGCGCACGGCCGTTGATCAGCCACTGGCCGGTCCCGGGGAGGATGCGGACCCGGGCGATGGCCTCCTTGCGGCGGCCGGTGCCCCCCGCGTGCCCGGTCACCACCGGGCGTCGTGCGACGGCCCGGGCCGGGGAGTCTTGAGCGGTCTCGGTGGTGTACTCCGACGGCGCGTCCGCGCCAAACTCCGGATCCGCGTACTCCGGAAGGTCCGCGTCGTCGTCGACGGCGGTACCGCTTACGCCGGTGGTGGGCTCAGCCACGGTGTTCCTCGTGCTTCCTTATCTAGGTCTACTGCGCGATCTGCGTGATCTCGTACGGCTGAGGCTGCTGCGCCTGGTGCGGGTGATCGGGCCCCGCGTACACCTTGAGCTTGCTTAGCGTCTTGCGGCCGAGGGTGTTCTTCGGCAGCATGCCCCGGACCGCCTTCTCCACCGCCTTCTCCGGGTTGGCGGCCATCAGGCTCGCGTACGACACCGCCCGCAGGCCGCCCGGGTAACCGGAGTGCCGGTAGGCGTGCTTCTGCTCCAGCTTGTTGCCGGACAGCGCGACCTTGGACGCGTTGACCACGACGACGAAGTCGCCGGTATCGATGTGCGGTGCGAAGATCGGCTTGTGCTTGCCCCGCAGCAGCACCGCCACGTGGCTGGCCAGGCGGCCGAGCACGACGTCGGACGCGTCGATGACGTGCCATTGACGCGTAATGTCACTGTCCTTCGGGGTGAAAGTGCGCACAGTCCTGAGCCTTTGCGTATATATCGTGGTCTAGTCGGCCTGCAGCTGCGGGCCGCCGGGGGGTGCCGCGGGCGTGACGCGCCACGCTTAACGCTGGCAGCCGACACACCGCGTGCATGCCCGTAGCGCATGACGCCAATGCAGCATACTCCGACTCAGCCAGTGATGCCAAAGCGGCGTCCTCGGCGCTGACCAGGGAGCTACCCTCATCATATGGATCGTCAGGGCGGGAGGCGCAGCCGACCGGCCGGTGACGCGCGTCAGGCGCCCTGGCCGCCAGCTGACGACCCCGGTCAGGGGCCCGCTCCCGGGCAGCTGATCGACCCCGGCAGCGGCCCGCAACGGGTCCTCGGCCCGGGCAGCGGCCCGCAGCGTCTCCTCGGTCCCGGCAGCGGCCCGCAGCGCACCCTCGGCCCGGGCAGCGGCCCGCAGCAGGTCCTCGGCCCAGGTAGCGGCCCGCAGGC
>PLDT01000471.1:3024-6559 GCA_003136255.1 Actinomycetota bacterium
CCTCCGGGTTCCAGCCGCCGGCCTCCGGGTTCCAGCAGCAGCCGACCCCTCCGCAGGGCTTTCCCGCCGCGGACGATGACGAGCCGGTGCCCCCGGCTTCGATCGCGGAGGGTCCGGGGCCCGAGCCGGGGCGGCGCGCGGCGCGGTCCGCGGGGCCCAGACGCCGTTCCTCCCGGGCGGCGTGGCTGGCCGCGGCGGCCGTGCTGGTCATCGCGGCGGGCGCGGGCGCCGGGTACAAGTTCCTGTACGAGCCGCGGGTGAACGCTCCGGTGCCCCCGTCGCTGCGGCTGCCGACGGACGCCGCCGGGTCCCCCGGCGTCGTCCAGACCCTCAGCGGGTGGCAGCACATCGCGACCCGGGCCAAGGATCCGCAGCCGCTGACGCTCCAGGAGCTGTTCCCGCCCCAGTTCGAGCTCAACGGCAGCTCCTACGTGCGGACCGCGGCCGACGTGACCAAGAACTGCACGCTGGCGGTGTTCGGGGCGAACCTGCAGGCGGCCCTGCAGTCCGGCCACTGCACCCAGGTGCTGCGGGCCAGCTACATCTCGGGGAACGGCACCATGATGGGGACCGTCGGGGTGGCGAACCTGACCAGCTCGAGCGCCGCGCAGGCGGCCGGCCGGACCACCGGGCCGCAGGAGATCATCGCACCGCTCGCGGCGCAGAAGGGCCCGACGCGCAAGCTCGGTAACGGCACCGGGGTGGTGCAGGCGGAGATCAAGGGGCACTACCTGATCTTGATGTGGGCCGAGTTCACCAGCTTGAAGTCGCCGTCCACGTCCGCCCAGCGGCAGCAGCTCGAGCAGTTCGCGGTCAGCCTGGTCACCGGAAGCGCCAACATCGACCTCAGCACCCGGATGCTGACCGGGAAGCCGTAGCGGTCCTGCGCTGGCGGGTCTCGGCGGCACGCGCGGCCAGCTCGGCGGGCGGCGGGTAGGCGACCTCCTCCAGGCACAGCCCGTGCGGCGCGACGACCCGGACCGCCGGATCCCGGACGGCGGCCGCGAGCACCTGGGCGGGCCAGCCCGGTGGCCGGCGCCCCTCACCGACGGCGAGCAGCGCGCCGACCAGCGCGCGCACCATGTTGTGGCAGAACGCGTCGGCGACCACGGTCGCGACCGCGACGCCGTCACCGTCCCGGCGCCAGTCCAGGACGCGCAGCGTCCGGACGGTGCTCGCGCCCTCCCGGCGACGGCAGAAGGCGGCGAAGTCGTGCTCGCCCGCCAGGGAGGCCGCCGCCTCGGTCATGGCGGCCAGATCCAGCCGCCGCGGCCACCACAGCGTCTCGTGCCTGCGCAGCGGATCGGCCCGGGCCGGATCGTCGCAGACGCGGTAGGAGTAGCGGCGCCACAGCGCGGAGAACCGCGCGTCGAATCCGTCCGGCGCCGGGCCCGCCGCGTGCACGCGGACGTCGGCGGGGAGCACCGCGGCCAGCCGGACCAGCGGCCCGGCGCCGTGGTCCGCCAGCGCCGTCCAGGCGACCTCGGGCACATCGGCGTGGACGACCTGCCCGCGGGCGTGCACGCCGGCGTCCGTGCGCCCGGCGACGGTCAGGGCGGGCGGGGCTACCGACCCGAGCCGCAGCACCCGGCCGAGCGCCGTGGCCAGGACATCCTCGACGGTACGCCTGCCGGGCTGGGCGGCCCAACCGGAAAACCCTGACCCGTCGTAAGCCAGATCAATACGAAGCCGAACGGCCCGTGGTGCTTGCTCCAAGGCCACCTCAACCGATCAGGGGTGCTAAAGCGTTGCCGATCAGCGTGCCCCGAACCACCGGCGTGTCGGCGCGTCGCGAAAAGAGCCCCTTATTTCCGATTTGTCCCTTGCGGGTCGACGCTCGATGATGGTGGATGGGCCGTCGTACAAGCAAGAGCTGGTACAACGGCCCATCCACCATGTAACAGGCAGTGGATTAGGCTTGCTCATCCTCGGCGGCGGCGTCGTCGGCCTCTTCGGCTTCGGTCTCGTCGTCGTCTTCGGCGTCGGCGGCTTCGGTCTCGTCGTCGACGTCGGTGGCCTCGTCGGTGACGGGTTCAGGGGTCGCTTCGGCTTCGTCGACGTCGACGTCGGCCTCGGGCTCGGCGACCGCGGTGGCCGTGGCCGTGGCGGGTGCGGCGGCCGTCGTGTCGAGGCGGCGGGCGCGGCGGCGGGGCCTGGCCGCCACCGGCTCGCCGCGGACCAGTTCGATGACCGCCATCGCCGCGTTGTCGCCCTTGCGCGGGCCGATCTTGGTGATGCGGGTGTAGCCGCCGTCGCGCTCGGAGAACTCGGGAGCGATCTCGGTGAACAGCTGGTGTACCACGCCCTTGTCCGTGACCATGGTCATCACGTGCCGTCGGGCATGCAGGTCACCGCGCTTGGCGAACGTGATCAGCCGTTCGGCCACCGGGCGCAGCCGGCGAGCCTTGGCCTCGGTCGTGGTGATCTTGCCGTGCTGGAACAGCGCGGTGGCCAGATTCGCCAGGATGTGCCGCTCGTGGGCCGGGCTGCCGCCCAGGCGGTGGCCCTTCGTGGGCGTGGGCATTCGGACCTCTCCTTGATCTACGGGGCCCCGTGGTTTAGGGGCAGGGCCGCGTCAGTACTGCTCGGTCTCCACGTAGCTCTCGTCGTCGTCGCCGTAAGCGCCTACCGCGCTGCTCGGGTCGAATCCGGGCGGCGAGTCCTTGAGTGACAGACCCATGTCAATGAGCTTCTGCTTGACTTCCTCGATCGACTTGGCGCCGAAGTTCCTGATGTCGAGCAGATCCTGCTCGCTGCGGCCGACCAGTTCGCCGACCGTGTGGATGCCCTCGCGCTTGAGGCAGTTGTAGGAACGGACGGTGAGGTTGAGGTCCTCGATCGGCAGAGCCAGGTCGGCGGCCAGCGCGGCGTCGGTCGGCGACGGGCCGATGTCGATGCCCTCCGCGTCGACGTTGAGCTCCCGGGCCAGCCCGAACAGCTCGACCAGGGTCTTGCCGGCACTCGCCACCGCGTCCCGCGGCCGCATGCACGGCTTGGTCTCGACATCGAGGATGAGCCGGTCGAAGTCGGTACGCTGCTCGACCCGGGTGGCTTCCACCTTGTAGGTCACCCGTAGCACGGGCGAGTAGATGGAGTCGATCGGCACCCGGCCGATCTCCTGGCCGGGCTGCTTGTTCTGGGTGGCTGAGACGTAGCCGCGGCCGCGCTCCACGGTCAGCTCCATCTCGAGCTTGCCCTTGGCGTTCAAGGTGGCGACGTGCAGCTCGGGGTTGTGCACCTCGACGCCGGCCGGCGGCGCGATGTCGGCCGCGGTCACCTCACCCGGGCCCTGCTTGCGCAGGTACATCACGACCGGCTCGTCGTGCTCGGAGGACACCACCAGTTCCTTCAGGTTCAAGATGATGTCGGTGACATCTTCCTTCACGCCCGGGACGGTGGAGAACTCGTGCAGGACGCCTTCGATCCTGATGCTGGTCACGGCGGCACCGGGGATGGAGGACAGGAGCGTCCGCCGGAGCGAGTTGCCGATGGTGTAGCCGAAACCCGGCTCCAGCGGCTCGATGACGAACCGGGA
>PLDT01000540.1:0-5824 GCA_003136255.1 Actinomycetota bacterium
GTCGTCGGTCCGGCCAGCACCGTGGTCGAGACGGTCCAGTTCGACGCATAGCCGGACCAGGTCATCAAGGACGCTGAGGTCGGTGTCGCCGGTAACGACCGGAGTCAGGGTCGCGTCGCAGGTGGCGGCCTCGGCGGCGGCACCTTCGAGCCACGCCGCACCATCGCTGGCCCCTTCGGAGGCGGCGGCCCGGCGGGCGGCCCACCGGACCCGGACCGCGGTGATCCACTCACCTTCCAGGACCGATCCGTCGTCCAGGACGCGGAGCTCGGCCAGGGAGACGTGGACCCAGCCCTTGACGGGCTGGCCAGCCCGCTCAGGGAGCAGTCCGCTGGCCAGCAGGCGCTTCATCGCGTCGGCCAGCGCATCGTGGTAACGCTGGCCGTGAGTACGGGTGTCCTCCGCATCGACGGGGGCGGACAGGGCGTCCAGCACGGCGGTGATGACCGCACTGCACTCGGGGGTTAGGTCGCCGCTGAGCACGCCTGCGCCGCCGAGCGTGGTCTCGATCCGCACCTGCCGGTCCTCGAAGCCGTCGTCGGGGTCGTGGTCGGGATCGGCGGGCAGGGACCGGGTGTAAATCTCCATCGCCAGCTCGACCAGGTCCTGCTGGTCCGCGCCGGCCCGCGCGGCGGCGACCAGGATCGCGTCGGCGGCCTCCCGGCAGTCCTCGGGCAGCTTGTCCGTCCACCCGCACAGCTTGCGCGCGTAGGACTCCGACAGGACGTATCCCTCGGCGAGAGCGGCGGCGACCAGGGGGTGGGCGTCAGCGCGGCGGGCCCATGCGGTGTGGGCGGTGGCGGCGCCCTTGGTGATGCGGGTCCGGTGAATCAGCCAGGACCGAGGGCTGTAGTCCGCGTCGGCGGAATAGCCCCGGCCGGAGATGAACGAGCCCAGGACCACGGCCCGCGTCGCGGTGGTCATCGAGTCGACCTGCTCGAGGTCCTGCAGGCACTCCGCCTGCTCCTCAGTGACCATCTCGGCCGCGCTGGCGCGGTAGAAACTCATGACGGCGCGCAGCATCTCCCGTGCCTCGGCCGTGCTCCCGGGCGACGAAACGGTACTCACCTGGCTCACCTCCCTCACCGGGCGAGGGCCTATTCTGATTACTTGTTCTATGATAACATCCACCACCGACATTTCTCGAACGCCTCGCCGATGAAACAGAGCCCGGCACCTAGTGGAGGCGCCGGGCTCTGCGGATGGTGCGGGTTTGGTCAGGCCTTGGCTTGCATGCTCGAGCGGGCCGGGTTGCCCTGCTGGGCGGCCTTGGGATCCTTCTCGGTCTGCTTGGCGCGGACGCCCGCCTCGACCCGGTCGCCGAGGTTCTTGTCGACGTTGCGCCAGTACTGGAAGGCGCGTTCCAGGACGGGTTCGGTCACCCCGTTGAGCAGGTGGCCGACGACGTTGCTGACCATGCGCTCGCGGGCCGCGTCGTCCAGGACCTCGCGGACCATGGTGCCGGCTTGGCCCCAGTCGTCGTCCTGCTGGTGCGGGGTGTAGGCCGAGCGGACCAGGTCCCCGTCGGTGTGCCAGCTGGCCGGCCTGTAGCGTTCGCTGTCGGCCTTCGGGCCGCCCTTGGAGTTGGGCGCGTAGACCGGGTCGTGGACGTTGACGACCCGCATCACGCCGTCCTTGCTGTAGCTATGCACCTCGACCTGCGGGCTGTTGACCGGGATCTGCTTGTAGTTGACCCCGAGCCGGGCGCGGTGCGCGTCGGCGTAGGAGAACCCGCGGGCCAGCAACATCTTGTCCGGGGACAGCGCGATGCCGGGAACCAGGTTGTTCGGCTCGAACGCGGCCTGCTCCATCTCGGTGTGGTAGTCGGTCAGGTTGCGGTCCAGGGTGAGCCGGCCGACCTCGGTCAGCGGGTAGTCGCCGTGCGGCCACACCTTGGTCAGGTCGAACGGATTGAACCGGTAGGTCTTGGCCTCCTCGAACGGCATGATCTGCATCTTCAGCGTCCAGCTCGGGAGCTCCCCGCGCTCGATCGCCTCGTACAGGTCGCGCTGGTGGTAGTCGGTGTCGGCCGACGCCATCTGGTCGCCCTCGTCCTGGGTGAAGAACTCGATGCCCTGGTCGGTCTTGAAGTGGTACTTGACCCAGAACCGCTCCCCCGCGGCGTTGATCCACATGTAGGTGTGCGAGCTGTACCCGTTCATGTGCCGCCAGGACCGCGGGATGCCGCGGTCGCCCATCAGGTAGGTGACCTGGTGCGCCGATTCCGGGGACAGGGTCCAGAAGTCCCACTGCATGTCGTTGTCGCGCAGGTTGTTGTCCGCACGGCGCTTCTGGGATCGGATGAAGTGCTGGAACTTCATCGGGTCGCGGATGAAGAAGACCGGGGTGTTGTTCCCGACCATGTCGTAGTTGCCCTCGGAGGTGTAGAACTTCAGGGCGAAGCCGCGCGGGTCGCGCCAGGTGTCCGGGCTGCCCCGCTCGCCGGCCACGGTGGAGAACCGGATGAGCGTGTCGGTGCGGGTGCCGGGCTGGAACACGGCGGCCTTGGTGTAGGCGCTGATGTCGCTGGTGACCTCGAAGTGCCCGAACGCGCCGCCGCCCTTGGCGTGCGGCTGACGCTCGGGGATGCGCTCCCGGTTGAAGTTCGCCATCTGCTCGATCAGGTAAGTGTCGTGCAGCAGGATCGGGCCGTCGGGGCCGACGGTGAGCGAGTACTCGTCACTTTCGGCCGGCGCGCCCGCATCGGTGGTCGTCGGCTTCACGTGCGGATCTGTCACTGCTATTCCTCCTCGTCGTCATTAACGCGGCTGGGGGTGGCACAGGCCGTGCACAGGCCCCAGAAGACCACTTTCGCCTCATCGATCACCCAAAACCGCGCTGGTCGGCCGGATCAAGCCGTGGTCAGCTTCCCTCGGATCTGGGATGGGCCATGCCCCGGAATGAGACGCCTTACCCTCTCAGGCCGATCGAAACATCCCTAGGATCGAGACAGCTTCGGACTCGGGAGGGCAAACCATGCCAGTGGTGCAGGCGAACGGGATCGACATCAACTACGAGGTGCAGGGCGAGGGCGAGCCGATGGTGCTCATCCCTTACACAGCGGCCGACCATGCCTGTTACGCGTTCCAGGTGGCCGAGTACGCCAAGCACTTCACTTGCTACAGCGTCGACCCGCGCGGCGCGGGGCTGTCCAGCAAGCCGGAGGGCGAGTACACCACGGAACTGCTGGCCGACGACGTCGCGGCGTTCATACAGGTCACCGGAATCGGGCGGGCGCATATCTTCGGGGTCTCGCTGGGCGCGGCGGCTGGCATGTGGCTGGCGGCCAAGTACCCGGAGCAGGCCAAGACGCTGTCCCTGCACAGCGCCTGGGACAAGACCGACCCGTTCCTGCGCGTCATCGTGGAGGGCTGGCGGATCATGGCCAACGCGCTGGACAGCGTGACCGAGATGGTCATCACGGGAATCTTCCCGTTCTGCCTGACCCCCGAGCTGTACGCCGCGCGGCCTGAGTACGTCGACGCCCTGGCCGATTTCGTCCGCAGCCGCCCGAGGCAGCCGGTGGACGCGTTCATGCGGCAGTCCGGGGCCGTACTGGGGCACGACGCGACGACCGTCCTCGGCTCGATCCAGGCCCCGACCCTGATCACGTACGGGCGCCATGACATCGTGACCTCGACCCGCTTCGCCACACCGCTGACCGAGGCGATCGCGAACACCGAGCTCATCTTGTTCGAGGACTGCGCGCACGCCGCGATCTACGAGAACGTAGAGGGGTTCAACCAGCAGACGCTGGACTTCTTGCAACGCCACAGCGGCTGATGCCGAGGATGTGTCGGGGCGCGCGACGGCTGGTGGCACCATGGCGGTATGGAGGAACAGGCTCGCGGACCTTATCAGAGGCTGACTAGGCAGGAGGCCTCGGACGCGGTCACCGGCCTCGGCTGGCGGCTCGTCCTGGGCGAGTTGCGGACCGAGGTCAGGACCGGATCACTCCCGCTGGCCGCCGACGTCGCCGGGCGGGCGGCGGCGGTGGCCGGCGCCGAGGGGCACCTGCGGCTGGATGTACGCGCGGACCGGGTGATGCTGTCGCTGCAGACCGCGGCGGAGGGCTGGGTGACTGCGCGCGACGTCGAGTTGGCCCGGGCGATCTCGACCGTGGTCGAGGAGTCGCGGCTGGAGACGGTCAGTGGGGGCGACGGAGGCAGTGAGGTCGGCGCGGGCGCCTGGGGTGACGTGGGTGGGGACGACGGCGACGCGGACGGGGAAATCGGGAGCGGGGACCTCGACGGGAGCGGGGATGACGGCGGCGGGGACGGGGACGTCGATGGAGGCGGGGGCGGAAGCGGCGGGGGTCGCCGGTCGGTGCAGGTGATCGAGATCGGGATCGACGCGCTCGACGCGGGGGCGATCCGGGCGTTCTGGCGGGCGGTGCTGGGGTACGTGGACGAGCCGGGGCGGTCTGGGGCGTGGGACGGGCTCATTGACCCGCTCGGGCAGGGGCCGGCGGTCTGGTTCCAGCGGATGGACGCGCCGCGGCCGCAGCGCAACCGGATTCACTTCGATGTGTCGGTGCCGCACGACGAGGCGGAGTCGCGGATCCGGGCCACCCTGGCGGCGGGCGGGACCTTGACCTACGACGCGGAAGCTCCCGCGTTCTGGGTGCTGGCCGATGCCGAGGGCAACGAGGCCTGTGTCACGACCTGGCAGGGCCGGGACGGCTGAGGCCGTCTACGACCGGGCCGGTGGCGGCCGACGGCTGTGGGGTCCGGATTTCCTCGAGCTGAGCCGCGGAGCGTTAGGTCGGGTTGAGCCGACGCAGCCGCGTGCGGCGCAGGCGCCAGCCTCCGGCCATGATTAGCAGTGCCCCGCCGCCGATGAGAGCCAGCCACGGGAGTGACGAGCCTGCGCCGTGCGGCGCGGTGCCGCCGAATCCGGTGGAAACGCCACCCGTGGGCGCCTGGCCGGCCCCGGCGGCNNCCGGTCGCGCTCATGGTCCAGGTGCCGGTCGGGATGGGCACCTGGGGACTCACGATGCCGGGCGCCGCGTCGGTCGTGATGTTCCCCGGGGCTCCGGCGGCGCAACTGCAGTGGAACGTGACCTGGCCCTGATTAAGGTCAGCCTGGATCACCCGCACGAAGGATTTTCCTGATGGCGTGGTCAGGTTGTTGTCGATGACCTGAAGCTTCCCCTGCTGGGCGCTGGTCTTGAGGGGCACCACCGTGTACGCGCCGCCAGCCTGCACCGTAAGACTGGTGGACCAGACGGCAGTACTCGACGGGGAAGACCCGGCGGAGCGCATCTGGACGCTGTAGTCGCCGGGGTTCACGGCCTGATAGGGCAATATCGTCCCGTAGGCGACGTCGTGCCCGACGAACTGAGGGGTGGAGTCGCCGGACGAATACAGGTATACGTCCACGGGGGACGGGGTCTCAGATAGGTTACCGAGGGCGACGAACCCGGAACTAGCGGACGCAGGGGCCGCCGAGGCGCTGGCCGGAATGCCGACTAGCAGGGCCGAGAAGGCCAGCAACACGGCCGGTCGCCAGGATATGACGCGATATTTCACGTTAGACGCTCCCAACACTGCGGAATTCTCTTTCCGCCTCCCCACCCAGGAGGCCCGGAACGCCGCATCGGCCAAGGTGACCATGCAGGAGTTGTCCGCGATCTCGCTGAGGCGAGGCCACCATGGAGCGAAAGAGACGCTGTGCTCACAGTAGAGCCGGGTTTGCGCAATAGCAACCCACTCGATCCAATCCCGGTCGTATACATAAAGCCGGACACGCGTTATATCGGAATAGTGGAGAAAACGGTCAACCGGAATTTAGGCCGGCAACCTACCCGTCGCATTCGGGTCCG
>PLDT01000250.1:0-9982 GCA_003136255.1 Actinomycetota bacterium
GCCCGGCTGGCCGCCGTCGACGGCATCGACACCTGGCGGCAGTGGGTGTGGACCTGGGACGCCACCCCCGGGCTGCACCAACTCCAGGTCCGGGCCACCGACAACCGAGGCGTGACCCAGCCGTCGCGGCGCGCCCAGATCTTTCCCAGCGGGGCTACCGGCTGGGACTCGGTCGTGGTGACCGTCACCTGACGGCACCCCTGCAAATAGGAGAAATAGAAATCATGAACTACCGTCTGCTAGCCATCTCCGGCCTGGGCGCCTGCCTGGCCCTGACCGCGGCCGCGTGCAGCTCGAGCCCGNNACCAGCAGCGACTTCGGCTCGGGCTGCGCCTCGGTGCCCAAGACCGGCGCGGGCAGCTTCACCGGCATGTCGACCGCGCCGGTGGCCACCGCCGCCTCGGCCAACCCGCTGCTGTCCACCCTGGTCACCGCGGTCGAGAAGGCCGGCCTGGTGGACACGCTGAACTCGGCGTCAGGCATCACGGTGTTCGCCCCGGACAACGCGGCGTTCGCCAAGATCCCCGCCGCGACCCTGAGCAAGGTGCTGGCCGACAAGGCTGAGCTGACCAAGATCCTCACCTACCACGTGGTGGCCGGGCGCTACACCCCGGCCCAGCTCGCCGCGGGCACCCCGCTCAAGACGCTGGAGGGCGCCACCGTCAGCCCGTCCATGATGGGCGGCACGTACGAGGTCAACAGCGCGGACGTGGTGTGCGGCAACGTGCAGACGGCCAACGCGACCGTCTACATCATCAACACCGTCCTGATGCCCCCGTCCTCCTGACCGGCACGCGGNNTACCCAGGAGAATCTGGTACCGATGGCTAGCACCCGTTCGTTCCCGAGTCGCGGGGTCCTGGGCCGGCCCAGGTTCTCGGCGGTTGACGTCGTCGTATTTGTGGCCATATTCCTGCTGTTGTTCGGGATCCTGCGGCTAGCGCGCTCACTGAATTCCAGCTCCGCGACCGCGCATGTCGCGGTGATCTCCACCGACCCGGCCAACCTGCCCTACTACGCGGCGCGCTCGCTGCTGCGCATGTTCATCGCCTTCTTCGCCTCGGTGGTATTCACCTTCATCTACGCGACCGCCGCGGCCAGGAGCCGGCGGGCCCGGATAGTCCTGATCCCGATCCTGGACATTCTCCAGTCGGTACCGATCCTGGGCTTTCTCGCCATTACCGTCACTTTTTTTATCGCTCTGTTCCCGGGCTCCGAACTCGGCCTGGAATGCGCCTCGATCTTCGCCATCTTCACCTCGATGGCCTGGAACATGACGTTCAGCATGTACCACTCGCTGATTACTCAGCCGGTGGAGCTGGACGAGGCGGCCCGGATGTTCCGGTTGACCAAGTGGGAGCGTTTCTGGCGCCTGGACGTGCCCAGCTCGATGATCGGGCTGGTCTGGAACGGGATGATGAGCTTCGGGGGCGGCTGGTTCTTCCTGGCCGCTTCGGAGGCGATCAGCGTCGGTAACAATCACTACACGCTGCCGGGGATCGGCTCCTACGTGGCGGCGGCCGTGGGCACGGGCGACATCGGCGAGGTCGGCATCGCCATCGGGGTGACGGTGATCCTGGTGGTGGGCGTGAACTTCGTGTTCTGGCGGCCGCTGGTGGCTTACGCCGAGAAGTTCCGGGTGGAGACGTCGGAGGCGGCCGAGCAGCCCAAAAGCTACGTGCTGAACTTCCTGCGCGAGTCGAACGTCCCTGGTTACATCGCCAGGCCGCTCCGGCCGGCCGGTCGCGCCCTGGACCGGGTGACGCGGCCGTTCGGGCTGGCCGAATATCCGCTGCGCTCTCCGGAGTACAAGCGCCGGGCCGGTGACGTGGTGTTCGCGGTCGTGACCGCCGCGGTGATCGGGTGGGGAGTTTACCGGGCGGTGGTCTATTTTGACCACACGGCCGGGTTCGGTCAGTTCGGCAAGTGTCTGTACCTAGGCTTTCTTACTCTCGTGCGCGTCATCGTCGTCGTGGTGGTGTCGACCGTGATCTGGGTTCCGGTCGGGGCGAAGATCGGGATGAGCCCCAAGCTCTCCCGCTACGCCCAGCCCGTCGTCCAGGTGCTGGCCAGCTTCCCGGCCATCTTGCTGTTCCCGTTCTTCATCGTCTTCTTCCTGGCCCTGCATCTCCCGCTCGATTACGGCGGGGTCTTGCTCATGGCCCTGGGCTCCCAGTGGTACATCCTGTTCAACGTCATCGCCGGAGCCAGTGCCATCCCCACCGAGCTACGGGAGATGGCGGACCAGTTCCGCTTTCCCTGGAGGCAGAGATGGCGGGAGCTGATNNCGATCGTGGCCGAGGTCGCCACCTACGGAAAGCACCACCTGGTCGCCAGTGGCCTCGGCGCTTACATCGCCCAGAAGACCGCGTCGGGCGACTTCGCCGACGTCCTGGTGGGCATCGTGGTCATGAGCTTCTATGTAGTGGTGGTAAACCGGCTGCTGTGGCGCCCGCTCTACCACCTGGCGGAAACGAAGTACTCGCTGTGACCCTGACCTGGGGGGCCTGATGACCGACCAACAGCCGTTTGCCCCCGAGCCGGCGGGCGCGGTGATTTTCGAGGTGAGCCACGTCAGCAAGCACTTCACCACGCCCGACGGCCAGCCCCTCCCGGTCCTGGACGACGTCAGCCTCAAGTTGCACGAGGGTGAGATCGTCGCCCTGCTCGGCAAGTCGGGTTCGGGCAAGTCCACCCTGCTGCGCTGCATCGCCGGGCTGATCGCGCCGACCACCGGGACCGTGTCCTACCGCGGCACGCCGATCAACGGGGCCAATCCGGGCGTGGCCATGGTGTTCCAGAGCTTCGCCCTGCTGCCCTGGCTCACCGTCCAGGCCAACACCGAGCTGGGCCTGCAGGCGCGGGCCGTGCCGGTGGCCGAACGTCACAAGCGGGCGCTGGAGATGATCGACCTGATCGGTCTCGACGGATTCGAGCAGGCCTACCCCAAGGAACTCTCAGGCGGGATGCGCCAGCGGGTCGGCTTCGCCCGGGCCCTGGTGGTCCAACCCGACGCCCTGTTGATGGACGAGCCGTTCAGCGCCCTCGACGTGCTCACGGCCGAGAACCTCAGGACCGAGCTGTTGAATCTTTGGGGCGGCAAGGACTTCCCCACCAAGGCCATCTTGATCGTCACCCACAACATCGAGGAAGCGGTGCTGATGGCCGACCGCATCTTCGTGCTGTCCACCAACCCCGGCCGGTTCAAAGCCGAGATCAGCACCGGCCTGGCCCGGCCCCGCAACCGCCGGGCCCCCGAGTTCGAGGCCATGGTCGACCGGATCTACCGGATCATGACTGAGCAGCCGGCCGCGGCCGCCGGCCTGGTGGCTGCTGAGGTGGAACCGGGCCTGGCGTCCCCTACCGACAGGCCCCTGCCGCACGCCAGCGTCGGCGGACTGGCCGGCCTGCTGGAGATCCTCAACAGCCTGGGCGGCCGGGACGACCTGCCGCATCTGGGCCGCATCCTGACCTTCGAGGTCGACGATCTGCTCCCTCTCCTGGACGCGGCCGAGATGCTGGGCTTCGCGAAGGTCGCCGACGCCGACATCGAACTCACGCCCGAGGGCAAGGCCTTTGTCGAAGCGGACATCCTGACCTCCAAGAAGCTGTTCGCGGCCGCGGCCGCCGCGCGTGCGCCGCTGGTGCGGGCCATCGTGCGGGCCCTGGAAACGACCAAGGACGGGACGCTGAACGAACGGTTGTTCCTCGACCTGCTGCGGCGCGGATTCGGCGAGGAGGAAGGCCGGGCCCAGCTCGATACGGCCATCGACTGGGGACGTTACGCCGAGCTGTTCGAGTACCGCTCCGACGACGGCGAGTTGATCCTCACCCCGGCGGAGGATGTGGCGGCCTGACTGTCTCGCCTCTTAGCCCGTGCTCGGTAGGATCTGGCGCGGGACAGCGGGGCGGGCCTGGCGGCGCTGCCATTCCCGTGGGTAGCCGAGCGAGACCTCCTCGAACCGGACGCCGTCGTACCAGGTCACCCGCGGGATGTGCAGGTGGCCGTAGACGACCGCGGCGGCGTTGTAGCGCAGATGCCAGTCGCTCGTCCGGGTCGTTCCGCACCACTGCGCGAACACCGGGTAACGCAGCACCCGCGTGGGCTCGCGGACGAGCGGGTAGTGCGTGACGAAGACGACCGGCAGCGCGGGGTCTCGCGCGGCGAGCCGGCGTTCGGTGGCCTCGATCCGGGCCCAGCACCAGGCCTCCCTGGTGGGATAGGGATCGGGGTATAGGAGCGCCTCGTCGCTGCACACGATTCCTGTTTCGTAAGCGAGGGCCAGGCCCTGCTCCTTGGTCAGCGCGCCGTCCGGCAGGAACGTGTAGTCGTACAACAGGAACACCGGCGCGATCGTGGCTGGCCCGCCCGGCCCGTCCCATACCGGGTACGGGTCCTCCGGGGTGAGGATGCCCAGGCTGCGGCAGAGTTCCACCAGGGCCAGGTACCGCTCTTCCCCGCGCACCGCGACCGGATCCTTGCTCCGCGTCCAGAGCTCGTGGTTCCCCGGGGTCCACACGACGGTGGCGAACCGCTCGCTGAGCAGGCGCAGCGCCCACTCGATGTCGTCATAGAGTTCCCCGACGTCGCCCGCCAGCAGCAGCCAGTCCCCGGCGTCGCCGGGGCGGAGCGCCGAGACGATCTCCCGGTTCGGCGGGAACGCCACGTGCAGGTCGCTGAGGGCCACCAGCCTGGGGGTCGTCATGTGTGCCAGGCTAACCTGCGAATCGTGGCTAGTACGCGTCCGCGAGTGGGGGTGTCGAGCTGCCTGCTGGGCGAGAAGGTCCGGTTCGACGGGGGGCACAAGCGGTTCCGGTTCCTGACCGACGAGCTCGGGCCGTACGTGGACTGGGTACCGTACTGCCCGGAGATCGAGATCGGGCTGGGCACGCCGCGGGAGCCGATCCGGGTGACCGCCGGCGGACGGCTGGTGAACCGGAGCGGGACCGCGGACCACACGGCGTCGATGGCGGCCCTGCCCCTGCCTTCGGGAATCGACGGGTACGTGTTCAAGGCCAAGTCGCCGAGCTGCGGGGTGCGGGGTATCCCGCGGTACGGGGCGTCCGGTGTTTATGGCCCGGGGCTGTACGCGGAGCGGGTGATCGCGGAGTTTCCGCTGCTGGCGGTGCAGGACGAGGGGCGGCTGAACGACGCGGGGCTGCGGGAGGCGTTCGTGGAGCGGGTGTTCGCGGTCGCGCGGCTGCGGGCGCTGCTGTCCGGGCCGTGGGAGCCGCGGGACCTGGTGGCGTTCCATGCGCGGCACAAGCTGCAGCTGCTGGCGCACGATCCGTCGGGTTACCGGTCGGCCGGGCGGGTGGTGGCCTCGGCCGTTGTTTCGCGTGCGTCGACTGGTGCCGCGTATGGGGAGCTGTTCCTGGCCGCGATGGCGACGCCGGCGACGCGGGGACGGAACGCGAACGCGCTGCTGCACGCGTACAGCCGGATCGGGCGGTCGGTGGCGCGGCCGCTGAGTGCCGACCTGGTGGGCCGGATCGACGCGTACCGGCGGGGCGAGGTGCCGCTCAGCGTGCCGGTCGCGCTGCTGGCCCACTACGCCAGCGGCGGCGACCTGCCGTGGCTAGCCGAGCAGACGTACCTGGCGCCGTTCCCGGCCGAGTTGCGGCTGCGGCACGCAGTCTGAGCTCGCGCCTGTTGCTCGCGCTCGGGCTCGCGCGAACGGTCGCGGTTTCCGGGTCGATGGTCCCGTTGTACTAGGCGTAGAGCGTGTAACGCGACTGCTGGGGGCTGCGAGTCGGGTGTCAGTTCGCGCTGCAGGTAACTGCCGCCCCGGGGCCCGTCGTCCCCTCATCCCCGTCCGGCCGCCGCCATACCCCGCCATCCCTGCTCGCCAGTCACAGGCGTCCCATCGACGTGGAGGATCCGGCTTACGTGGAGGATCCGGGCAGCTGGAGTTGCCCGGATCCTCCTCAAAGGCCAGATCCTCCGCGTTAATGGAACTGGTGAGCTAGTTGATGAGGGAGTGCCGGCGGGGCGCATAGGGCCCGGGCTAGGCGGACGGTGGCCGGCTGCCCCAGAAGACCCGACGCCAGAATCGCCGTGTCCGCAAGGCGGCCAGCCGCTGGCCCGCGGTCAGCGTCAGGGTCGGCTGGTGAATGCACAGGCCCGCGCCGCCCGGTAGCAGGCAGCTCCCGGGACAATTGCCAAGGCAGTGACGGCAGTGACCGGCGGGCGGCATTTCTCCTCCCTGTTCACGGCGATAGTAGCCGCCCAGAACCTCGGCTCGCTGGCCGGCCGATGGCTGCTCCGCAGGGAAGCGGGCCCGGCAGCGAGGTGATCACGCGCCTGGCTTTCGGGGCGGGAGGGGGATGAAGGCGCTGGTGCGGGCGGCGTAGTCGGCGTACTGGGGGCGGGTGGCGGCCATCCGCTGGTCGGTGAGGCGCTGGCCGGTGCCCCGGGTCAGGATGAAGGTCATCAGCAGCGGCGCGATCACGGTCGGCAGCTCGGCCCAGGAGCCCAGGCTGATCAGGAACAGGCCCCACCACATGCACGCGTCGCCGAAGTAGTTGGGGTGCCGGGTGTAGCGCCACAGGCCGCGGTCCATGATCAGGCCTCGGTGGGCCGGGTCGGCCTTGAACCGGGCCAGCTGCCAGTCGCCGACGGACTCGAAGACGAAGCCGCCCAGCCAGACGGCGGCCCCGATGACCGTGACCGGGCCGGCTGGGGCCCGCTCCAGCATGCCGGCCTGGATCGGGAGGCAGGCCAGCCACAAGATCGCGGCCTGGAGCAAATAGATAGTGCGCAGCGCGTAGGCGTTCCGGTTGCCGTTGGCCCGGTTGAGCAGGTCCCGGTAGCGCGGGTCCTCGCCCTGGCCGTGGTTGCGGCGGGTGACGTAGCCGGCCAGCCGCAGGCCCCAGATGACCGCGACGGCCAGCAGCAGGAAGCGGCGGGCCGGCTGGCCGTGCCCAGTTGAGGCGAGCAGGCTGACCGCGGCGGCCAGGGCGATGCCGATGCCCCACGCGGTGTCGACCACGCTGTGCCGCCCGGCCTTCAGCGCCACCGCGAACGTCACGGCCTGCATGGCCAGCAGCGCGCCCGCGGTGACCAGCAGGGTGACGCCGAACGGACCGGCGGGCAAGCCGCTCATCGGTCAGGCCGGACGGCGAGGATCTGGTCGACGCCCATCCGGCCTTCCTCGAAGGCCAGCGCGCTGCCGGCCAGGTACAGGCGCCAGACGCGGACCTGCTCCGGGGTGAGGATTTCCGTGATGGCCGGCAGGTTCGCCTCGAAGTTGTCCAGCCAGGCCCGGATGGTGCGGACGTAGTGCTCGCGCATGGCCTGGACCCCGGTGACCTCGAACCCGGCGGTCTCGATCAGCCGGACCGTCTCCCCCACCGGGCGCATGTCCATGTCGGGCGCGATGTAGGACTCGATGAACGCGCCCCCGCCGGGCGCGCGGCCACCCCGGGACATCTGCTGGATCAGCAGCCGGCCGCCCGGGCGGAGCAGGCGGTATAGCGCCGAACAGAACCGCGGGTACTGCGCGGCGCCGACGTGTTCGCCCATCTCGACCGAGGCGATCGCGTCGTAGGGGCCGTCCAGCGGATCCCGGTAATCCTGGATCCTGACCTCGGCCCGGTCGCCGAGGCCCAGGCCGCGGACCCGTTGCCGGACGTAGCCGCCCTGCTCGGCGGACAGCGTCACGCCGGTCACCCGGGCCCGGTGGTCACGGGCTGCGTGGACGGTCAGCGAACCCCAGCCGCAGCCCATGTCGAGCAGCCTGCTCCCGGGCTGCAGGCCGAGCTTTCCGCAGATAAGCTCCAGCTTGTCCCGCTGCGCGCCGGCCAAGGTGTCCGCCCCGGTCCACCAGGCCCCCGAGTAGGCCATGCTGGGGTCCAGGATGAGCTGGTAGAACGCAGCGGGCAAGTCGTAGTGGCCGGCGATCACCGCTTGGTCGCGGGCCCGGCTGTGCAGGCGGCCGCGGACCCGGAGCTCGCACAGGGGCGGCGGGGGCGGGGGCCAGATGGGGACCTTCAGACGGGCGACGGCCCGCACCGCGGCCAGTGCGGCGGGAGCCCCGGCGGCGAGGGCCCGCGCGGTTGCCAGCCCGCGGGTGGTGGCTGGGCCGCGGGTGGTGGCTGGCCCGGCGGACGGCGCGGGGGCTGGCCACACGTCGCCCGCCGGAGTTTTGTGCCGGATGGCGCGCCACACTCGGCGCAGTCCGTCGGTGAGGTCGCCGTCCACGTCGAGGTCGCCGCTGATGTAGGCGCGGGCCAGGCCGAGCTCACCTGGACGCCACAGGATCCGGCGCAGCGCCTGGGGAGACCGGACGACCAGGACCGGGGCTCCTGCGGGCCCGGCCTCGCTGCCGTCCCAGGCCCGTAGCCGGACCGGCAGGTCGACCCCGGCCTGGGTCCTGACCAGGTCCGCGATGACACCGGCGGCGTCGTCTGGGGCCTTCATACTCGGGGCCTTCATACTCGGGGCCTTCATTTTCGCGGCCTTCATCTTGGCGGCCTTCATCTTCGGGGGCCTCATCTTCGGGGGCTTCATCTTCGGGGGCTTTATCTTCGGGGGCTTTATATCCGGGCCAGAGTGAGCTGGCTGACCCCGATGTAGCCGGAGCGGAAGCCGGCTTCGGAGTAGCAGAGGTAGAAGGTCCACATGCGGGCGAACACGTCGTCGAATCCGAGGCTTGCGACCTCGTCCGCGCGAGCCTGGAACCGGTTCCGCCAGATCTTCAGCGTCTCGGCGTAGTGCAATCCGAAGTCGGTGCGGGCCGTGACGCGCAGCCGGGTGGACCGGGTCATGCTGTCCTCGATCGCGGTTACCGAGGGAAGCAGGCCGCCGGGGAAAATGTACTTCTGGATCCAGGTATAGGTGTGGCGGGTGGCCAGCATCCGGTCGTGCGGCATGGTGATCGTCTGCAGCCCGATCCGGCCGCCGGGCGCCAGGTGCTGGTCGAGCGCGGTGAAATAGGCGTCCCAGTAGCGCTCGCCGACCGCCTCGACCATCTCGCAGGAACAGATGGCGTCGAACGTGCCCTCGACGTCGCGGTAGTCGCGCAGTTCCACCCGGACCCGGCCGGCCAGGCCGGCTTCGGCGACCCGGCGGGCGGCGAGCGCCTGCTGCTCCCGCGAGAGCGTGACCGTGACCACGGAGGCACCCCGCTGCGCGGCGCGGATGGCCAGCTCGCCCCAGCCGGTACCGACCTCGAGCAGCCGACAGCCGGGACCGACCCCGGCCCGGTCCAGCAGGCCGTCGATCTTGCGCCGCTGGCCGTCGGCCAGCAGGTGATCGGCGGCCAGCGGCGGGCCGCCGGGCGCGCCCCCTTGGGTCGCGAACAGCGCCGAGGAGTAGGTCATGGTCTCGTCCAGGAACAGCGCGAACAGTTCGTTGGACAGGTCGTAGTGACGGCCGATGTTGCGCCGGGCGCCGTCGCGGGTCTGCCGGTCGCCGGCGGGCGGGCGACGCACCGCGAGCGTGCGCAGCCGCTGCACCCTGGGCGGGATGAGGTCGCCGACGTGGGCGGCGAACACGGCGAGCAGGCCGGTCAGGTCGGCGCAGTCCCAGTCGCCGGCCAGGTACGACTCACCGAACCCGATCAGGCCGGAGGCGCCGAAGCGGCGGAAGAACTCCCGGGGCCGGTGCAGGACCATGACCGGCGCGTCCGGCGGGCCCGCGCCGAGCAGCCGACCGTCCGGGAACCGCACCCGCAGCGGCAGCGCCGCCACGGCGCGGGTGAATAGGACCCGGGCCACGGCCGCGCGCGCCGCGGAGCCTTCCGCCACGGCGACGTCGGGCCACCGTTCGGGGTCGACGGCGCAGCGCGGGGCTTGCCGCGTGCTGGTGGTCACTGAACTCCCTCCTGGGGCTGGCGGGGTGGCCGGGGTACGACGGGCAGGCCGCGCAGGTACAGCCGGATCCCCTGCCACCGGATCAGGGCCGAGACGGCCGCCGTGGACCAGGGATGTCGCGCGGCGGCGCTGAGCAGGGCCCGCGCGGTGGCGGGCCGGCCGGTGCC
>PLDT01000218.1:0-791 GCA_003136255.1 Actinomycetota bacterium
CAGCCAAACGGGCCGAGCAAGCCCGTGCCGAACGGCCGGACCGCGGCCAGCAGCCCCGATGCGACCATCGCGCCGAAGGCGAGCACGGGCAGCCGCACCCGCCCGGCGAGCAGCGGAACGGCGGCCAGCTGCGGAACGGCGAGCAGCGGAACGGCGAGCGCCACCGGCCCGCCCGCCACGAAAATGACCGCCGTCACCGCCAGCACGCTCAGCCAGCGGGGCCCGTTGCGGGCCAGCGGAGCGCCGCCGTGGCCGGCCTCCCGTCCAGCCCCGCGACGGCGCCGGGTGAAGGACCACGCCGTCACAGCGAGCAGGATAGCCACGGCGAGCAGGGAGGCGACCAGGGCCAGATGGTACGTGGCGGCTGGCCGGAAGGTGAGCGTGATCATGCCGCCTGCCCCGGCCGGGACGAGGAAGCCTTGCTGCCAGCCGTCGAGGCGTACCGCCGTGAGCTGCTGCCCGTTCAGCGTCGCGGCCCAGCCCGGGTTGTAGTTCTCGTGGACCTCCAGATAGGAGGTCGCTCCCCCTCCGATGCTGAGCCGGCGCTGGTCCGCCTGCCAGCTGCGAATGGTCACCGCGCGCGAGACCGCGGCCGCGGCACCGGGCGCGGCACCGGGCGCGGCAACCGGGACGCTGCTAGCCAGGCTGAGGTCGGTCACCGCGAACGTGCCGGGCGTCGCCGCGGTCAGCGTATGCCGCCCCGCGGCCAGGCTCAGCGTGCCGCCCGCAGTGCACAGCCGGACCTGCAGCGGGAGGTACTGGCTCAGCTCGGCGAGCGTGCCGCTGACCGA
>PLDT01000218.1:887-1107 GCA_003136255.1 Actinomycetota bacterium
GACGGCAGGCCGGCCGCTGGCCGTACGATCAGCGACCCGATGGACCGCCGGCCCTGCCAGCTCAGGTGGATGACCGGGCTGGTGCTCTCGGCCGTCCAGGGCATGCCGGCCGATCCGCTGATCAGGCTGGCCGGGAACCCGGGCGGTTCCGCACCCGGGGTGGAGGCCACGCTGACCTCGAGCTCACCCGGGCTGGCCCGCGAAGAACGCGAAGAACGCG
>PLDT01000218.1:1168-22721 GCA_003136255.1 Actinomycetota bacterium
CCCGGGTAGGCCAGGGCGACCCGCCGGGCGCCGGCGATCGTGATGCGCAGCCAGCCGGTGCGGCCGGGGACCACGCGCAGCGGCTGGGTCGCGCCGGTCGCGGCGACGTCGGTGGTGTCGGTGCCGGCCGCGGTGGACACCCGGAGCACGCTGGCGATCTCGCGGTCGGTGCTGTCGTCAAGCAGGCGAATCCCGATGCCGGCCGGAAGGTCCATGGGCCGTTCGAAGGTGATCTGGATCCACTGTCCGACCGGCGTCTGCTCGTTGCCTTCCGCCCAGGCCGTCGCCGGGTCGCCGTCGAAGGCGTTAACCGGGTCGTCCTGCTGCGTGTCAGCGATCCAGGAGCCGTAGGACGATGCGGTCACGCTGGCCGCCCCGGACAGAACAGCCACGGTCAGGTGCCCGGCGGCCGGCACGGGCAGCAGCTGGCGGGGCGGCCCGCCCGCCCGGCCGAGCTGGCCGGCCCCGGCCGGGTTGGTCTCGGTCGCGGTGTAGGTGTACGAGACGTTGGCGTTGACCAGGCCGAACAGCGTGTCGGCCCGGCGCTGCCCGTCGGTCACCGCCCACTGCGCGGGCCGGGGCGCCGAGGCCGGCCACGGATCCCCGGCGATGATGGCGGCCTGGCCGGAGCCGAGCAGGCCCTGCCCGGTGAGCTGCAGCAGCGAGTCCGGTCCCCCGTTCACCAGCACGGTCTGCCCGGCGGGCAGGGTGCTCACCGGGCTCAGCGGCACGGACCCGGTGCCGGCCGCGGCGTAGACCTCGACCGCCGGATAACTGGGCAGCGCCGCCTGCTGCGCGCGGGTCGCCCGCGGTTCGAGCTGCGCGCCGCCGATCGGCGGCCCGAACGAGGCGACCCGGGTGAACCCGGACAGCGCCAGGGTCTGGTGCACCAGCGCCGCGGAGGTGTAGCCGACCTGCCGCGGGTCCAGGTCGTTGCGCACCACGATGTAGCGGACGCCGGCCCGCTGCAGGTAGCCGGCCAGGCCGTTGACCTGCTCGCCGGATTCGATCGCGGTTTCCGCGGTGTCCAGCAGGACCTGCGATCCCGCGCCGCCGTAGGGCACCAGGCTGGCTTGCGCCCACGGTGAGGAGGCCAGCGCGACCAGCGGGTCGTCGATCGGATCACCCCACAGGTAGTCGCCATGCGCGTCCGCGGGCACCACCAGCGCCGTGTTCAGCGGCGACCGGGCGGCCAGGAACGCGGCGACCTGATACCAGTAGCGCGGCACCGCGGAGAACGAGCCGGGGTTCAGGACCTGGCCGGACAGGTACGGCAGCATGAGCCCGACCAGCACCAGGCCGACCGCAGCCCACGCCTCCACGACGAAAATCCGCTGGACACGCCCCGCGCGAGACCGAGAAAGCCAGGTCGCGGCCGCGTGCGCCAGCCCCAGCGCCAGGGCGGCCGCGATGATCGGTTCCAGCTTGTACACGTTGCGGAACGGGGCGAGCGTGCCGTCCAGCAGGTGGTCGACCGGCCCGTGGAACGGGCCGCCCAGCGCCCCGCTGTACCCGGCCAGCGCCACGGCCGCCGCCAGGCCGGCCGACAGCCGGAGCCAGGCCGCGTACGGCATGCTCCGCAGGGCCAGCCCGTACAGGCCGCTCGCGGCCGCGATGGCGCCGGCGATGATCGCCATCGGGGTGCTGACCAGGNNCAGCGGCAGCGCCCACCAGGCGGTGGCCATCGCCACCGCGCCCGCCCAGCACAGGGCCAGCGCGACCAGCCGCCGTCCGCGCGCGTAGGTGAGAATGAACAGGCCCGGGAGCAGCAGCGCGTCGATGGTCACGGTGGCGTTCACCCCGGACATGCACAACACCACGGCCGCGGACCGGGCGGCGGGCCAGATCACACAATCTTTACTCCGAACGGCCCTGGTTAGCGGCAGCACGGCCCACGGCGCGAGCATCCCGGGCAGCGCTGCGGCCGAGGTAGACCCGATCACAATGGTGAACGTGGGCCACAGCGCGAACACCAGCCCGGCCAGGAACCGCGAGGCGGGCGACCCGATGCCGAGCGCTTCGGCCAGCTTGACCAGCCCGCCGAACCCGACCGCGATGATCAGCGCGAGCCAGAGCCGTTCGGTGAGCCAGACCGGTACGTGCGCGAGTTGGCCGGCCAGGTAGAACGGCGCCATCGGCACGGCGTAGCCGACGGCCTGGTTGTTCAGCGCGCCGAAGGTGTTCAGCGGGTCCATCAGGTGCCACAGGCTCGCGTAGTAGGCCCACGGATTCAGGTCCACGCTGAGCTTGGTGTCGAAGAACATCCGGCCCGGGTCGTTGGCCACCAGGACCAGGAAGGCGCCGAGCCCGACCAGGGCAGACCAGCGCAGCACCGGCCCGCCTGGTGTCCCGCCCGGTGTCCCGTCCGGCCCGCCCGCGCCGGCGGGCCCCGCCGCGCCCGCCGGCACCGCCGGGTCGGCGAGTCGTTCGTCCCCGGCGCGGGCCGTCATCCGACGCGCCTCATGATCAGCATGAGATTCCAGGTGGCGACCTCCCGCAGGCCCGGCAGCCGGACCAGCAGGCGGCACCAGCGCGGATAGTACCGGGGACGCGCCTCGACGATCTCCACATCCGCCCGGGCCCGCAGCGCCCGGAGCACCGGCCCGACGTGCACCCGGAACAGGTTGACGCCGCACTCGTGCTTGGGCCGGCGCCGATGGCGCCGGGTGTACCGGCGCTCGGCGTACCCCGGGCCCAGGTAGTGCCAGGGTGACATCTCGTGCCCGCCCCACGGGGAGTACCAGTTGCAGTAGGACACGTACACTAGCCCGCCCGGCCGGGTCACCCGGATCATCTCCTCGATCAGCCCCATCGGGTCCGGGACATGCTCGAGCACGTTGGAGGAGAACGTCACGTCGGCCGCGCCGTCGCGGACCGGCAGCCAGTAGCCGTCCGCGACCACCGCGCCGGCCGGCGCGGCGGTCCGCAGGCCTAGTTCGGCCCGGTCGGGTTCGAACAGGTAGCAGTGCGCGCCGCGGGCCCGGAACGCGGCGGTGAACCAGCCGCCCCCGCCACCGACGTCTACCACCGTCCGGTCGCCCAGGTCAGTGTGCTCGGCAACCTGCTGCACGGCGTCCTCGGCGAGACTCACGTAGAACGTCTCCCGGTTGGTCTGTTCGCCCAGGAACAGACGGAACAGCCGGATAGACCGGAGCACGCCGGAGCGGGCCGCCCGGTTTCCCCGGCGGCGGCGAATCGGTGCCAGCAGGCTCATGCAGTCCTTCAGTAGTCACCGCCAGGCCACAGTAGTCACCCTCAGGCCAGCGCGGAGCACCCGCCAGGCGGCCCGTACCACGCGGCCGCACAGCAGTTCAGCCTGATGATTATCTTGACTACCAGTCAGTAACCACCCAATAATGCTGCAATCTTCACATCGGAGATGAGGACCTGGCTACTGGTAACGCGGATCCTCAGCGTCAGCCAGGGACCTGGAGCCACGACGTGAACGATGACCCGGGCGCGTTGCCCGCGGAGCCGGGCCTATCCCGCGGACCAGCCAGTGCCGTAGACGGCCCGGCCCAGACGGCGAGGCCCGAGGTGCGCCGGAACATTGTGTTCATCGCATGGCGGGACCTCGCTAACCGGCTCGCCGGGGGATCCGAGGTGCTGGTCGACCAGCTGGCGTCGGGCCTGCTGGCCCGCGGCCACCGGGTGACCCTGCTGTGCGGCGGGGCGGTCGCCGAACGGCCGTACCCGGTGCGGCGCAACGGCGGGACCTACTCCCAGTTCCTCCGCGCGCCCCTGGCCTACCTGCGGGAGTTCCGGGACGCTGACCTGATCGTCGAGGTCTGCAACGGGATGCCCTTCCTGGTACCGCTGTGGTCCCGGCGCCCGGTGATCTGCCTGGTCAACCACGTGCACACCGAGCTGTGGCCGATCCGGTTCCGCCCGCCGGTCTCCACCGTCGGCCGGCGCATCGAGAACACGGTCATGCCCTGGGTGCACCGCGAGAACCTGTTCCTCACCGTCTCCCCGTCCACGGCCGGGTCGCTGGAAACGATGGGCGTCGCCAACGGCCGGATCCGGCAGATCTGCAACGGCGTCGTCCGCCCCGACCCGCTGACCCCGCGCTCGCCGGACCCGCTGTTCGTCGCGCTCGGCAGGCTCACCGACTACAAGCGCCTGGACCTGCTGCTGCGGCTGTGGGACCGGGTTCGGCAGGTGGTCGGCGGGCAGCTGGTGATCGCCGGGGACGGACCGGAGCGGGCGCGGCTGGAGGCGCTGGCCGGACCCGGCGTGGTGTTCGCCGGGCGGGTGTCGGAGCAGGACAAGCACCGGCTGCTGTGCTCGGCGTGGCTGCTGATGCACCCGGCGCTGATCGAGGGCTGGGGCATCGTGGTATCCGAGGCGGCGATCCGCGGCACCCCGGCGATAGCATTCGACGTACCGGGGCTGCGCGACTCGGTGGTAGACGGCGAGACCGGGATCCTGGCGCGGACCGAGGGGCAGTTCGCCTCGGCCTGGGCGTCGCTGGCGATCGACGGGCGGCGCCGCGAGGATCTCGGCCGGGCGGCCCGCACCCGGGCGCTGCAGCTGCACTGGTCGGCCGCGGTCGAAGGCTTCGAGGACGTCGCCGAGGAAGCTATCAAGCGAGCCGGGAGGGAGCCATCGTGGCGGTGACCGCCCCGGTCCCCGAGGTCAGCAGAGCACCGGGCAACCCGCTCCAGGCCTTCTACGAGACCCCCGGCGTCCCGCTCAGCTCGGGCCCGGACCGCGCCCGGCGCCAGGCCCGGATGCTGGCCGGGATCCTGCGCGACCGGCCCGCCCCGGCGGTGGTCCTCGACGTGGGCTGCGGCGACGGCTCCGCGCTGGCCGTCGTGGCCACGCAGAATCCAGGACACCGATTCGCCGGGATCGACTGGTCCGCCGCCGCCCTGGGCCAGGCCCGGGCCCGCGGCCTGACCGTGGTCCGCGGCACCATGCAAACGCGCCTGCCGGTCGCCGACGGCGCCGCGGACGTGGTGATCATGAGCGAGCTGATCGAGCACCTGGTGGACCCCGACGGGGCGGTCGCCGAGGTCCGGCGGGTGCTCCGGCCCGGCGGCGCCCTGCTGCTGTCCACCCCGAACCTGGCCGCCTGGTACAACCGGGGGCTGCTCCTCGCGGGGATCCAGCCGGTCTTCTCCGAGGTGAGCCTGCGCGCGGTGTTCGGCAGGCCGGGGAGCGTGGTGGCGGGCCACCTGCGCCTGTTCACCCGGCGGGCGCTGACCGAGTTCCTGACCGCCAGCGGCTTCCGCTGCGTGAACGTGGCCGGGGCGCGCTACCACGACGTGCCGCGGCCGCTGGGCCCGCTGGACCGGGTCTTCTGCCGGTGGCCGTCCGCCGCGTCCATCCTGCTGGTCGACGCCCGGAAGCAGTAGCCAGCCATGGCGCAGGCCTCCGGCACCACCACGGACCAGGACCAGCCCCCGGCCCGCCGTCGGCGCCGCCGCGGCCTCGAACTGGCCGGACTGGCCGCCGGAGTGGCCGCCGGGGTGGCCATCACGCTGATCTGGCTGGTCCCGCCGCCCCACCATCACCCAGCCCCGGTAAGCACCAGCCGCCCGGTCCTGATCCCGAACCCACCGGTACCGGATCTCGCCGGACCGGAACCGGACCCCGCCGCACTAGACGCGCAGTGGGTCGCGTACTCCGACCATTCCGACTGCGCCGACTGGGCCGGCGGCGACGGGGTCTCGGCGATCCGCCTCAACGACACCCAGCTCGCGTGGTTCTTCTCCGATACGTTCATCGGCCCGGCCGGGCCTAGCACCGGTTTCTCGCACCTCAGCGGGTTCGTGCACAACGCGGTGGTCGTCCAGACCATGACCGGCCCGGGCAGCACGTTCGTCACCATGACGGGCGGCGGAGCCTGCACCGGCCCCGGCCGTCCTGGCGACGCGGCCCCGGTGGTAGGGGAACCGCCGGGGGTGCCCGGCGGTGCCCGGTACTGGGACGAGGACGGCATCGAGATTAGCGGGACGGTGGTCAAGTTCTACGACCATTACCTCGCCCGCGCCTTTCCGTTCGTCCCGGTCGGAACGGTGATCGCCACCTTCCCGGCCAGCCAGCTCAGCTCGGCCGGCCGCGGACCCCAGTACGGCGCGGTCGCCCGGCCGGACCTGGTCCCGCTGCCGTCTTACACGCCGCCGTCCGGCGGCACCCCGATCCTGTGGGGCGCCGCGCTGCTACGCGCCGGGAACACGGTGTACATCTACGGCACCCAGAGCCCGAACGTCCAGGTCCCGGGCTACCGGCTCTACCTGGCCCGCGTCCCGGTGTCCCAGCTGACCTCCTTCGCTGCGTGGCGGTTCTACACGGGCGCCGGCGCGTGGGCCGCCGGACAGCACCATGCCGAGCCGGTGCAGCCGCCGGGCAGCGGCCTCAGCGTGTCGTCCGGGTTCAGCGTGATCCAGGCGGGAGGCCGCTACTGGCTGATCCAGGGCGGGGTGACGCCGGGCGACCCCGACATCAACGCCTACCCGGCCAGCACCCCGTGGGGCCCGTTCGACCCCGCCAAAGGAAGGGTGCTGTACCGGGACCCGACCATCGGGCTCTACGCCGCGGATGACTACCGCATCCTGTACGAGGCACGAGTCGAACCCGCACTTTCGACCCCCGACACGCTGGTCATCAGCTATAACGTCAACTCGGAGGCGGTGACCACCGGCTGCCTGCCGATGTCCGACTTCACCAATACGGTGACCCTGCCCCGGTTCATCGCGGTCCCGCTAGCGGCATTCGGCGATCACCCGGGCACGCACGGTAACGCGGCCACGAGCGGACCGCAGGACGATCCGCGGATCGTGCCGCGGGACCCGTCGCAATGGTTCGACGCCTGGGCTTACCCGGGCACCGGCTGTCCGCCAGTACCCGCCCTGGCGTCCGTGCGAGCCACGCCGGGCAGCGGTAAGGTCACGTTGAGCTGGCCCGATGCCGGCCTTGGCGTCCACTATCGCGTCTCCTTGAACGGGCCGGGCGGTACCCCGGTGACCACCGCATACGCCGACAGCACCACCATCACCGGGCTAGGGCCAGGCCGCTACCAGGCCACGGTGGTGCCGGTCAACTTCAAGCAGCACACCGGCCGGCCGGCCGGGGTAACGTTCACCGTCCCCTAGGGACCGAAGGAAGGAGTGCCGTGCTCCGGTTGATCATCGCCATCGTCGTGGGTCTGGCCATCGCCATCGGCGGGACCGTCCTGGTGGTGAACGTGCTGTCCAGCCACGGCAACGGCACCCCCGGCAACTCCTCCACCTACAACTACGGCTCCCGCTGACCTGGCCCCGTCCGAAGCGGGCCATACAATGGATCAGCGACCATATACAATGAATGCATGACCGCTGCCAGGGTGAAGGTGAGCCGTAACGGGCAGGTCTCCGTTCCGGCCGCGGTACGGCACCGCTGGGGGACCAAGACCGTCCTCGTCATCGACCGCGGAGACTACGCCATCATCCGGCCGGTTCCCGACGACCCGATCGAGGACCTGCGAGGGGCTTACGCCACGCCGGGGCCGAACGCGGACGACGCGCGGGCGGCCGACCGGAGCGCGGAAGCCGATAGTGAGGAGAGGCGGCAGGCCGGCGCGGCGTGACCATCCTGGACGCCTACGCGGTCATTGCCTACTTGCGTGGCGAGCCCGCCGCGGCGGAGGTCGCCGAGCTGTTGCGCGGTCAGCCCCTGCTCACCTCGGTCAACGCGGCCGAAGTCTGCGACCAGATGGTTCGGGTGTTTGGTGCTGACCCGGACGGCATCGAAGCTGATCTGGCCTTGCTCGGTCACGCCGGCCTGAAGGTGCTGCCCGTCTCGTATGAACTCGGCATGGAGGCCGGACGGATCCGCGCGCGCCGTTACCATCGCGAGCGAGCGGCCGTCAGCCTGGCCGACTGCGTCGCAGCGGCGGCCGCGCTGGCCAACCGGCTGACGCTGGCCACCGCCGACCCGGCGTTGGCCACCATGCTGCGGGCCGAGGGAGGGGACGTTCACCCGCTACCCGACAGCCGAGGCCGCCGGCCCTGAGGTCCGACCCCCGCGCGGCCAGGAAACCGTTACGCTACGTAGAACCTGATGGGAGGGGAGCAGTGGAGCCATTCGACCCGAGCAGGCCGAACGTCGCCCGGGTCTGGGACTACTGGCTGGGCGGGAAGGATAACTTCGCCGCCGACCGCGAGCTCGCCGAGAAAATGCTGGCGGTCCACCCGCCCACCGCGCAGATGGCCCGGGAGAACCGGCAGTTCCTCGGGCGGGCCGTCAGCTACGTGGCGGCCCGCGGCATCCGTCAGTTCGTCGACGTCGGCGCCGGGCTGCCGACCGCGGTGAACACGCACGACATCGCCCAGCATGTCGACCCGGACGCGCGGATCGCGTACGTGGACAACGACCCGATCGTCATCTCACACGCCCGCAGCCTGCTGGCCAAGAGCCCCGGCGTGATCGCGGTTCCCGGCGACATGCGTGATCCCGGCGGCATCCTGGCCGACGCCGACCTGACGGACCTGATCGACCTGGCCGAGCCCGTCTGCGTGATCCTCTCCGGGGTCCTGCACTTCGCGCAGACCGCGACGGCCCGCGAAGTGGCCGCCGTTTTCACCCGCGCCATCGTGCCCGGCAGCTACCTGATCATCTCCGTCGGCTCCGGCAACCCCTCCGAGGGGGCGAACTTCACCTCGGAGTACACCGCCGCGCAGATCTACATCCACTCCCTGGAGGAGATCCAGAGCTTCTTCGACGGCCTCGACCTGATACCTCCCGGCGTGGTAGCGGTCCGCCTCTGGCCCGGCAACCTCGCCGCCGTCCCGGACCACAAGGCGCGCACCGCCACCTTCCTGGCCGGCGTCGCCCGCAAGGCCGGCGTCGAGGGTTCATAGGCCCCGACGCCGGCCCCGGTCAGGCCGCGCGTTACTTGGGCTGGGGCACGATCCGGATGTAGGGCTTGGGCGACTCCCACTCCCCGAACAGCTCCTTGGCCTGGTCGTTGGAGACCGAGCCGGCGATGACGACGTCCTCGCCCGGCTTCCAGTTGACCGGCGTGGCCACCTTGAACTTGGCCGTCAGCTGCAGCGAGTCGATCACTCGCAGCACCTCGTCGAAGTTGCGCCCGGTCGTCATCGGGTAGACCAGGACCAGCTTGATCTTCTTGTCCGGGCCGATCACGAACACGTTCCGCACGGTCTGGTTGTCGGCCGGCGTGCGCGCCTTGGCGTCGCCCGAGACGTCGGCCGGCAGCATCCCGTACAGCTTGGCTACCTTGAAGTCGTTGTCGGCGATGAGCGGGTAGTTGGGCGCGGTGCCCTGGGTCTCGGCGATGTCGGCGGCCCACCGCTCGTGGTCACCGGTGGAGTCCACCGACAGGCCGATGATCTTCACGTTGCGCAGGTCGAACTCCGGCTTGATCTTGGCCATGTAGCCGAGCTCGGTGGTGCAGATCGGAGTGAAGTCCTTGGGGTGCGAGAACAGGACCCCCCAGGAGTCCCCGAGCCAGTCGTAGAAGCTGATCGGCCCTTCGCTCGTCTCCGCCTCGAAGTCCGGGGCCGTATCGCCGATGGTCAGTGGCATTGGTCATTCTCCCTTGGTAACCGCAGCACGGATTTCCCTCCCCGTAATTTACGACATGTTCGGTAGGTAATGCCGGCCATGCGGGTCGGGAAACGGCAGCGGACAACTGTGACCGATGACCCCGGCCGCTGGCACGACTCAGAGTTCGGCCTCGAGCTCCTGGCGAACCTGTGCCATCTCGTCGGCGACCGCCGGGTCGGCCGCGGGGTAACGAGGGTTGATCGCGTCGAGCGCCGTCACCAGGACCCCGGCGGTGGCCAGCCGGGTGAACCACTTGTGGTCGGCCGGCACGACGTACCACGGCGCCCACTTGGTGCTGGTGTGGCTCAGCATGTCCTCGAAGGCCCGCTGGTAGTCGTCCCAGTAGTGCCGCTCCTTGACATCGCTGGGGGAGAACTTCCAGTTCTTGTCCGGGTGGTCGATGCGCTCGAGGAACCGCTTGGCCTGCTCCCGCTTGGACAGGTTCAGCAGGATCTTGACCACGTGGATCCCGTTGTCGACCAGGTAGCGCTCCCAGTCGTTGATCTCCCGGTAGCGGCGCGTCCAGATGCCATCGTCCGCGACCGCGGGTATGTGCTCCGCGGCCAGCTGCTCCTTATGGACCCGGACGACGAGCACCTCCTCGTAGTGGGACCGGTTGAAGATGCCGATCCGGCCCCGCCCGGGCAGGGCCCGCTGGTGGCGCCACAGGAAGTCGTGGTTCAGCTCCTCGGCCGAGGGCTGCTTGAACGACCGGACGTCCACCGCCTCCGGGTTGAGCCCGCTCATCACGTGCTTGATCGTGCCGTCCTTGCCCGCGGCGTCGATNNCCACGCCGTCGGCTAGCAGCGCGTCGGCCTTCGAGTGGGCCACCTGGCCGGTGTAGCCGGGATCGTAGTCACGGCTCAGCTTGACCTCGGTCCCGGGCGGGACGCGCAGCGGCGCGATGAGCTCGGTCATGAAGCGAAGGTGCTTGTCCATCCCCTAACCATGGCGGAAGCCCGCTCCGCAGGCCAGCCGCGGGGCCGGCCGGTCAGTGTTCCCGCCGGAGTTCGCCGTCTGTAACCCTCGTCCCCGGCGGCGTATGCTCGGCGTGGATGGCGTCGTCCGCGGGCGAGGGGAGAGGCTGTGGCCGAGCCGCCGGTCGCGTTCGCGACCGTCCTGCGGAAGCTGCGCACGGAGGCCCGCCTCACCCAGGAGGAGCTCGCCGAGGCAGCCGGGCTGAGCCCCCGGTCGGTCAGCGACCTGGAACGCGGCATCGCCGCGACGCCCCGCCGAGAGACGGTCCGCCTGCTCGCTGATGCGCTAGGCCTGTCCGGCCCGGCCCGGGCAGAATTCGATGCGGTCGCCCGGGGCCGCCCCGTACCCAGCCCGGCCGGGACCGACGGCACAGCCGCGCTGCGGACGCTGCCCCGCGACATCGCCTCGTTCACCGGCCGGCAGCAGGAGCTACAGGAACTGGTGGACGCCGCGGTGGGTTCCGCTGCAGTGGTCGGCATCCACGCGATCGGCGGCATGGCCGGGGTCGGCAAGACCGCCTTCGCCGTGCACGCCGCGCACCAACTGGCNNGAGGCGCGGATGGCGCTGTGGCGTGACCGGCTGGCGGAAAGGCAGCTGCTGCTGGTGCTCGATGACGCGGCCAGCAGCGAGCAGGTCCGCCCGCTGCTGCCCGGTACCGGAGCGAGCCTGGTGCTGGTCACCAGTCGCCGGCACCTGTCCGCACTGGAAGACGCCATCGCGATCAGCCTGGACACGCTGCCCGCCGACGAAGCGGCGGCGCTGCTAGTCCGCCTGTCCGGTCGGCCCGCGCTCAACCCGGCCGATCCGGCGGTGGGCGAGATCATCCGATCGTGTGGATGCCTGCCGCTGGCCATCGGGATGGTGGCCCGCCAGCTGCACCACCACCCGGCCTGGTCGCCGGCTGGACGGGCCGTCGAGCTGGCGGCGGCCCGGGACCGACTGGAGCTGATGGCTACCGAGAACCTGTCGGTCGCCGCCGCGTTCGACCTCTCGTATGCCGATCTCACCCAGGACCAGCAGCAGCTGTTCCGGCGGCTGGGGCTGCACCTCGGCGCCGACATCGACGCCTACGCCGCCGCCGCGCTGGACGACATCGGCCTTTCCGCTGCGCGCCGGGGCCTGGAGGCGCTGTATGACCAGTACCTGCTGACCGAGCCGGCTCAGGGCCGGTACCGGCTGCATGACCTGATCCGCGAGTACGCGCGCGGCCTGGCCGGCCACCTTGACCCGGAGCGTGACCGGGACGAGGCCATTGGTCGACTACTTGACTACTATCAGCGGACTGCGGCCAGCGCCGAGAGCCTGCTGGCCCTGCAGACCCGCCCGGCCCTGGCCTGCGCAGCCGGCGCAGAAGCGGTCGCGGTCCCCGTCCTGGCCGACCGTGAGCAGGCGCTGACCTGGGCCCGGGCCGAGCGCGCCAGCCTGCTCGCCTGCCTGGACCACCTGACTGGAACCGGCCAGCCCGGCCGGGTCATCGCTCTCACCGCGGGCATCGCCGCTCTGCTGCGCCACGATGGCTTGTCGGCTGAGGCCATCACCCGCCATGCCACCGCCCTGGACGCCGCACAGCAACTCGGGGACCGGCCAGCCCAGGCCAGCGCCCTGACAGACCTGGGAATCGCACGGCGGCTCGCCGGGGACTGGCCGGGCGCGACGCGGGACCTGGAGGGAGCACTGAGGATCTGCCGCAACCTCGGCGACCGGCTCGGCCAGGCCACGGCCCTCAGCAACCTGGGCGTGGTCCGCTGGATGACCGGGGACTACCCGGCTGCGGCCGCGGACCTGGGGGAGGCGCTGGGCATCTCCCGTGACATCGGGGACCGGCTCGGCCAGGCCAACGCCCTTACCGATCTGGGCATCGTGCATCGGCTGACCGGAGAGTACCCGGGTGCGGCCCAGGATCTGGCGGAGGCGCTGGAGATCTGCCGCGACCTGGGTAACCGGCCCGGCCTGGCCACTGCCCTCACGGACCTGGGAATCGTGCGGTTGGTGACCGGGGATTATCCGGCTGCGGTCCGGGATCTGGAGGAAGCGCTGGGCATCTACCGCGGTATCGGCGACCGGCATGACCAGGCCAACGCCCTTGGCTATCTGGGCATGGTGCGCCGGACGACGGGGGACTATCCGGGTGCGGCCCGGGATCTGGAGGAGTCGCTGGCCCTGTTCCGGGCCCTCGGCAACCGGGGCGGTGAGGTCACGGTCCTCAACGAGTCCGGGACCTTGCACCGGGTGTGCGGCGACCTGGACCAGGCCGGGTCAATCCACCAGCAAGCCCTGGACCTAGCCCGCGATATCGGCAGCTCCTGGGACGAGGCACACGCCCTGGCCGGCCTGGGCAAGTGCGCCCTGGCCTCGGGTCACGCCGCCGAGGCCGAGGCCAACCTGCGGCAGGCCCTGGAGATTTTCCAGCGGATCGGCGCGGCCGAAGCCGCCGAACTAGCCGCCGAGTTCGACGCGATCCGGGCTGCGGGCTAAGCGGGGTTCCCACCACTCAGTGTTCCCACCACGGGCGGGGGCCGGCCCCAGTCCGGGCGGCTGCTCGGGTCCGGGGCACCTCCGGGTCCGTGCGGGACCCCACCTTCGCGTAGCCCAGGAACAAGATGGCGCTGACCAGCGTGACCAGAATCCACAGCAGGTGGCCGTTGACCAGGCTCCAGTCGTTCAGCCCGTGCAGGATCGCGGCGGCCGCCAGGCCGATCCAGCTCACGGTGTACCACCGGTGCCGCCCGCTGGCCGCCAGCCCGATGAAGTAGCCGGTCAGGCCGGCCCAGCAGGCGTGCGTGATCGGGTCGGTGACGAACCGCCACACGAAGTCGAGCACGAAGTACCGCACCGGGCCGATCAGCACGGCGAATACCGAGTCCGGCGCGGAGTGACCCGCCAGGAGGAGCCGCTGGATCTCGGGCAGCGCCGACTGCACGGTCAGGTAGAACTCGGCCAGGCCATTGACCGTGAAGTAGTGCACCACCTCGCTGGCCCCGAACACCAGCCCGCTCACCGCGCCGAGGAACAGGTAGTGCCGGGGCGCGAGCTCCTGCCGCAGGTAGAACCGGTAGATCAGCGCGACCGCCAGCACCGGCCAGCCGCCCGCCGGCCGGGCAGAGTATGCTTCCGCGCCATGTGGAACTCATTCCGGACCGACGCCCGCACCGGCCTCACGGCGGAAGTGATCACCTATCCCGGCGGTGGCGGGGACGAGATCCACGCCTGGTTCGCCCGGCCGACCGGAGACGAGCCCGCGCCGGCGATCGTGGCCGTGCACCACCTGCCCGGCTGGGATGAGTTCTACCGGGAGTTCTGCGAGCGGCTCGCGCGGCACGGCTACAGCGTGCTCTGCCCCGACCTGTACTGCCGCTACGGCCACGGCACCCCCGACGACGTNNGCGCTCCCCTCCAGCAACGGCAAGGCCGGCATCATCGGCACCTGCTCAGGCGGGCGGCACGCGCTGCTCACCGCGTCCCGGGTGCCCGGTTTCGACGCGGTCGCCGACCTGTGGGGCGGGGGAGTGATCCAGTCCCCGGCCGAGCTGTCCCCGGCCCGCCCGGTCGCGCCGATCGACCTCACCGCCGACCTGTCCGCGCCGCTGCTTGGCCTGTTCGGCAACGACGACTCCCATCCGTCGCCCGAACAGGTCGACCTGCACGAGGCCGAGCTCGAGCGGTACGGCAAGGACTTCGACTTCTACCGGTACGACGGCGCCGGCCACGGCTTCTTCTACTACCAGGCCCCGATGTACCGCTCCGAGCAGGCCATGGACGGCTGGGAGAAGATCTTCGCCTTCTTCGGCCAGCACCTATCCCCCTGAAGCCCGTGTACCCCGGTTCTCCTTTTCGGCCGAACAACCGCCTGGCGATCATGCCGCAGCCCGGCTCGTCGGACCCGTTCCCCGTGATCGTGTGACGCCACTTTGTTGTGAAAGAGGCGGTGTCACACGATCCTTCTCGTGCCGGCCTGCCGGCGGTGGGGGCGGCACCGGCAGCAGCACTGGCCACACAGGTCACAGATCAACGGCGGCTTCGATGGTCAGGCGGCGGGCAGCGTTGGCGCATTTCCCTCTAGAGGATCGGGGTGCCGAAGGGGTGTATGCGCTGCCGCGGCCGCGATGCCCGCGCATGCCGTCGTCCCGCAGGCCCCGGTAGTCCGTCTGCGTCCCAATACCGTGGAGGATCCGGCTTACACGGAGGATCCGGGCAGCTGGGGCAACCAAAATACTCCGTATGAGCCATATCCTCCGCATTGATTTCCATTGCTTCGAATATACTAGTAAATTGCGGGACGGGTGAGGTGCCTGCGCCGGNNGGGCCGCTCACCCGGGCGGCGCACCCAGACCCTGCCCTCAGCACAGCAGGCCGGCGGGCACGACACCAGCACGGCCAATACCGGTGCGGAAATCCGCGTTAGCCGCCACAGGCTCACCCAGTTAGCCCCTTTCGCCGGCATAACGTCGCGTCTTCTAGCCGCCTCGACCGGTCGGGGAGACCCGCGGCCACCCGCAGCCGGGCGAACTCGGTGGCGAGCGCCCGGGGAGGGTAGTGCGCGTTGAGGCCGCTCGGATTGGGCAGTATCCAGAGCCTCGTCGACCCGATCGTGTCCTCCTGGAGACCGACTGCCGCGTCCGGCCGACCGAAGGCGGCGCGGTACGCCGTGACTCCTAGCACCGCCAGCCATCGGGGACGCCGGGCCAGCACCCGCCTGCGCAGCAGCCGGCCACCCTCGACAAATTCCGCTCGGGCCAGCTCGGCGACGCCGACGGTCGGGCGGCGGACGAGGCTGGTCAGGCCAAGTCCCAGGGCGAGCAGCTCGTGCGCTTCGTGCGGGGCCAGACGGCGAGGCGTGAACCCCGACTCATACAGCGCCGGCCACCAGCGATCGCTCGGCGTCGCGAACGGCGCGCGGGCCGCGGCGGAGGAAAGCCCGGGGTTGGCGCCGCAGAACAGCACCACCAGATCGTCGGCGATCACGTCGGCGAGGCGCACCCGCCGAGCGGCTTCCAGCTCCGCCGGGGAGAACCGCTTGCCACGGGCCGCTACCGGCTTGCCCGGCATCATCCGCACCTCCCGCCGGAATCCGGAATCCGGAATATAGCGCGCTATGTCAGTGGCGGCCGACGGGCGCCTCGATGTCGTCGTAGACGCGGACCGCGGCCAGCCGCCCGTCCGGGCCGCGCTCGCAGATGCCGATTCCCGCCTGGGGCGGCAGGTCATGGCGGCCCCAGCGGACGCAGTTGTATTCCACGGCGCAGCGCACGCCGTCGTCGGTGACCGCGCACTGCTCGAGGCCGATGCCGCCGCCCGCGCTGAAGCACTCGGTGAAGTACGAACGGAGCTCGCTGGTGCCGCGGTACGCGTACTGCGGGCCGACCGGCTCGCGGAAGTAGCCGTCCGGCTCGAAGGCCCGCACCACCGCGTCGGCGTCACCCGCTCCCAGCGCGTCCTGGTACTGGCCGACGATACCGCCGGGGTGGCCGGACCCGGGCCCGAGAATGGGCGCCCGGACGTAATGCTGCCCGAACATCGGCAGCTGGCTGCAGTAGGTCCGGAACACCACCGACCGGTCGTCGTGGGATTCGGCGACCACCGCCAGCGGCCAGGCCAGGTCCTGCCCGTCGTGGGTCAAGTGCGCCAGCAGTTCGACCACGGCCCGCCCGCCGACCACGGTGGAGGCCACGGTCTCGGTCCGGGGGTGCAGCCCGGCCAGCCAGGATTGGTTCCGGCTGACGAACTGCCGTACCTGCCGGTGCCCGCGGACCTCGCCGGCCCGCGGGTCATAGATCACCACCTGGCCCGGCCACACGGCCTCCAGATCGCGGGCGTCGCCTTTGTCCAGCGCGGCGAAGTACTGCCCGACCGGATCGGCGTGGCCCGCGTCGCGGGTCTGCAGCCGGGCCTGCTCTACGGCACTGGTGAACTCCGGAAACCACGGCATCTGCGCTCCTTGCCCGGTGCCAGCCTAGCCGGACAGGAACGCCTCGACGTCGGCGGCGAAGCCGGCGTGATGCTGGAACAGGAAGCCGTGGGCCGCATGCCGAGGGGCTGGTCTTCGGGGTGCCGATCGCGCCGATCACCTCGGGCGCCCAGCCGTGCATGCCGGCCGCGCCCTGCGGGGCCGAGGAGGCCAGCACCAGCCTGCGGACCAGGGCCGGCCGCTGCAGTGCGATCTGCTGGGCCACGAAACTGCCGATGGAGAAGCCGAGCAGGTCGGCCTGGCCGATCCCCAGGGCCGCGATGAAGGCGATGGCATCGCGGCCCATCTGCTCGATGGTGGCCGGGGTGGTGCCGGTGTCGCGATACGCGTACTCGACGCCGTTGGCCGCGCTGACCACCTCGTTCGGCAGCTCCGCATATCCGGTACCCATCAGCGGGCCAGGGCCGATACGTCCGTGCCGGAGTCCTGCCACTCGCGGCCCGGCAGCCGCGTCTTGATCTCCTGGAGCAGCCACCCGTTGCCGTCCGGGTCGCTGAACGAGGCGTACGTCTGGTACGAACGCCCTTCCGGATCCGGCCCCGGAACCCGGCCCCCCGCCAGGTGGAAGACCTCGCTGACCTCGATGCCCCGGTTAAGGAGGTCGGCTCGCGCCGCGACGACGTCGGAGACGGGCAACGTCACGACCTCGAGCTTCATGTCGGCGGGCGGCTGAATCGAAGGACTGGTCATGCTGACCTCCCTGGGTCGCTCGGCTACTTGCGCAACGGTCGCAGGCCCGCGCGGACCTCTTCGCAGAAGATCTGCGGCTGCTCCCAGGCCGCGAAGTGACCGCCTTGGGCGGGCTGGTTGTAATACATGAGGTCGTGATACGCCCGCTCGGTCCAGCTCCGCGGGGCCTGGTAGCCCTCGGCGGGAAAGGCGCTCACGGCCGCCGGGATGGAAACACTGACCGCGTTGTACAGGGCGATCTTGTTTTCCCAGTACAGGCGGGCCGCGGAGATCCCCGTGTTGGTCAGCCAGTACAGCATGATGTTGTCCAGCACATCGTCCCGGGTGAGCGCGCCCGCGGGATGCCCGTTGACGGCATGACCGAGAACGGCCGAGGTCACCGGCGCTGCCGGCTGGCCGTAACTGTCACCGTGGTCAAGCAGCCAGGCGGCCAGGCCGACCGGTGAATCCGCGATCCCGGTCAGCGTCTGCGGGCGCGTCCCCATCAGGCTCGAGTAGGCGCGCCGCTTGGAAAACAAGGCGTTCAGCTGGTCGTACGCGCGCCTTTCCTCGGCGGACAGACCCGCCGGCGGCGGCCCGCCGTCCTGGAGCGCCTTGGCTACGTCGGGCGGAACCGTGCCGGGGAAGTTCGTGTGAATGCCGAGCAGCTCCGGAGGTGCCTGTTCGGCCATCACGTTCGACACGGCCCCGCCCCAGTCGCCGCCTTGCGCCGCGAACTCGGTGTAGCCGAGGCGGATCATCAGCGCCGTCCAGGCCCGTGCGATGCGCGGAACATCCCAGCCGGTAGCGGTCGGTTTGCCGGAATACCCGTACCCCGGAAGCGACGGGATGACCAGGTGGAACGCGTCCGAGGCGCTCGCGCCGTGCGCGGCGGGATCGGTGAGCGGGTCGATGATCTTCAGCTGCTCGATGATCGAGCCGGGCCACCCGTGCGTGACGATCAGCGGCAGCGCGTCCTCGTGCCGGGACCGGACGTGGATGAAATGAATGTCGAGCCCGTCGATCTCGGTGATGAAGTGCGGCAGGGCGTTCAGCGTCGCCTCGCACCGGCGCCAGTCGTAATCGGTCGCCCAATGGCGCGCGAGCTCCTGGATCATCGCCAGCGGGACGCCTTGCGAGTAGTCGGTGACGGTCTCCCGGTCGGGCCAGCGGGTCGCCGCGATGCGCACGCGCAGCGCCGCCAGCTCGGCCTCGGGGACCTCGGGAATCGTGAACGGCCGGATCGCCGTCGCGCCCGTCGTGACAGACATGCGGATCTCCTTGGATCGGTTCGGTTTGGCGGTCGATGCTTACAAAGTCGCGCGCCGGGCGGCGGATGGCACCCGTATAAAACCCTGGCCGGCACCCTGGTGTGCGGCATCGGTATCCCGGCGGTGATACCCCCGGTCGTTCGGACCAGAATTCAGATCATTCCGAACGACCCTGGTCCTACGGTCCGCATATGCCCGGGGCGTGCGGGCGGTATCCCTGTTCCCTACGCCGCGGGGCCGGGGCGTGGCGCCCCGCAGCTGGTTGGCGGGCACGTCGGCCGGGTCAGCGCGCGTTTAACCTAATCAGGGTCCACTCCCGCGTAGGCGTGGGCGAACCAGCGCGCAAAGAGCGGGTCGTTCTGCAAAGCGGCGATCCAGCCGTTCCTCAGCCCATGGGAAAAGCCTCCGGGCACGGCGGCGGATGGTTCTTTCCCGTCGCGCAGGCTGGTGAGGAGTACGTGCAGGAACCAGTTGGAGAAGGCCTCGGTCTGCCAGATCGACGGAAGCCGGGTCCGTGAGTAGGCCGACAGCCGCGTGTCGTCCTGCCGTGGCCCGAAGCGCTCAATGAGGCCGTGGGCCAACTCGATGCCGTCCTGGATGGCCAGGTTCATGCCCTTGCCGCCGGCCGGCGTAATCAAGTGAGCCGCGTCGCCTGCCAGGAATAGCAGACCCTGCTGCATCGGCTCGATCACCCGGACCCGCAGATCGAGAATTCCCATCTCGCCCAGCGGCGCATCCAGCGGCCTGCCGATTCCCAGGCGGGCCGCCAGCTCGTTGCGGACCCGTTGCTCCGGCCAGTCCGCGGCGATGTCGGTACCGGGGATCTCCAGGTAATAACGCGTCTGAGCCGGGCCGCGGCGCATCTGCCCGGCGAACCCGCGGGGATGCGCGGCGTAGATGGTGTGCCTCTCCAAGGGCGCGGCCGCGGCCACCATGACCAGGAACCGTCCCGGCAGCAATTGCTCATTGACCCGGGCCTGCGTCATGGCCGCCGAGACGAGGCTGCTCGATCCATCGCACCCGACTGCGGCCTCGAACCGGACCTGCGACGGCTCACCGTCCGGCCCCTGCACCGACAGTACGACTCCGCTGGAGTCCTGGGTCACCGCCCGGACGGCATGCCCGAACCGGACCTCGCCGCCTGCTTCGGTCAGTGCCTCGCACAGCCGCTGCACCAGCTCATGCTGCGGGTAGATGTAGTGCGGCCGCCCGTTGGTCAAGGCGGCATACTCCAGCAGCACCGACTCGTCCGGCGTGCGGAACTCGGAGCGATGATTTTCGGCAGTGAACTCCAAGATGGAGCCCGCGATGCCGTCGGCGGCCAGCAGTTGCACGGTGCGGTACTCGACTAGTCCCGCCTTGGGGCGGCGGGCCAACTCTGCGGGCGCCTCCCGCTCGAACACCACGAACGGGATGGCCTCGCGCTGCAACAGGTGGGCAACCACCAACCCAGCGGGGCCCGCCCCCACGATCGCGACGCCCGGCCTGCTCGACATCAGGTCACCGGCCCCTTCCCTTCGCCGCATCAGCTGAGCTGTTCGAGTCCGAGCAGCTGCTCGAGGACGGCGGTGAGCCGCGCCGCGCGGTCCGGGGCGTACCGCATGGAACGCCAGGCCACGTGCCGGTCCGGACGTACCAGGACGGCGCCGGTGGTCTCGACCTCCCGCAGGGCGGCCCACTCGCCGTAGGGGTCGGTCACGCCGTCCTGGCCGCCGATGACATGGACCCGGACGGGGACCCCGACGCGCGCGGACGCTTCCGCCGCCGCCCGGGACCACGCCTGTCCGCCGACCCCGGTGAGCAGCGCGAAGCCCAGGTCGTCAACGAGGTCGAGCGAGGAGACCGGGACGCCGTCTCGTTCCAGCCGGACGTGCGGGACGCGGGCGCCGGGGCGGGTGGTCGGCTGGTAGTACAGCTGCGGGTCGCGGGCCGGGGTGACCTCCGGGCTGCCGTCGTCGACGATGGCGGCGCTTTGATAGCGGTACCCGAGCTCGACGCCGTGGGCGTTGAACTGGTAGTTGCTCAGCTCGATCGCCTTGCGCAGCGCGTCCCGGCGCTCGTCCCCGGCCGGCCCCGGCTCGTACAAGGTGGTGAGGGCGGCCCAGCCCGGCTCGGCGGCCTGGCCCGGCTCGTACCCGAGGGCGGCCTCGACCGCGGCTCCTTCTTGCAGGCTGGTGATGGCGCGCTGCACGCCCTGCGCCCCGACCGGCTGGCGTTCCGCCGAGTAGCTGTCCAGCAGGGCGGCGCCCGCCCGCCCGGCCAGCACCAGGGCCAGCTTCCAGCCGAGGTTGTACGCGTCNNGCCACGCCGAGGATCTCCGCCTCGACCTCCTCGCCCACCAGGGCGGTTATCCGGCTGTGCAGTTCGCTGGCGCTCAGCGCGTCCAGCGACACCTGCGCCGGGTCGTACATGAACGCCAGCACGAACTCCGTGAACGGCTTGTGGCAGATCAGCGTGCCGAGCCGCAGCGGCGGCAGCGGCCCCGGCATCACGTTCCAGGTCAGGACCCCGGGGCGGTGCGCCAGGTACCGGGACAGGTCGGCGCGGAACCAGATGTTCGCNNCCGGCCTGGCCGAGGACCCGGCTGCGGGCGCCGTCGGCGCCCGCCACGTACTGCGAACGCACGGTCAGCGTCGCGTCGCCGTCACGTTCGTGGATGACGCTGGTGACGCCGGCCTCATCTTGGGCGAGGCTGGTGAACTCCCACCCGAACCTGATGTCGGCGCCCATGTCCCGGGCCGCCGCCAGCAGCATCGGTTCCAGCACGGTCTGCGGGCAGTTCGCCATCGGCTCGGGGCTGGCCGCGCGGTAGTCGGCGGCCCGCTCGGCGCTGGTCCCCCACGTTTCGGACCGGGCCACCTCCTGGCCGGCCAGCGTGGTCACCCACAGGTTGTTGGCCATCAGGTGCTGCGGCGTGGCGACCGCGTGGAAGCGGTCGCTGATCCCCAGGTGCCGCAGGATCTCGACCGTGCGCTGGTTAATGATGTGCGCGCGCGGCGTGTGGGCGGTGCCCCGGTGCCGCTCGACGAGAAGGTGCCCGACGCCGTACCGCGACAGGGCGGCGGACAGGGCCAGCCCGGCCGGGCCGGCCCCGACGATCAGCACGGGCACCTC
>PLDT01000218.1:22746-22991 GCA_003136255.1 Actinomycetota bacterium
GGGAAAATACGCTATGCTGAGGGCGTGACCGCCACTCCCGCGACTCGTACCGAACGGGTGTACGAGATTCTTCGGAGCGACCTGCTCAACGGAGGTCTGCATCCCGGCCAGAAGCTGAAGATGGTCGAGCTCACCGAGCGATTCGGGGTCAGCCAGTCCGTCGTCCGGGAGGCGCTCACCCGGCTGACCGCCGACGGCCTGCTGGTGGCCACGCCGCAGCGCGGCTTCCGGGTGCGCGACCTGTC
>PLDT01000059.1:0-5858 GCA_003136255.1 Actinomycetota bacterium
GCCACTCCGAGCGGCTCGAGCAGCGCGCCGTCCGCGTCGGTCACCGTATCCGGCAGCGGGTGCAGCAGGTCCGTCGGCCAGGCCATGAGCTCGCGCATCATGCCGTCGGTCTCGCCGTGCCCGGCGAACTGGATCCGGTAGCACAGGTTCGCGTAGCCGTCCCGGCACGCCCGGCAGGTCCCGCAGGTGATGGCCGGGTCGATGGCGACCCGCTCACCGCGCCGCGGTCCCTCGGCGATCACCCCCGCCCCCTCGTGGCCGAGCACCAGCGGGTGCGCGAGGGTGGCGTCGCCGATCGCGCCTTCGTCCCACCAGTGCAGGTCAGAGCCGCAGATCCCGACCGCGGTGACCCGCACCAGACTCATCCCCGCGCCCGCCGCGGGCTCCGGCTCCTCGCCCACCCGCAGGTCGCCCGGCCCCCGGAGTCTCGCCGCTCGCACCAGATCTCCTCCTCACGGTCCTTGCCCTTTTATACGGAACGAAGCGTGGTGCGTGCCCGGCCACCCGGAAAACCAGCGATCCCCGTCGCAGGGAGACGGGGATCGCTGGTCCGAGGTCGTGCGGGCGTCAAGCGGCCGGGCCGGTCGCCAGGGTCATGGTCGCGGTCTGCGACTGGCCGGACTGGTTCACCCAGGTGACCGAGATCGAGTTGCCGGGGTGGTACTTGACCAGGTCATGCGCGACATCTTCGGCTGAGGTGACCGACTGGCCGGCGATCGCGGTGATCGTGTCCCCTTCGGTCAGGCCGGCGTTGGCGGCGGGGGAGCCGGAGACGGTCCCGGCGACGCTCACGCCGCTCGTGGTGCCCTGGCTGTTCTGGCCGCCGAATCCGCCGAATCCGCCGAATCCCCCGGACCCGTTGCCCGTGCTGCTCGAGGAGCCGATCTCCACCCCGAGGAAGGCGGTGGCGCCGATGTGCACGTCAGCCGAGGTAGTGCCCGACTCGATCTGCTTGGCGATGGACTGCGCCTCGTTGATCGGGATGGAGTAGGCCTGGGTGGCGGTCGAGGACTGGCCCTGGAGCTCGTAGCTGGAGGACGCGGCGGTGTCCATCCCGATCACCTGGCCGTAGGAGTTGACCAGCGGACCGCCCGAGTCGCCGGGCTGGATGGGCGCGTTGGTCTCGATCAGCCCGGTCAGCTGCTCGTTGACGTTGGACAGCTCGTCCGAGGCGGTGATCGACTGGTTCAGCGCGGTCACCGAGCCGGTCGCTACCGACGGGGTCCCGCCCTTGCCCTCGGCGTTACCCAGGGCGGTTACGCTGGCCCCGGTCTGCACCGAGGAGGAGTTGCCCAGGCTCGCGATGGTCAGCCCGGAGGCGTTCTGCAGCTGGATCACCGCCACGTCCTGGGTGGCGTCGTAGCCCACCACGGTGGCCGTGTAGGTGTTGCCGTTGCCGATGTCGGTGACCTTGATCGAGGTGGCGCCCTCGATCACGTGGTTGTTGGTGAGCACCTCGCCGGTGGAGGTCAGCACGATGCCGGTACCCTCCGAGGTGGCTCCCTGGTAGCCGTCGGTGGACACCACGTCCACCAACGCCGGGTCCACCCGGGAGGCGATCTGGCTGGCGGACAGCGTGGTGTTGGACGTGGCCGTGGCGGTGCCCGCCACGCCATGGTTCATGCTCCCGATCAATCCGCCCAACGCGGCCCCGGCGGCCAGTGCCACCGCGCCGGTCACGATCAGCCCGCGCTTGTGGTTCCTCCGCGGCGGCATCGGCGGCACGTTGCCGTAACCAGAGCCGCCCCCGTAACGAGGGCCGCCGGGGTAACCAGGGCCGCCCGGGTGGCCGGGGACAGCCGGATAGCTCTGCTGGGCCGGGTAGCCATAGGGGTAACCCTGTCCGTGCGCCGGGGAGCCTGGCTCGCTCTGCGCGCTGCTCGCCCGCTCTGGCTGCTCTGGGTCAAACGTCTGGCTCATGGTTTCCGTCCCTCATTCGCGAGCCGCGGCCTAAGCGGCTTCGTTCCCTTCCTTACCCTTGATATTCGGCCACGGACCTTGAGGCCAGCCAAGGACAGCCCTCCGCAATGCTGAAAGTTTCCTGAAGGTCGTCTGACTTCGTTCAGGTTCCGGAGTGCTCGGAAACCGGCACCAGTTCCCGCTCGGTCTCCTCGTCCTCGGCGGTCAGCCACTCGCGCACGGCCAGGGCCAGCAGCGCCGGGACCAGGTCCCGGGACCGCCGCGCCAGCCACATGGTGCCCTTGGTGGCCATCCACCGGACCTCCGCCATCCGCGACGGCGGCGGCGTGGACGGCTCTGGGTCGGGCCCGGCACCGACCGGGTAGCCCGCGCTGGCCAGCAGGTCGTGGAACTGGCAGGCGATGAAGCGGTGCCCGCGCTCGTTCGGGTGCAACCGGTCCACGCTCCAGAAGCGCCGCTCGTAGATGGCCGGGTCACGGGCCGCGTCCAGATGCAGCGTGCCGTAGCGGGCCGCCACCTCGTCCACCGCCTGGTTCACCGCGCGCACTCGCCGGGCCAGCGGCTTGGCCAGCGACTTGGGCAGACCGAACATCTGGCCTGGGTCCGGCAGCCGCATGGTGAGCACCTGGGCCCCCGCGAGCCGCAGGCCCGCCACGGTGCGGGCCACGGCCGCGCCGGTGCGCTGCGGGTCGAAGTTGCCGCGCAGGGTGTCGTTGATGCCGATCACCACGCTGGCCACGTCGGGCTTCAGCGCCGTGGCGGTCGGCAATTGGATTCGCTCCACGTCGGCCGCCAGCGCGCCGAGCGTGGCGAGGTTGTGCATGACGGGCTGGTGCAGGCTGGCGGCCAGCAGCGCGGCCCAGCCGCGCCATCCGCCCTCGGGGGCCGGGTCGCCCATCCCCACGGTGATCGAATCGCCGAGCGCGACGAAGGTCGTCATGCCGTCCTCCGCTCGGCGGCCACCGTAGCTCTCGCGCCGGTCCCTGCCTCCGCCCCGCCCTCGACCAGGCCTCCCCTCCCCGCCCCGGCCGCCACAACGGCCTCATGGATGCCTAGGAAGGCCTGTACGGCCGCGGGCCAGCCGAAGCGTTCGGCGCGGGCCCGCGCCGCGGCCCGGCGGGCCGCCTCCGGCCAGGACAGCACGGTGATCACCCCGGCGGCCAGGTCCTCGCCCGCCACGCTGGCCCCGGCCTCGCCCACCACCTCGGGCAGCGCGGACTCGGCGCTCACCACCACCGGTGTCCCGCAGGCCAGCGCCTCCAGCCCGGCCAGCCCGAACGTCTCCGCCGGGCCCGGGGCGATGGCTACGTCGGCGCTGGCCAGAAGAGCGGCCAGGTCGTTGCGGTCGGGCAGGAAGCCAGCGAACGTAACGGGCAGGCGGTCGCGCGCCGCGCGGCGTTCCAGGCGGCGGCGCAGCGGGCCGTCGCCGGCCACCACCAGCCGGGCGGACAGGCCGTTCGCTCGCAGGGTGGCCAGCGTGCTCAGCGATCGCTGCGGTTTCTTCTCCGGGGACAGCCGGCCGCAGTGCACCAGCAGCGTCTCGCCCGGCGCCGCGTAGGCGTCCCGGACCCGCGTGCCCTGCTGGCCGGGGCGGGGCGGGGCGAAGGTGGTCAGGTCGACGCCAAGCGGCGCCCGCACCAGGTTGGCGACGCCGACCCGCTCGAATTCGGCGGCCGCCCAGGCCGTGGTGCAGATCACCCGCTGGTACGCCCGGGCCGTGCGCCGGTTGACCGCGTCGACCAGGGCCAGCGCCGGACCGAACCGGGACAGCGCGGGCAGGTCCAGCCCGGGCACGGCCAGCCTCAGCAGCGCGGTAAGGCTCTCGTGCGAGATCATCACGGCCGGGACGCCGTGCTCGCGCGCCCACCGTCCGGTCCAGCGCAGGGTGGTCCGGTCCGATACCTCGAGCGTGTCCGGCCGCAGCTCGCTGAGCAGTTCGGACACCCGCCGCTTGCGCAGTATGGCCCGGTAACCACCGGTGAACGGAAGCCGCGGCCCGCTCAGCGTGATCACCCGCCCCTGCGGGGTCTGCTCGTCGCTGTCCGCCTCGCCGGGGATGATCAGCACCGGATCGTGGCCCGCGGCCAGGTAGCCGGCGCCGAGCTCGCGCAACGACGTGCGCAGCCCCCCGGAGTGCGGAGCGACGTAGTTCGCCAGTCGCACGATCCTCATATCGCGACCTTCGCCGCGCGCTTGCGGCCCAGGACCGCGGCGTAGTGGCCGATCAGCTCCTCGGTCAGGGCAGGCCAGCTTCGGCTCAGCACCTTGCGTCGTCCGGCCGCGCCGAACGCCGCGCGGGTCGCCGGGTCCGCGGCCAGCCGCGCCACCGCGGCCGCGAAGGCGTCCGAGTCGCCGGGCGGCACCAGGTACCCGGTCACGCCGTCCTCAACCAGGTCCAGCGGTCCCCCCGCGGCCGGTGCCACCACCGGCAGACCGCTCGCGGCGGCCTCCTGCAGCGTCTGCCCGAACGTCTCGTACGGCCCGCTGTGCACGAACACGTCGAAGCTGGCGTAGATCGCCGCCAGCTCGTCGCCGCGGCGCTCACCCAGGAACACCGCATCGGGCATCTGCTGCCGCAGCGAGGCCTCGGTTGGCCCGGCGCCGACAATGACCAGCCGCACCCCCGGCAGGGCGGTGATCCCGGCCAGCAGCTCGACGTGCTTTTCCGGGGCCAGGCGGCCCACGTAGCCGGCGATCAGTTCACCGCCCGGCGCCAGGCCGGCCCGGATCTGGGCGCTGCGCCGGGCCGGGTCGAAGCGGACCGTATCCACCCCGCGGCCCCACAGCCACACGTTGGCGATCCCGCGGCCGAGCAGGCCGGTCGCGGTGACCGTGGACGGGGCCAGCGTCCGTGCCGCGCGGTTGTGGATGCCGCGCAGCCAGCGCCACGCGACCGCCTCGCCGGCCCGGCCGAGCCGGTAAGCATAGGCGTAGGACGGCAAGTCGGTCTGGAAGACGGCGACCGTGGGCAGGCCCAGCCGTTTGGCCACGGCGGCGCCGTGCGCGCCGAGCACGACCGGGCTGGCCAGGTGAACGACCTCGGTCCGGTGCTTGATCAACGCGTTGCGCATCCGCCGGCTCGGCAGTCCGAGGCGGAAGCTCGGATAGCCGGGCAGCGGTACGGCGCGGACGCGCACCACGGGGTAGGGGAACGGTCCGGGCTCGGTGTCCTCGTGCCGTGACCGCTTGGTCCGCGGTGGCGTCGGCGCGATGACAAGTGGCTCGTGGCCGCCGGCGGCGAGGAGTTCCGCCACCCGCACCACGCAGTGCGCGACGCCGTTGACGTCGGGCGGGAACGACTCGGTGATGATCGCAACCCTCATGCTCACAAGGTGAGCTACGTCATGATCGAAGCGCCGAACCCCGCCATGACTATCAAACGAAGAGTCCATGACTTCTTAGGTGCGCTGTGTTTCCTCGGGGGGACGATCCCCCCAGACCCCCCTGCTCCTGGGGGGAAACCTTTCCCCCCCAGACCCCCTCGGCCCCCCGGACCCCCTCGGGGCCAGAATGACCGGTATGGATCACGACGGCGGCAGCCCGACCTGGATTGTGCGACTGGACGGCGCCGGACCCGAATCGGCCGTGCGGCTCGCGGTCAAGGATTGCATCGACGTCGCGGGCGTGCCGACCACCGTCGGCTGTCCGGTGATCGCCGAGCGCGCCCGGCCGGCCGCCCAGGACGCGGCCGTGGTGGCCGCGGCCCGCCGGTCCGGGGCCCGGATCGTCGGCAAGACCAACCTGGCCGAACTGTGCTGGTCCGCGGTGGGCACGAACGCCTGGTCCGGGACGCCGGTCAACCCGGCCGACCCGCGGCGCGTGCCCGGCGGGTCGTCCAGCGGCTCGGCGGTCGCGGTGGCGACCGGCGAGGCGGACGTGGGACTGGGCAGCGCCACCGGCGGTTCGGTCCGGATCCCCGCCGCCTGCTGTGGCGTCGT
>PLDT01000155.1:0-7117 GCA_003136255.1 Actinomycetota bacterium
ACGGCCCGGCATGCCCGCCAAGGCAAACGCCGATCGATGCATCAAGGCGGCCGACGGTCGTAGCCGGGCCGGTCAGGTCCGGCCCGCGCATCAAGGTGATCAGGCGTGCTCGCCGTGATCGTCTGGCTCCTCCAGGAACCGCCGCCCTCGGACTCTGGCTCTTCCGGCCACAACGTCACAGCGCGCTGGGCGGCTTCGCGGATCGCCGCACCGTCCAGTTCGGCGCGAGACTCGGCAATGCCATGCTTCAGCCAGGACGCGACCAGGGTCATCGGCCCGCCGGGCGGCAGCGGGTGAACCCAGAAGTCCCAGTCGCAGCTACGGCTGCTGCCACCACCCCGCGACCGCCGTCCACCTCCAAGCCGGAGGCGAGCTATTTCTGGCTCGGCGGCAGCAGTCCGGCCTACTCGCATGACCAGATCCAGCTCTGTCACATCACGACCGACGTGCCCGGCGGCGGCGGAGGCGGATTCTGCTGGCCGCTGCCAGGCCCGCCCGCGGGCCAGCTCGCCACCGTCACCGGGAACGAGGGTGCGGGCGTTGCCGGAAAGGGCATGCGTATGGCCGTCGGGACCGCCGCCACCGGGCAGGTGTACACGGTGATAGCGGTGGGTGATGACGACCGTGCCTACTCCGGCACGGTCGTGGCCAGGAGTGGCTTCCCTTACGAGGCCTGGGCGGTGAGCTACCCGGCATCCAGCCGCGTCCGGCTCGTGTTCCTTAACGCGAAGAGCAGGCTGGCAGCCACCCTGAGCCCGGCCGGGCCGTCCGGGCTACGCCAGACCCCGCTGCCCATCAGCGGCGGGGTGCCGGTGTTCCATTACACCCCCGGCGCCGACGCCCCGGCCGACACCACGTTGGCATACCTCATTGGCGGGCGTGCCGGATTCATCTCGCCACTGCGGNNGGAGCCTCTCGATAATTTCCGCGGCGGCGATTGGCAGCCGGTGGAAGCATTCGGCTACGCGCACGCGGACGTGGCGCGTGTGGTCCTGCACCTGCCCGGCGGCCGCGTGGTCAGCACGCCGACCTTCGCGGCTGGCCTGGCAGGCAGCGGCCTGCGGCTGTGGGCCGTCCCGATGCCCTTTGTGATACGGAATGAACGGCCCCTGCCGTCGGTAACCGCCACGGGCGAGAGCGCCACAGGCCAGGTCCTCGGTCAGGTTCAGCTCGGCCGCGTGGAGTAAGCCAGGCTCAACCTGTCGCCGGTCCGGGACCCAAATGGGGGCAACAGCGGCCTGCTGCGGGCCACCGGCCTGCTCGCCGAAGCCTGCGGGGCACAAGGTGACTGGGCGCGGGTCGCGGTACTGCTCGGCTTCATCGATACCCTCGGCGAGCGCACCAGCGGCCGGCTGTACCCGCACATGCGGGTCGCACTGGACAAGCTGGAGATCCAGGTCGCGGCGATCGGCCCGGCGCTCCGCGCCGCCCGCGAGGCCGGGCAGGTGCTCGGCCGCGGAGACCAGATCAGCGCCGCGCTCTGGCCGGCCGCCGAACGCGAGGGGGAACCTGCCGCCGCGACCGGGCCGCCGCTGACCAGGCGGGAACGGGAGATTGCCGAGCTGATCTCCCGCGGCCTGACCAACCGGCAGATCGCCGCGCGGCTGTTCATTTCCGAACGGACCGTCGACACCCACGTCGGGCGGATCCTCGCCAAGCTCGGCTGCGCCACCCGGGCTCAGGTCGCCGCCATTGTGGCCAGCACCGCCGCCGCCGGCAACCGGCTGCACGTGCCTAACGAGACCCGGGATCCGTAGCGGAGAACCCCGTTCGTTCGGTACGAAGAGTCTTAGCGCCTCGTTGTTACTCTGGCCTTGTGGGCCTGCAGGGTCGGGTGGCGGAGCTGGCGGCGTGCCGGGGGGCGTTGTCGGACGCCAGCGCCGGCGCGGTCGCGGCTGTGATCACCGGGGCACCCGGGATCGGCAAGACGAGTTTGTGGCGGGCGGTGGCCAGCTCCTGGCCGGCGCGTGTGGTGGTACTGCGCACGACGGGCGTGCCGAGCGGGCAGGCCGCGTTCGCGAATCTGGCTGACCTGCTCGATCCGGTCGTCGGACGGATGCTGCCGAGGTTGCCCGCGCCGCAGGCCAGCGCCCTGCGGGCAGCCTTGGGTCTGGCGGTCGCGGAGGGGCCGCTGGGGGAGGCGCTGCTAGAGCGGGCGGCAGTCGGGGTACTGGAGGGCCTGGCGCGGGACGGCGTAGTCGTGGCCGTGGATGACGAGCAGTGGGCCGATGCCGACACCGGCCGGCTGCTGGAGGCCGCGGCGGTCCGGCTTGGGGACGCGCCGGTGCGGTGGCTGGTTGCGGTCCGCTCGGGGCATGCGGACCGCGGCCTGGCCCGAGCGCTGGAGCACGAGCTCGGGGCGCGCGTTACGCGGGTGGACCTGATCGGTCTTGATGATGCGGCGTTGTCGGAGCTGATCTTGGACCGGTTTCCGGGACGGTGGTCATCGGGGGTGCTGCGGCAGGTGGTGTCGCTGGCTGCGGGAAGCCCGTACGCGGCCCTTGAGCTGGCCCGGCAGACCATGGCTCGCGGCGGGCATGACGGCGCGGCGGTGCACCTGCCGTCCACACTGTCCGGGTCACTACGCGGCCGCCTGGGTTGGCTTGGCCCGCAGACGCTGGCTGTGGTGCAGGCGGCGGCGCTGGCTGGCACGCCGACGCGGGGGTTGCTGCGCGCTATCGCAGGCGGCCGGACCGATGCGCTGGTGGATGAGGCGCTGGCCGCCGGGGTGCTGGAGGCGGTGCCTCCGGATCCGGTGTTGCGGTTCAGCCATCCGCTGCTGCGTGAGACGGCTGAGGCCATGTTGTCCGGTCCTGCCCGGCGCCGCCTACACCGGGTGATCGCCGCTGCCCTGGATGACCCGGATGAGGCGGCGTGGCATCTGGCCTGCGGCGCCGATGAGCCGGATGAGGCGCTGGCCCGGCGGGTCGAGCAGGCCGGCCAGAACGCGGCCGTCCGCGGCGCGGCCGTACGCGCGGTCGCGCTGGCCAAGTTGGCGGTCGCTTTGACCCCGGACCCGGGCAGCCTGGACGCGTGGCGCCGCCGCCTTGGTTGGCTGGAGCGGCTTTGGGCAGCTGGCGAGTTCGACCAGGTGCGGCGTCTGGGCGAGAAGTGGGCCATGGATGTTCCCCTCTCGCTGCGCGGGCGGCTGACTGCCATCCGCGCAGATGGCGAGACCGACGCTGAATCTTCCTGCAGCCTGCTCGCCGAGGCGTTTGAGGACCTGGCCGGGCGGGACCCGGCTCGTGCCGCCCGGGTCGGCACCCAGCTGTGCATCACGCTCGGCATCCTGGGACGGCTGGATGAAGCACGCTCCCGCACTGCGGTCGTCGTCGCGCAGGCCCGCGCGGCGGGCGACCCGGTCGTTGTGCGGGGAGCACTAGCCGTGGACGGGTTCGTGGCCGCGATGGCGGGCGAAGCCGGGGCTGGCGACCGGCTGCGTGAGGCGGCGCGGCTGCCCGGGTTCACCGACACGCCGTTCCCGTACGATGCCCCGGAGACGTTCCTGGCCGAGTGGTATCTGTGGCGCGGTGAGCTCGATCCGGCGCGGAACCTGCTCGACGCGGTGATCGCTGTCGCTGAGCGGCACGGCTCGGACGAAAGCGCCGCCGAAACCCGGCTCCACCTGATAGAGGTCGAATGGCGCGCAGGCAACTGGGACGCCGCCGCCGCCTATGCCGCCGCGTTTGTCCGCTGGTGGCGTGAGACCGGCGAGGCTCAGCTGGGAATTACTGCCTACGCCGTCTCCCTCATCGAGGCGGGCCGCGGCGGTATCGAACACGCCCGCGAGGTTGCGGCCACCGGGCTGCAGCAGGCCGAAGCCCGACGGGACTGGATGTACGCGGCTAAGTGCCGGTGGGTGCTCGGCCTGCTCGAGCTGTCGGCCGATGACCCGGCAGCAGCGCTGCGCTGGCTGGAACCGGTCGCGGACATGTTGCAGGCCGGCGCGATCGGCGAGCCCGGCCTCTGCCCGTTCACCCCCGACCTGATCGAGGCGTGGGCCGCGACCGGTCAGCTGGACCGCGCGGCAGGTCGGCTGGCCTGGCTGCAGGACGCGGCGCGGCGGCTAGATCACCCCTGGGCGCGGATCAGCAGCGGTCGCGCCCAAGCCGCCCTGCTGCTCGGGCACCGCGACCCGGCCGCGGCCGCCGCGGCGGCGGCGGCGGTGATTCCCGAAGCGCGGCAGCGGCGGCTGCCGTTCGAGCTCGGCCGCTGCCTGCTGGTACTGGGCACCGCGCAGCGCAAAGACCGCCAGCGCCGCGACGCTGCCGCCTCCCTGGATGAGGCGATCGCCGTGTTCGGCGGCCTGGGCGCCGTGCGCTGGCAGGCGTTGGCCGCGGCGCAGCGGGCCCGGCTCGCGCCTGGATCCGACCACGTCCTGACGGTGGCCGAACGGCGCATCGCCGACCTGGTGGCCGCCGGGCACACCAACCCGGAGATCGCTGCGGCCTTGTACCTCAGCGTCAAGACCGTCGAGGCCAACCTCACCCGCATCTACCGCAAGCTCGGCCTGCGCGGGCGGGTCGACCTGGTGCGCCGCAGCCTTGGTTAGCCGCAGCCCCGGTTAAGCGCACAGCGCACCGCGCTCGGATGCCGGGAACAACCCTCCCCGGATCGCTCTCAGAGGAGACGCGGGCTCACGCTCGTCCCAGCCACAGCCGGCGCCGTGATCCTCACGACGAGGGGATTCCCCGATGCCAGTACCACGCCCGGCCGCGCAGCCTAGGTGGTAACCACGCAGCCGCACCGCACTGATTCACGGAGGACAACATGAAGGCATTCCACCTCTCCCGCACCCTCTTGGCCGCGATCCCCCTCGCGGGCATCGCCCTGGTCCCGGTTCCGGCCGCCGCGGCCGTCGGGCCGCACACCGTGCATATCAGCACCCGGCTGACCGTCACCGATACCGCGCCGCCGGTGTGCAAGGCAGGGATCTGCATCATCCACAACCACGGCACCGGAACCATGGCCCCCTACGGGAAAGTCACCTTCACCACCGTGATCACCGCCGACGGCAACCAGCCGCCCTGCGGGGCTACCTCCCAATGGGTCAACCGGATCATCCGTACCATCGCCACAGGCAAGGGCACGCTGGTCCTGCACGAAGCTGGCCTGCAGTGCCCCCAGCCCGGCATCGGTCCCCAGGTCAAGGCCATCTGGGCCGCCGACGGTGCCCACAGCACCGGCATCTTCCACGGCGCCCGCGGCCAGGGCTCCGACACCGACTACCCGCAGCAAAACACCGCTGCCCCGCAAGGAACCCTCACTGTCTTCCCCTAGAGGCGCCGGGTGGCTGACGGGTCAGCTCTGCTGCCATGGATCGATCACGTCGATCCCGGTTTCCCGGAAGTCTTTAACGTTGCGCGTGGCGAGCGCCGCGCCGCGGGTCCGGCAGATAGCGGCTATCTGGGCATCGAAGCCGTCAATAGGGTGGCCGAGGCGATCACGGCGGGCCACGATCGTGGCGTACCAGATCGCGGCATCGGCATCGAAAGGCCGAATGAAGTCGCTGAACGCGGCGAACACTTCCGTGGCTGTAGTCAGCAAGCTGTCCTTTCGGCGTCCGCCGGGCAGTCGCTCGAGGCCGTAGCGGATCTCGGCGACGGTAACGGCCGTGGTGCATAGCTCGTCTGGCGCCTGCGCGTTGACCCATTCTCGGACTTGCGGGGAGGGGGAGGGCCGCATCAGCTCGGATACGACGTTGGTGTCGACGACGATCACGAGCCGAATTCTGCCGCGCGGGGCCTGGTGGAGCGCGGGGGAAGATCGAGTTCGACGCCGCCCAGTTCGCCGAAGCGATCCATGATCGCCTGGAACAGGCCCGGGGCCTCGCCGGGCTCGGCGACCGCGTCGGCGAGGATGGCGCGGACTTCGGCCTCCATCGACCTCCCGTGGCGCGCGGCCCGGACGCGGAGGCGTTCTTTCACCCGGTCATCAAGGTTGCGGATGCTTAGTGCTGACAGCGCGATCAAACCCTCCTCTCAGTGCTAGCAATGATAGCAGGTGGCCTCATTATGAGGATGCCGCTCCGGCGAGCGATCGGATTCCGCTGGCATTCTGTGAGCGTGCCCGGCGCGGCCAGCCGACCTTGCGAGCGCAGAAACCTCGACAGCACCTGGCTCGCGCGNNCCAGCTCGCAGGGTCCAGCCGTCAACGGCTCCCAGGCTGATCCGCCACAGGCCTTCGGTGACCGCGCCGTCGCCCCGGGCGCCCGTCCCCCGGATGTGCAGATGCCTGTCGGACGCGGCTTCCGCGTCCTTGGCGTACTCCTTGCCCAGCAGGCCCGAAGACGGCTCCAGCGCGCTCATCAGGGGATTTCCTTCGATGAGTTCGCTGAAGTAGGTTTGCTCGGCGATCAGGGCGCCGGTCAGCACCGTCCCGTGAACCGTTACGGTGATCGGCGCCGCGGCTTGTCCTGACTCGTTGATGGCCTGGGCCAGCTGCTGGAGAACCGGGTCGATGTCGTACTTGGCCATAAAGCCTGCTCCTAATGAGAGTCGTCAGCGGGAGCGGCTCTCCTACCCACGACGAACTGGGCAACACCTCCGGGGATAGGTCACGGATCGCCGGGTACCTGATTTCAGCCCGGAACGGCCTCACAAAGGGATTAGGTCATGGTCATCCTGCTGATTCTGCTGCTCGCCCTCATACTCGGCGGGCTCGGATTCGCCATTCACGTCCTGTGGTGGATCGCGCTCGTGGTCTTGGTCATATGGCTGCTCGGCTTCGTGGTCCGGATGGGCGAGGGCGGCTCGCGGGGCCGCTGGTACCGCTGGTAACCGTCCCCGGACAGTATGCGAGGTTGAGGATCCCGGCCGCGGCCCCGTAGCAGGCTGCGGCGGCCAGCAGCACCCGCAGCCGGGAAGAGCGCAGCGGGCTTCCCGCAGTGGGCGCGGCGCCGGCGTGAGCCTGCAGCCGGGCCGCCTCATCAGCGAGCCGCCCGGTGCCCGCGGGGGTGAGCCGGTAGTACCGGCGCAGCCGCCCGTCCACGACCTCTTCCCGGTCCACCCCGATCAGCTCGTCCGCGCGCAGCCGGTCCAGGGCGGTGTACAGCGCCCCCGGTCGCAGCCGGACCCGGCCGCCGGAGATCTCCCGCACGTCGGTGATGATCCCGTAC
>PLDT01000257.1:0-6731 GCA_003136255.1 Actinomycetota bacterium
CTGGAGGCCGCCGTGCTAGAGGCCATGAACGCCCCGAGCGGACCTCCGGACGACGCGGTGTTCCTCCCCGAAGGCCAGGAGATGGACGGCCCGCTGACGCAGGCCATCATCGCTGCGCTTCCCGAGGGCACCACGTTCGGCTTCAACCGGGCCGGTGAGCGCACGTGGATGTCCGTGATCGGCCCCGACGGCATGATCGGCTCCGCTGCCACCCGCGAGGTGCTGAACACGGCCCTGGCCAACCTGGGCCGCCCCGTAGGCTGACCTTTCCCCGCAGGGCTCCGAGGAAGATGAACCGCCGAACAGGAGACAGCAGTGAGCGCCCCGATGAGTCCCGAACAGGCCGTCCGCAAGTTCTTCGACTGCTACACCAACGGCCGCCCGGAGGATTTCGACCAATGCGTCGCGCCCGACTATGTTGACTACGGCCACGAGCCACCCGGGATCGGGCCTGACGGAGCGCGCGCTGACTACGAGCACGCGGTCAAGCTGGTCGGCGGGCTTCCCCGCTACACGATTGACGCGCTCGTCGTCGACGGCGACATGGTCGCGGTCGCGTGGACCGGCACGCTGCCCAGCGGCGCCCCGATGCGGGGACTGAGCCTCTACAACGCCGCCGGCGGCCTGCTGCGATCGACGCGGCACACGCTGATCGGCGACCTGCCCGCCTGAGGGCCGAACAGGTCAGCGGTGGCACCGAATGGCAGGGCCATAACACTGCTGCCCGTTATGCTTAATTGAAATTTTTTACCGAACGGCCCGTGGTACACCCCACGGGCACGGTGAGGACTCTCGCAGGTGACGCCGGGCCATAAGGGTCTCCTATCGCGCGCGTTCTAGGCTGGCGTAGCGTGTCGGATGGGCCGCCCGACGGATCCGAACCCATCCCCTGAACAAGCATTGGGGAGCGACATGCACCACGAACTCCAAACTCTGGCCGATCCCGATGCCGTAGCCCAGGCTGGCGCGGCATTCGTGGCCGAACGCGCCCGCGCCGCGGTTGCGGCCAGAGGCAGCTTCCACTTCGCGGTCAGCGGCGGCCACACCCCCTGGGCCATGTTCGCCGAGTTGGCGTCGGAGACGGTCCCGTGGGAGGCGACCGTCATCTACCAGGTGGACGAGCGCGTGGCTCCGCCCGATGACCCCGACCGGAACCTGACCCACCTCACCAAGGCGCTGGGCTCGGCCCCGGCGCAGGTGCGGCCCATGCCGGTCAACCAGAGCGATCTGGTGGCCGCGGCCGCTAGCTACGCGGCCTTGCTGCCTGAGCACTTCGATCTGGTCCACCTGGGTCTTGGCCCCGACGGACATACCGCCTCGCTGGTCCCGGGCGACCCGGTCCTGTCGGTCACCGATCGCCTGGTCGCCCTCACCCAGCCGTACCAGGGGCGGGTACGGATGACGCTGACCTACCCGGCGCTGGCGCGGGCCCGGCAGATCCTCTGGCTGATCACCGGCGAGGACAAGAAGGAGCCGCTGGCCAGGCTCCTGGCCGGCGACACGACGATCCCGGCAGGCCGCGTCGAGGCCGCCGCCTCCCTGGTGATGGCCGACCGTGCCGCGACCTGAGGACCCGATGGCAGGCCCGCCAGGCGGTCCGCAGGGCGTCGACCGGGAAAAGCAGGTCGCCGCGGAGGCGGCGGCTGAACTGGTCGAAGACGGCATGACCGTCGGGCTCGGCACCGGCTCGACGGTGGCGTTCCTGCTCCCGGCCCTGGCCCGTCGATCGCTCGACATCGTCTGTGCGGCCACGTCGCCGCGCACCGAGCACGCCGCACGCGAGCTGGGTCTGCGGATCGAGAACGTCGCGAGCATCGACCGTTTCGACATCACCATCGACGGCGCGGACCAGGTCGCCCCGGACGGCTGGCTGGTCAAGGGCGGCGGCGGCGCGCACACTCGGGAGAAGATCGTCGCCGGGGCCGCGGACCGGTTCGTCGTCATCGTCGACTCGACCAAGCCGGTCCAGGCCCTACATAGCCCGATCCCCCTCGAGCTGCTCTCCTTCGGGCTGCGCGCCACCATGCGCAGGGTCGCGCCGGCCTCGCTGCGCGACGTCCCGCGCAGCCCGGACGGCGGCGTCATCGCGGACTACCACGGGCCGGTGGATGACCCGGCGGCACTGGCCGCCCGGCTGTCGGCGACGCCCGGCGTCGTCGAGCACGGGCTGTTCCCACCGGAGATGGTGGCGACGGTGCTCGTGGGCCGGGGTGAGTCAGTCGACCGGACCGACTTCAAGCACTCGTGGTCTAGCTCCTGACCTCACCGGACCAAACTGGAGGCAACATGGCCCCGTCAATTCGACTGTTCCTCGCCGATGTCGACGGCACGCTGGTAACCAACGACAAGGTCCTCACCGACCGGGCCATCGCCGCGGTCGGGAAGCTGCGGGAGGCCGGGATCCTGTTCGCGATCACCAGCGGCCGCCCGCCCCGCGGCATGTCCATGCTCATCGAGCCGCTCAAGCTCAGCATGCCGATCGCGGCCTTCAACGGCGGCGTGTACGTCCATCCCGACATGTCGGTGATCGAGCAGCAGGTCATCCCCGACGAGGTGACGCCGACGGTGATCGAACTGCTCGGTGCCCAGGGACTGGACGTGTGGATCTACCGGGGCGCGGACTGGTTCATCCGGGACCCGAAGGCACCGCACGTGGCCCGCGAGACCTGGACGGTCAAGTTCGACGCGACGGTGATCGACAATTTCGCCTCGGTGTCGAACGGAGTGGCCAAGATCACCGGGGTGAGCGACGACTACGACGCGGTCCAGAAGGGCGTGGACGCGGTGCGCGAGCGTTTTGGCGACCACGTGTCGGCGGCTCGGTCTCAGCCGTACTACGCCGATGTCACCAACCCCAACGCCAACAAGGGTGCCGTGGCCCAGTACCTTTCCCGGACCTACCAGATCCCGCCCGAGCAGATCGCCACGATCGGCGACCAGCCCAACGACGTGCTCATGTTTGCCCACTCCGGGCTCAGCATCGCCATGGGTAACGCGAGCCCTGAGGTCCAGCGGGCCGCCCGCCGCGTCACCACATCCAACGAGGACGAGGGCTTCGCCAACGCGGTAGAACGGTTCATCTTGTCCTGAGTCTGGTCATCCGAGGTCACTGCGGGTCAGCCGGTTGTACAGCTCCAGGTAGCGTTCCCGCGTGGCGGCCACGATCTCGGGTGGGACGTCCGGGCCCGGCGGTCGGCGGTCCCAGTCCAGGCCGGCCGACCAATCACGGAGGAACTGCTTATCCAGCGAGCGCTGCGGATGGCCGGGCTGCCACTGCGAGGCCAGCCAGAACCGCGACGAGTCGGGGGTCAGCACCTCATCGGCCAGCACCAGCGACCCGTCAAGATCCAGCCCGAACTCAAGCTTGGTGTCGGCGATGACCACGCCGCGGGAGGCGGCCAGCTCCGCGCCGCGCCGGTAGACCTCCAGCGTGACCCGCTCCAGCTCGCCCGCCAGCGGAGCGCCGACCAGGTCCGCGACCTCAGAACGGGTCATCGGCTCGTCGTGGCCCGCCGCGGCCTTGGTCGTCGGCGTGAACACCGGTTCGGGCAGCCCCGAGCCCTCGCTGAGACCGGGCGGCAACCGAACGCCCGAGATCGTACCGGTTTCGTTATAGGACACGAGCCCGAGGCCGGCCAGGTACCCGCGGGCAATACACTCCACCGGGAGCATCCGCAGCCTGCGGCACCTGATGGCCCGCCCCGCCCACTGCGCGGGGACGTCGGTGCCGGAGATGACGTGGTTGGCGATCACGCCCGTGAGCTGGCCGAACCACCACAGTGACAGCTGCGTCAGCACCCGGCCCTTGTCCGGGATCGGCGTCGGCAGGACCACGTCGTAGACGCTGACCCGGTCCGAGGCGACCATGATGAGGTCGTCGCCGTCCGCGTACAGGTCCCGGACCTTGCCGGAATACAGCAGTTCCACCCGCGCTCCTCACCGATGCCAGCGGTCAGCCGATGTGCGGCACAGCGTACTAGGGCCCGGTGAGCGTACGATCGGGCCATGGCCGACCTTGAGGTGCAGTACCTCCAGGTACAGACGACGACGGACTCCCGCGCGGAGGCGATGGAGCTCTCCCGCGCCGCCGTCGAGGCCAGGCTGGCGGCGTGCGCGCAGGTGGCCGGGCCGGTAGCGTCGATGTACTGGTGGGACGGAGGTCTGGAGCGGGCCGAGGAGTGGCTCGTGCTGCTCAAGCTCCCGGTCGACCGGTACGACGAGCTGGCTGCCTTCCTCACCGAACGGCACAGCTACGACGAGCCGGAGATCATCGCCCTGCCCATTGTGACCGGGTCGGCCGCATACCTGACCTGGATGCGGGAGGAAACCCGCCGCGCGGAGGGAGCCTCAGGATGACCCGGCTGGTCGGACCCCGCGGGCTCAGCGTCCTGATCTTCTTCGCCCTGGTCGCCCTGGCCCTTGCCCTGGTCGGCTGGTTCCAGCGCAACGGCGCGGAGGTTTCGCCGTTGCCGTCGTTCTCGTCGCATGCGGCGTTCTACCCCATCGGCAGGGGGCTGGCCGGATGAGCACAGGCTGGGCGAGCGGTGCCCCGAGATCCCGGGTCAAGGTGCCCGTCCCTGACCGCGCCCCGGCGCCGCTGCCCGCCGCCCAGGCCGAACAGAGCCCACGGACCGGCCTGGCTGCGCTGGCCGAACGCGTCGGTGCGATCACCGCGGAATGGGCGCCGACCGCCGGGCGGATCCTGCTCGGCGTGGTGTTCTTCTGGTTCGGATACCACGAGTTGGTGCAGCCCGGCGGCTGGACGCAGTACGTGCCGGTGGTCAGCGAGTCATCCTCGCTGGCCGTCATCCTGGTGCTGGCGCACGGCTGGGTGTTGTTCGTCACGGCCGCCGCGCTGGTCGCGGGCATCGCGCCACGCGGGGCGGCGGCGATCGCCAGCGTGCTGCTCCTGGAGATCACGATCTCGCTTGCGGTCACCGGGCAGTCCCCCACGGCGCTGCGCGACGTCGGCGTGCTCGGGCTGGCCGTGTGCCTGACCGGCTGCAAGAACCAGCGCCTGGCCCTCCGTAACTAAGCGAGCCGTAACTNNGCGAGCCGTAACTAAGCGAGCCGGGCGGTTAGGCCACGGGTGGCACGTTCCAGGACGCGATGACCGGCTCGGCGTGCTCCCACTCGAGCGTGCTGATCGTCCCGGTGTCCAGCCGGAACAGCTTCCCGTCTGACGGATCCAGCCGCAGGTAGCGAGCGGTGAGCACGCGCAGCACGTGCCCGTGCGCAACCAGGGCGACGTTGCCGTCGGACATGAGCGGTTCCACCCGGGCCAGCACCCGGTCGACCCGCTCGCTGACCTGCTGCACGGTTTCGCCGGGGTGCGCGGCGTCGCCTGGGATCACGCCGTCCCGCCACAGGAACCAACCGGGGTGCTGCTCCTGGATCTGCGGCGTGGTCAGGCCTTCGTAGCCGCCGTAGTCCCATTCCCACAGGTCCGGGTCCTGCTTGACGTCGGTGAGCCCGGCTAGCGCGGCGGTCCGGATCGCGCGCTGCGCCGGACTGGAGAAGACCGCCACGATGTCGAGCCGGGCCAGCGCCGGGGCCAGCGCCGCGGCCGCCTTCTGCCCGTTCGGCGTGAGCGGGATGTCCGTCCGGCCGGTGTGCTTGCCGGCCTTGCTCCACTCGGTCTCACCATGCCGCAGCAGGATCAGGTCTCCCATGGCTCGTAACATATCGGCAATGGACATCTCCTCTGCCACAGGCCCGCTGGCGGACCTGCGGGTCCTCGACCTGACCCGGGCGCTGTCCGGCCCGTTCGCCACCATGATCCTCGGTGACCTGGGCGCGGACGTGATCAAGGTCGAGGACATCTGGCACGGTGACGACACCCGGCGCTGGGGTCCGCCGTTCCAGGGCGACGACGCCGCCTACTTCTTGTCCATCAACCGGAACAAGCGCGGTCTGTCGGTCAACATGAAGACCCCGGAGGGCCAGCAACTCGTGCAGCGGCTCGCCGAAAGCTCGGACATCTTGATGGAGAACTTCCGGCCCGGCACCGCGGCCCGCCTTGGCCTGGGCTACCCGGAGCTCTCCGCGCGGAACCCCGCGCTGATCTACGCCTCGATCAGCGGTTACGGGCAGACCGGGCCCAGCGCGGCACTGCCCGGGTACGACGCGGTGGCGCAGGCCGTGTCCGGGATGATGAGCGTCACCGGGGAGCCGGACGGCGAACCGGTGCGTTCGGGCACGTCCCTGGCCGACGTCGGTGCCGGCATGTGGGCGCTGATCGGCATCCTGGCCGCGCTGCACGCCCGACAGGTCAGCGGCCGCGGCCAGCTGATCGACATCTCGCTGCTGGACGGGCAGGTCGCCTGGCTCACCTACGTGGCGGGCAAGTACTTCGCCACCGGCGTGACCCCGGGCCGTTACGGCAGCGCCCACGAGAGCCTGGCCCCGTACCAGGTGTTCCCGACCGCCGACGAGCCGCTGATGGTGGCGGTCGGCAGCGACGGGCTCTGGCGCCGGTTCACCGCCGCCACCGGTCTGGACGAACTGACCGACGACCCGCGCTACGCCACCAACCCGGACCGGGTGCAGCACCGTGACACGCTGATCCCGCGCATCACGCAGGCCCTGGCCACCCGCGGCTGCGCGGAGTGGACCGACCGGCTCAACGCGGCAGGCGTGCCCGCCGGTCCGGTCAACACGGTGCCCGCGGCCCTGGAGCAGCCGCAGATCGCCGCGCGCGAGATGGTGGTCGAGGTGGAACACCCGGTCGC